>JAPVWO010000274.1 GCA_027493375.1 Candidatus Multivorans thiocomprendens | reverse complement strand
GAACGGGTCCCCATGACGCCGATCCGCCGCAGGATTGCCGAGCGCCTGGTCCAGTCTCAGCAGCAGGCAGCGTTGCTCACGACCTTCAACGAGATCGACATGTCCGCGGTCATCGACTTCCGCAAGCGCTACCGCGACGCCTTCGTCGAACGGCACGATGTCCGCCTCGGCTTCCTGTCCTTCTTCGTCAAGGCGGCCGTCGACGCGCTGCGCCGCTTCCCGCGGCTCAACGCGGAGATCTCGGGCACGGACGTCATCTACCGGAACTACCACGACGTCGGCATCGCCGTCAGTACCGACCGCGGGTTGATGGTTCCCGTCCTGCGCAGCGCCGAAAGGCTGTCCTTCGCCGAGATCGAATCACAAATCGCCGACTTCGCCGGGCGCGCCCGGATGGGCCGGATCCGCATCGACGAACTCCAGGGCGGCACCTTCACCATCACGAACGGCGGCATCTTCGGTTCCCTGCTCTCGACGCCGATCATCAACCCGCCCCAGAGCGGCGTCCTCGGCCTGCACGCCATTCAGGACCGGCCGATGGTCGTCGACGGCGAGGTCGTGGTCCGCCCGATGATGTACGTCGCGCTAACCTACGACCACCGCATCGTCGACGGTCGCGAGGCGGTTTCCTTCCTGGTCCGGATCAAGGAAGCGATCCGGGAGCCGGCACGGATGTTGATCGAGGTTTAGGTCCGCGAGGACCCTCTCGCTCACAACCCACGACCGGAGTCATGGCCATGCGGCAGCGAACCAGCCACACCTCGACCGTGCCATTCCCGACCAGGTGTTTCGAGCGGAACGACCGAGATTCACGACCGCGGCCAGGACTGACCAACGGCGCGACCAAACTGGCGGGCGGCGACTGGCTTCCAACGGTCCGTCCCTCGCGCCGCCGGATTCCATTATCTCGCCAGCAAAGGAGAGTTCAAGATGAGTAACAGAGACGGCTTCCGCGTCGCCGCGCTGTTGGTTCTGGCGATCTGCGCGTCGGGCTGTTCGTCGGTGCTCGCGGCGCAGGACCCCGGTCCGCCGGATCCCGAACCGGCGGACCAGGACTTGGACGCTGGACACGACCGCGGCGGCCACGGCATGAACGACGGCCCGGAGCGGGTCGTCCGCTACCGCGCGGACGAGGGCTTCTCGCCGGCCCGCCTCAACATTGAAACCGGAACCCGCGTGGTGCTGGTCGACGAGTCGGGCGGACGGATGAAGCCCCGGTTCGGCGCCGGGACGCGGGGGGCCGTTTCGCCGGATGCCGGCGCGCACGCCGCGCATGGGGGGCACGGGGATCACGGCGACGCCGACCATGGCGCCGCGCCCGCCGGGAATGCGCCCGACCACGCGGGCCACGGCAGCCACGCGGGAAACGGCGGTCAGGCGGGACACGGCGACCGCGACGGTCACGAGAACGGCGGTCACGGCGGACACGATCACGGCGACGCCCCCGCCTGGACCGCGGACAGCCGGGGCGACGACGGCTCGACGCGCTTCACGCACACGTTCGAGACAAGCGGCTACTGGCGTTTCCACAACGCGGCCGCTCCGGGTCACGCGGCCCTGGTCGTGGCGCTGACGCCGCCGGGCGAGACGCCGGAACCGCTGGTCATGAGGCGGGACGCCCTCCCCTCCGCCGAGCCGCCGGAGATGACGGCCGAGGACTACGCGGCGCTGCTCGCGGACACGGAGAAGCTCCGCGAGGCGATGGAGACCTACGGCCCGGCGCAAACGCTCGAGCTGCTGCGCTCAGGCGAAGTGGAGACCGGCATCGACTGCCACGGCGGCGCGCATCACCTGGGCCGGATGGCGTTCGCGGACTACGGCGCCGCCGCCGCGGACGGGCTCGCGGATTCCTGCCAGTCCGGCATGCGCCACGGGGTGATGGAGCAGCTCTTCGCGGGGCGGGGCATCGCCAACCTGGCCGAGGACGTCGACGTTCTGTGCCCGGACGCGAGCGACGCGTTCGGCCGGCACCAGTGCCTTCACGGGGTGGGCCACGGCGTGATGGCGTGGACGGCCTACGAACTGGAGGACGCTCTCGGGATCTGCGGCCGCCTGGGCGACGAGATGGGCCGGCGCTCGTGCCACAGCGGAGTGTTCATGGAGAACGTGGTGAGCGGCCTGTCGGGCGAGGTGGGCCAGAAGTCGAGCTACGTGGACGCGGAGGATCCGCACTATCCCTGCAACGCGTTGCCGGAGCGGTACGTGAACGACTGCTACTGGTACCAGACGTCGCAGATGCTGGTGGTGTTCGACCAGGACCTGGAGCGGGTGGCGGGCGCCTGCCTGGAAGCGCCCGCGATCGGTCGGCGGTCCTGTTTCGGGAGCTACGGCCGCGACGTCGGCAGCGTCCACCGCCGGAACCCGTACCTGGTGGTTCAGTACTGCCGGTTGCCGGAGAGTCTGATGCACCGCGGCGACTGCATCGACGGCGCGGCGCGGACGCTGTTCTGGGACGCGACGCAACAGGACGCGGGCGTGGAGCTGTGCGCGCAGGTGGAGGAACCGATCGTCGGCGAATCCTGCTTCCAGGCGATCGTCAACCAAGCCCACGCCGTCGTGCCGGATCTGGGCCCGTTCTGCGCCCGGCTGCCCGACCGGTGGCGGGAGCGCTGCCTCGCCCGCTGAGCGCCGCCCATCCCCGGGACGTGCCTTGCGCTCGGCGCCGGGACTGTAGACTGACGACCGATGATCCGCCTCCTCCGCTCCTCCGAGAACTCCGCGGTTAACGCTCGGCCGCGATGGGGGCGCCGCCGGGAGGTGGGCGCTCTCGCCACGCTCGCCGCCGCGCTGCCGCTGGCGTTCGGATCGCCGGTTCGAATCGACGGTCAGGGCACCGACGCCGCGACCTATCAGGTGACCTTCGAGGCCAAGTGGAACACCTCGAGCACTCCGGGCGGCGTCGTGGGCAACGCTCACTTCACGACCCTGATCGGCGCCGTCCACAACAGCGGCGTCACGTTCTGGGAGTCCGGCGGCACGGCGTCGGCGGGCGTCGAAGCCGTCGCCGAACTCGGCGCCACATCGACGTTCGAGAACGAGTACAACGCGGTTCCGGCCGGGAATCGGAAGGCGCTGATCAGGCAGTCCGCGCCATCGGGCCCGACCGGGAGCGTGACGTTCACGATCGAAGCGACCCAGGCCCACCCGCTGGTGACGCTCCTGTCGATGATCGGTCCCAGTCCGGACTGGTTCGTCGGCGTCTCGGGCTTGTCCCTGCGGAACAGCCAGGGCTGGCGGGCGACGATCGGCCGGGATCTCTTCCCCTACGACGCCGGAACGGAGGATGGAACGGAGTTCTCCCTCAGCAACCCGGCGACCAGCCCTCAAGGAACGATCACCAGCATCAAGGGTACGGGGAAGTTCTCGAACGAGCCCATGGCGACGCTCACGTTCGTCCTGCAGACGACC
>JAPVWO010000273.1 GCA_027493375.1 Candidatus Multivorans thiocomprendens | reverse complement strand
CCGCCTACCGCGGGGGCGTGGCCAGCCGCACCCTGCTGCCGGCCCTGGAGGAAGAGCGCGTCGGCCCCGCGCCCCTGACCCCCGGCGAAGTGAACCCGAGGACCCTCGACTGGTCCAACCCCCCCGTAACCACCCAACGCTACGATGGGACACGCCCCCAAGCCGATGACTGAGCGTTTCTTCAACACGACCGGGCCGGTAGTCCCCGCGGACCACTACTGCCTGCCGCCGCTGGAGCGATTCGACCTCGACGAGGTTCTGCGACTCATCGCGGCGAAACGCTGTTTCGTGCTGCACGCGCCGCGGCAGACGGGCAAGACGTCGGCGCTGCTGGCGCTGCGGGACCTGCTGAACGAGGCCGGCGCGCACCGCTGCCTGTACGCGAACGTCGAGGCCGGGCAGACGGCGCGGGGCGATGTGGAGCAGGGAATGCGCGCAACCCTGACCGCCTTCGCTCGCGAGGCCCGCCTGACGCTCGGCGACGCCTCGCTGGGCGAGTTGTGGCCGGACCTGCTCGAGACCGCCGGCCCGCACGCGGTCTTGATGGAAGCCCTGACGCTCTGGTGCGAGAGCCATCCCCTGCCGCTCGTGCTCCTGATCGACGAGATCGACGCGCTGGTCGGCGACACGCTGATCTCGGTGTTGCGCCAGCTTCGCGCCGGCTACGTCAGCCGTCCGGCGGCATTCCCGCGGAGCGTCATCCTGTGCGGCATCCGCGACGTGCGGGACTACCGCATCCACTCGGAGTCCTCGGGCGAGATCGTCGCTGGCGGCAGCGCCTTCAACATCAAGGCGAAGTCCCTGCGCCTGGGCGATTTCGACGAGTCCGACGTGCGCGCGCTGCTGGCTCGGCACACGGAGGAGACCGGGCAGGAGTTCACCGAGAACGCCCTCGCCACGGTGTGGAACCAGTCCCGGGGCCAGCCGTGGCTGGTCAACGCGCTGGCCGACCAGGCCTGCTTCTGGTGCAAGGCGCACCGGGACCGTTCGCGGACGATCGACGAGGAAGAGATCATGGAGGCCCGGGAGGAGTTGATCCTGAGCCGGCAGACGCATCTGCACCAGTTGGCGGACAAGCTTCAGGAAGAACGGGTACGGCGCGTGATCGCGCCGATCCTGAGCGGCGGCGCGGCCGGCGAAGTGGACAAGGCGAGCCCGAACGACATCGAGTACGTCCGCGACCTGGGCCTGGTGACGCGGCGCGGCACGGCGCGCATTGCCAATCCCATCTACCGGGAAGTCATTCCGCGCGAGCTGATGCATGCCCGCGAGGCGGAGATCGTCCAGGAGACGGAGTGGTACGTGAAGCCGGACGGCGACCTGGACGTCGAGAGTTTGCTGGCGGCGTTCCAGCGTTTCTTCCGCGAGCACTCGGAGCACTGGCTCGAGCGCTTCCAGTACAAGGAGGCGGGTCCGCAACTGCTGCTGCAGGCGTTCCTGCAACGGATCGTCAACGGCGGCGGCCGGATCGAGCGGGAATACGCCCTGGGAAGCCGCCGGACGGACCTGCTGATCGTGTGGCCTCCGGGCCGCTTCGGCGGCGGCGCCGAGCCCGGCGCGCCCGCTCGCCGCTACGTGGTGGAGTGCAAGATCCTGCGCGGCAGCCTGGAGACCGCGATCCGCGAAGGGCTGGAGCAGACCCTCTCCTGCATGGACAAGTGCCGGGGCGAGTCGGGTCACCTGGTGATCTTCGACCGGGACGAGTCGAAGCCGTGGGAGGAGAAGCTCTACCGGCGCGAGGAGTCCCTCGACGGAAGGCCGGTAACCGTCTGGGGCGCCTGACGACCCCACTGGGTACGTGACGACCCCACTGGGTACGCGGGTCTTCCGACCCGCCGCCGCCCGGAGGCGGCCGACAGGACGCGCCGGCCGAAGGCCGGCTCCATCCGTAACTCGCGACCACTCAGCAACTTAAGTCGACACACCAACCCCTTGACACATCCCCTCCAACCCCCTATAGTGCTCAGCCGTGGAGGAACCCTCCACGGGAGCGGGCCGTTCAGCCGGACCACACTGGATCCGCACGGCCGTTTCCGCTAAGGTTCCACTCACGTCTTTGGACAGACGGCCTTGAAGTCTTTCAGCGGGAGGTGATGCGCAGCATCAGCTTGAGTGACGGTCGGTGGCTCGTTGAGCCGGAAGCGGCCGTCCAGTAGAGACAACGTCAGCGTCCGTGGCAACGCGGGGTGTCCGCGCCGCCACGGCCCGATCTTCGGATCGAAGACCTTGGTCCGGCTTTGGATAGCCGGCCCGAAACGAACGGCGGCAAAGAGCCGCCCAAGGAGAAAACAAACTGATGAAGCTGATGAAGCACATCACGATCGCGCTGGTTCTCTGCGCGATCCCCGCGGTGGCGGTCGGTCAGACCGTTACCTGCGACGACTGCACCCACGTGGCTTCGGTCTACATGGGCGAGGGCGGAGTCATCGCCACGGCTCAGGAAGATGTCGAGATGGTGACCTGGGTCGCCACCTGCGGCGGCGTCACCCGGAGCGGCGAGCTGGAGCCCAACGACGACGGAGTCGTTTCCGCGCTCTTCGCGGGCGACCTCGCCTGCATGGCGGGCGGCGAGAAGGACGGGTTCGAGATCGGCCCCGTCGAGGACGGCGGCTGGTTCTGGGTTACGGACGCGATGAACTCGGCGGTCGGCAACCTGGTCGCGAAGGACATCCTCGAGAACGATCCGGTCGAGCTCACGGAGGCCGGCGACGGCGTGAAGATGATGGCCGGCAAGGGCGCCACCTTCGTCAAGGAGACGGCG
>JAPVWO010000272.1 GCA_027493375.1 Candidatus Multivorans thiocomprendens | reverse complement strand
GCCCCCGTCACCGACCTCGCCTTCAACCTCGTCGTCACCGCCCCCGACGGCGCGACCTGGACCCACCGCAACCAAGCCGGCAACACCGCCCGACCAAGAGCCGACGCCGACGCCTTCCCCTGCCGCTGAACCGCCGGTAACGGGGACTCCTCCCCCCGCGCCGGTCGGGAGTCCGAGCGGCGCGAAGCGGCTACGATTGCGGCATGAGGCGGTATCCGGCCTTCGCGCTGGCGCTGGCGGCGGTCTGGTCCGGTCCGGCCGCGACGGAGGCCCAGAACCTCTTCCGGATCGTCGAACCGGAGGTCGCCGCCGCGGAGGGCGGACCGACCGGCGCGTCGGCCGCCGCCCGGCCGTCCGGGTACGAGAGCCACCCCGGAATGGAAGTCGTGGTGGACCTCGAACTGCTCCGTTCCGGTCCGCCTCGTCTGGAGATCCCCGTTCCCGGCGGCGGCGGACTCACGGCCGAGCGCGCGGCGTTTGAGGATCGCGGGAACGGCAACGCGATGTGGGCGGGACGCGTGGCCGGCTCCGAGGCGGAGACGGTGGTCTTCACCGTGCAGGACGGCCGGCTCGTCGGCGGCTACGGCGAACTTGGAGAACGGGGCTTCGAACTGGTCGCCGGCCCTCACGGCGCGGGCGCGGTACGGAGCGCGGCCGCAACGTTCCACGAGGAGGAACCGGACTGGAGCTACTGCGCCGCTCCGGATCCGTTCCCGTACGACCCACCCGCCGCAACGGGCGCGGACAAGGCGCCGGCGCGGAAGGGGATCCGGCATGCCGCGGGCGTCGAGACCAGGGGCGACGAGCCGCCCACTCACTCGATCGACCTCCTCGTCGTGTACGACCAGAAGGCCGAGAACAGCTGGACCAAGGCCGGCGTCGCCGCGGCCATTCAGGCTCTCGTCGACTACTCGAACACGGTGCTGCGGAACAACGAGCTCAACGCGAGCTTCAAGTTGGCGCATCGAGAGAAGATCACGTTGCCGGTGGACAACGACGTCTACCGCCACAGGTCACCCGAGCTGAGCTTCCTCACCTGGAACGACGCAATGGGATCCCTGCGTGACCGGCACGCCGCGGACATCGTCGTTTTCGTCACCAGGAACAGTCGCCGCCGGTACTGCGGACTTGCGTCCATCACCTACAGCAAGGGGCTCACGCGGGAGACGATGGGCCTGAGGGCGTTCGCCGAGGTGAACCTCATCTGCCCCCGACCTCGCGTGACCTTCATTCACGAGATCGGCCATCTGATGGGAGGATCGCACGGCGACCAGCCGTACAGCGGCAGCCTCTACCCCTACGCGTTCGGCCACAGGGACGCCAGCAAGAGCCCGACGGTGTACTCCATCATGCGGGCGCTCTCGAGCTCCCAGGTCCCCGTGCAGTACTTCTCGACCGTCCGCGTCACTCCCAACGGACGGACTCTGGGCGTCAAGGACCGCGCCGAGAACGAGCGCGCGTTCGGGCGGACGATCCCGCACGTCGCCGGCTTCGCCGGCGCGCTCAAGCCTCCGTCTCCCCGCAACTTCAAGGGCGTGGCCGAGGAGGATGGGGAGCAAGCCAAGGTGACCCTGACCTGGACCGACCGGTCCTCGAGCGAGACCGCCTTCAAGGTTGTCTACCGGAAGGTCGGCGATCTGGAATGGCGGGAGGCCGCGGCGCTGGCGGCGGACGTCGAGACGACCACGATCTCCGGTCTCGACAAGGCCACCAGGTATCGCTTCAAGGTGGGCGCCTCGAACGACAACGGAGTCCATTACACGGGTACGATCGAGCTGCGCACGCCCGGCCTCCGAACGGTGACGGTGACGGTCAGGATCGACGGCGCGACGCCCGAGAACGCCACGGTCCGGTCGGAGAGGCCCGTGGTGACCGGCCATCGCGGGGGGCTGACCTGGACGCTCTCCGGGGCCGACGCCGCGCGTTTCAGGGTCGACAACGGGGGGCCGCACTGGTGGGACTTGCCAACCGGCGTGGTGAGCCTGGGTCCCGAGGATCACGAGTCGCCGGCGGACGCGGACGGGGACAACGTGTACGAGGCGACGCTGACGGCGACGGACCGGGACGGGAACCCGGGTTCGACGTCGATCTCGGTAACCGTGACGAACGTCAACGAGGCGCCGGTCTTCTCGACGTCGGCGGCGCTGGCGATCAGCGTGCCGGAGGGGACCGCGGGAAACATCGGTTCGCCGGTGACGGCGACGGACCCGGAGGGGGCGGCGCTGGCGTATTCGCTGACCGGCGCGGACGCCGGAGACTTCGCGGTCTCCTCGTCCGGGCAGCTTTCCGTGGGCGCCGGCACGACGTTGAACCACGAGCAGAAGTCGAGCTACGGCTTCGACGTCGTCGTCTCGGACGGCGGGACGCCGGCGTTGACGGCGGCGCGGCCGGTGACGGTGACGGTGACCGACCTGGACCAGACCCTGACGATCGCGGGCCTCGCGGACGGCACGGTGGCGGAGAACGCGGCGTACGCGTCGGCGACGCCGACGGTGACCGGCCACGCCGGCCAGGTGACCTGGAGCCTGGAGGGCGCGGACGCCGAGGACTTCGCGATCTCGTCCGCCGGCGTCTTGTCCATGGCCGCGAGGGATCACGAAGCCCCGGCCGACGACGACAAGGACAACGTCTACGAGGTCACGGCCAAGGCCGAGGACGGGAACGGCGTCGCGGGCACGGCGTCGGTCGCGGTGACGGTGACCGCCGTCAACGAGGCGCCGGTCTTCGAGGCGACGGGGACCTTGACGATCAGCGTGCCGGAGGGGACCGCGGGGAACATCGGTTCGCCGGTGACGGCGACGGACCCGGAAGGTGCGGCGCTGGACTATTCGCTGACCGGCGCGGACGCCGGAGACTTCGCGGTCTCTTCGTCCGGCCAGCTTTCCGTCGACGCCGGCACGACGCTGAGCCACCAGCGGAAGGCGAACCACGATTTCAACGTGGTCGTCTCGGACGGCGAGACGCCGCCGCTGACGGCGAGCCGGGCGGTCTCGGTCCGCGTGCCGCGCCCGTCGAACCCGCCGCCGGCGCCCACGCCGCCGC
>JAPVWO010000271.1 GCA_027493375.1 Candidatus Multivorans thiocomprendens | reverse complement strand
CGATCGAGCCGGGCGGCAAGTCCGCCCGCAGCGAACCGGCGGCGTTCGTGACGACCAGCGACCGGGCGCCGAGCAGGGCGCTCAGCCGCACCAGGTAGACGACCTGGGCCGGCGTGTAGCCCTGGTAGGCGTGCAACCGGCCGCGGCTGTAGAGGACCAGCCGGCCGTTGTCCGTCCGCACGAGTTCGGCGGTCACGGCGTGCCCCTCGATCGCCTCGACGTCGAAGGGGAACAGGTCGGAGAACGGCCACGGACCCGCCGCCGGCTCGCCGAGATCCAGGCTCAGGCCGGAGCCGGTGACGAGGAGAGCCTCCGGCGTCGGAATTCCCGCCTCCAGCCAGCGCCGGCGGCTTTCCTCGAGTTCGGCCGCGAGACTCGCGTCGGGGCCGGTATCCTTGTGTCCATTCACGGCGTTTTCTCGCGTCGCCCGCTCCAGGCCTGGAGTGCGGCAGACCATATCCGAGGAGTTCGATGACCGAAGACGGCATGCCGCGCGAGTTGATTTCGAGGGAAGTGCTCGACCGCCGGGTCGGCGAGTTGGCCGCCGAGATCGAGAGGGACTACGCCGACAGCGAAGAGTTGCTCTGCGTCGGCGTGCTGAAGGGGTCCGTCTTCTTCATGTCCGACCTCCTGCAACGATTGTCCCGGCCGCTCGTCGTGGACTTCTTCCAGACCTCGAGCTACCGGGGCGAGACGACCTCGCCCGGCGAGGTGCGGATCCGCCGCGACCTCGACCACTCTCTTGCCGGCCGCGACGTTCTGCTCATCGAGGACATCGTGGATACCGGCTACACGATGCGGACGATCATGGCGCTGATGGGGTTCCGGGGGGCGCGTTCCGTGCGGCTCTGCGTGCTGCTCGACAAGGCCTGCAAGCGCGAGACGCCGGTTCAGATCCACTACCGCGGCTTCGAGGTGGACGACGTGTTCGTCGTCGGCTACGGCCTGGACTACGACGACCGCTACCGCAACCTGCCCTACATCGGCGTGCTGGACGAGACGGACGCGGAGTAGCGCGCTGCGGATAGCCTCGCTTCGCCGTGGGGTTCGTCTGGCACATAGCCGTCAGGTACTTCCGCTCCACTCGCGCGGACGCGCACATCCGGGCGCTGTCCACCCTGACGGCGGGGGGCCTGGCGGTGGGTACGGCGGCGCTGGTGCTGGCCCTGGCGGCGCTCGCGGGCTTCCAGAACCTCCTGCTGGAGGACCTGACGCGGCATACGCCGGCCCTGCAGATCGAGTTCGGCGGCGGAAGCGCTGGCGAGGGCGCGGCGGCGACGGAAAGTCTGCGGGACCTGGCCGAACTGGCGGCCGCGACGAACGGTGTCGCCGGCGTCCAGGAGTTGCTCTATGCGCGGGGCTGGCTGGCCGATGAAGACCGTCCGTTCGCGGTGGAGGTGCTGGGCTACGAGAAGACGCCGCCGCCCTGGATTCCGGTCCCGGGGGAGGCGATATCCGGTCTGATCGTGCCCGTTTCCGCGGCGCTGCGGATGGGGCTGGCCGTGGGCGACACGGTGCGCGTCGTGTCGCCTCGGCCCGGCCTCACGCCGGTCGGGCCCCAGCCGCGGACCCGGATGCTGCCGGTGGACCTGATCTACAGGTCGGGCCGGGCGGAGGAGGCGGACGATCCGGTGCTGGTGCCGCTCGAGCAGGCTTCCGCCCTGTTCGCGGGGGGCGACAGGCGACTTGACCTGACGCTTGCTCCGGGGGCGGATCCGGAAGAGATCGGTGACTTTCTGCGCCGGGGAATCGACCCCGCCGTGGCGACAGTGACCACCTGGAGGGAGGCCAACCGGGCGCTTCTCTTCGTGTTGCGCCTCGAGAAGGGCCTCGTCTTCTCGGCGGTGGCATTGATCGTCGCGGTCGCCTCGTTCGCCCTGCTCGCGGCACTGTCCATGGTGCTTTCGAGCAAGCGCGCCGAGGTCGGCGTGCTCGCCGCAATGGGTGCGCCGCCGGCCCGCTTGCAGAGGGTCTTTCTCCTGCTCGGCGCTCTGCTGTCGGTGGGCGGCGCCAGCCTGGGCGGCGCGGCAGGCGCGGGGCTCGCGGCGTTCCTCGACCGCTACCGCGTGATCTCCACGCCGTCCGACGTGTACGTCGTGGACTACGTCCCGTTCCTGGTCCGGGGCACGGACGTGCTCGTCGTTCTAGTCGTGACCGTTCTGTTCACAGCCGCGGCTGCCGTGATCGGGGCCCGCAAGGCGAGCCTGCTTCACCCGGTCGAGGCGATGAGGAGCGCGCGCACGTGATCGCGGTCAACGGCGTTACGAAGGCCTACCAGGACGGCGCGGTCCGGCGGCAGGTGCTGCGCGGCGTGGACCTGGAGGTCGCGCGTGGCAGCACTGCGGCCATCGTCGGTCCGTCCGGCTCCGGCAAGTCGACGCTCCTCAACATCCTGGGCGCGCTCGATACCCCGGACGCGGGTTCGGTTCGAGTCGACGGCGTCGATCTCACCGCGTCCAGGCCGTCGGCCCTGGCGGGCTTTCGCAACCGCTCGCTCGGTTTCGTCTTCCAGTTCCATCAACTGCTGCCGGACTTCACGGCGCTCGAGAACGTGATGATGCCGGGGCGGATCGCGGGCCGCCCGACCTCCTCTCTCAGCGCCCTGGCGCTCGCGCTCCTGGACCAGGTCGGCCTCGCCGACCGTGCCGGCGCCTTCCCGCAGCAGCTCTCCGGCGGCGAGCGGCAGCGGATCGCGATCTGCCGCGCCCTGGTGCTCGAACCCGCGGTGCTCCTGGCCGACGAACCGACCGGCAACCTGGATTCCCGGAGCGGCGAACAGGTGCTGGAGCTCCTGGACACACTGCGCAGGCGCCGGGATACGACGATGTTGCTGGTGACGCACAATCCGGCAGTGGCGAACCGTTGCCGCAAGGTGCTCCGTCTCGACGGCGGCCGCCTGACGGCCCTGGGGGCATAGCGGCGCCCCGAAACTCCTCGCGGGCTCGGTGTTTCGGCCCAGCCCGTCCTCAGTCCATGAGCTTGTGGCCGGACTCGCTTCGCTGCGTTCCGGCGCACAAGCTCATAGACTGTGAGTCGTGTTCGAGAAGTACAACGAGAAGTCGCGGCGCGCCCTCTTCTTCGCTCGCTACGAGGCGAGCAAGCTGGGCAGCCGGATCATCGAGTCGGAGCACATCCTGCTCGGCATCCTGCGCGAGGGGGAGGAGTCGGTCATCGAGCTCCTCCAGCGCCTCCAGGTCAAGCCGGAGGATCTGCGCCGCGAGATAGAGGGCGAGCGGGTGTTCGTCGAGCGCATCTCGTCGACCGCCGAACTGCCGCTGTCGGAGGAATCGAAGAAGATCCTCGCCTACGCCTCGCACGAGGCGGAGAGCATGGTCCACGCGGCGGTCGGTTCCGAGCATCTGTTGATCGGCGTGATGCGGGTCGATGGCTGTCTGGCCCAGCGCGTCCTCGTGCAGAACGGGCTGGAGGTCGCGGCGGTGCGCGAACAGGTCGCGTCCATCGCCCGGGAGCGCGCCAGCCGGCGCGGCAAGCAGGAGTTGCCTTTCCTGACGGAGTTCGGTCGCGACCTGACCGCGCTGGCGCAGCAGGACCAGTTCGACCCCCTGATCGGCCGCGAACAGGAAGTCGGTCGCATCGTGCAGATCCTCGCGCGACGGACTAAGAACAACCCCATTCTGCTCGGCGAGCCGGGGGTGGGGAAGACGGCCATCGTCGAAGGACTGGCGCAGCGGGTGTCGCACGGCCGGGTGCCGAAGTTCCTCGCACGCAAACGCATCATCGCGCTCGACCTGTCCCTGATCGTCGCCGGCACGAAGTACAGGGGGCAGTTCGAGGAGCGCCTGAAGGGCATCCTCAAGGAGCTCGAGGAAGGCGAAGACGTGCTCGTCTTCATCGACGAGATCCACGCTCTGGTCGGGGCCGGTTCCGCCGAGGGTTCGCTCGATGCCGCGAACATCCTGAAGCCGGCCCTGTCGCGGGGCGACATCGCCTGCATCGGCGCCACGACCCAGCGGGAGTACCGCCGGCACATCGAGAAGGACCGCTCTCTGCTGCGGCGGTTCCAGGCGATTCAGATCAAGCCGCCTTCCGCGGACGAGACCTACGACATCCTGCTCGGCCTGAAGGAGCGCTACCAGGGCTTCCACAAGGTCGCCTACGACGACGCCGCGCTGCGCGCGGCGGTCGCCGGTTCCAACCGCTACATCACCGACCGTCATCAGCCCGACAAGTCGATCGACGTGATCGACGAAGCCGGTGCGCGCGTCAAGTTGCGCCGGGTGCGGGACACTCGGCAGGCGCGGCGGATCGAGCAGGAGATCCGGGAAGTCGTGGCCGAGATGAAGGCGGCGATCTCGGACAAGGACTTCGATCGCGCCGTCCGCTTCCGCGAACGCGAGATCGAACTCCGGGAAGATCTCGAGAGCATCGAGCAGTTGCATGAGCAGGACGTTGGGGATCAGGTCGTGACCGCTCAGGACGTGGAGGAGGTGATTGCCTCCTGGACGGGGGTGCCGGTGGCTGCCGTGCGTGGCGACGAGGCGAAGCGCCTGATGAGGATGGAGGACGTTCTGCGCCGCCGGATCGTGGGGCAGGATCGGGCGATCCGGTCGATCAGCCGCGCCATCCGCCGATCGCGGCTCGGCGTCTCCGATCCTCGTCGTCCGGTCGGTTCGTTCGTCTTCCTGGGCCCGAGCGGCGTCGGCAAGACGGAGGTCGCCCGCCGCCTTGCCGAGTTCCTGTTCGGCAGCCAGACCGCTCTCATGCGCTTCGACATGAGCGAGTACATGGAGAAGTACTCGGCCTCCAAGCTGATCGGCTCGCCGCCGGGCTACGTCGGCTACGAGGAGGGCGGCCAGTTGACGGAGCGGGTCCGGCGCCAGCCGTACTCGCTGATCCTGTTCGACGAGATCGAGAAGGCGCATCCGGACATCATGAACCTGCTGCTTCAGATCCTGGAGGAGGGCAGCCTGACCGACGCTTACGGCAACCACGTCGACTTCCGTCATGCCCTGGTGCTGCTGACTTCCAATCTGGGCAGCAAGCTGGTGCTCAAGGGTGGGCGCGTGGGCTTCGGCGGCACTTCCGGAGAGGAGTTCGGCTCGGAGGAGGACTTCGGCCGCATCAGGGAAGAGATCGAAGGTGAGCTCCGCCGCAGCTTCAGCCCCGAGTTCATCAACCGCATCGACGAGACGATCGTGTTCAATCCGCTGGGTCGGGAGGAGCTGCGCGCGATCACCTGCCTCCTGCTCTCCGACGTGAACGAAACCCTTGCCGACCGGGGTCTGGCCGTCGAGGTCAGCGGTGAGGCGCGGGAATGGCTGCTGGAGCAGGCGGGCATCGATCCGTCGACCGGCGCCCGTCCATTGCGCCGCACGATCCAGCGCTACGTCCAGGATGCGGTGTCCGACCTGCTGATCCAGCGCACCGGCGATTCAGTGGAGCGCATTCGGGTGGATCTGGCCCAGGAGGAACTGGTCCTGGAGGTCGTCCAGGGCACGACCGCCCGGACCGTTGAGGAGGAACCTGCTCTTGCGGAATCCTGATCGAAAGAACCTTCGACGGCTGGCACGGCCGGTCGCGCTCGGCGCCGTCTTCCTGCTGGCCGTACCGGCCGCCGGCCAGTTGCTGGTCGGCCGGCCGATCGAGTCGGTCGAGTACGCCGGCGTCGAGACGCTGAGCGAAGACAGCCTGAACTACTACCTGGATATCGAGGCCGGGAAGCCCTGGGATCCCGGCCGCGTGAACGAGCGGATCAAGGACCTCTGGGAGCGCAAGCTGATCGACGACATCTCGGTCGCGGCCGAGGCGCAGGGCGAAGGCGTCCTGGTCCGGGTGACGATCACGGAAAGGCCGCTCCTGGTCTCGCTCGAGTACGACGGGCTGAAGAAGGTGAAGCGGAGCGACATCGGCGACATGACGGACCGGGAGCGGATCTCGGTCTTCGAGGGCCTGCCGCTGGACCTCGGCGAACTGGCGCGTCTCGAAGGGGCGATCAAGAAGCTCTACGAGGAGCGCGGTTTCCGGTTCGCGGGTATCCACGTCGAGGTCCAGGACGCGGGTCTGGGCGAAAAGCGCGTGCTGATCACCGTCGACGAGGGCGGGAGAGTCAAGATCGGCCAGGTCGACTTCGAGGGCAACGAGGTCTTCTCGGCCGGCCGCCTCCGGCGCCAGATGGAGAAGACGAAGAAGTCGAACCTGCTCACCCGGATCCGCAAGCGAGACGTGTTCAACTCGGCCACGGTCCAGGAGGACCTGGACAAGGTCAAGGGCCTGTACCGCCAGTTCGGTTACAAGGACGTCGAGGTCGGCGAGCCCGAACTCGACGTGATCGAGCGGAAGCCGAACGCCGAGCGCATCGAGGACCGTAAACGGCAGCTGGCCCTGGT
>JAPVWO010000270.1 GCA_027493375.1 Candidatus Multivorans thiocomprendens | reverse complement strand
CCCGGAACTCCGAAGACCGATCCCGCCTCCACACCGGCGATGGAGACCGTGCAACCGCCGCCTTCCGTGGAGACGCCACCGACGATCGAGGCCCGCGCCGACCCGGAGTCGGCACCGCCCCAGGTCGACCTGCGCACCCGCCGCGAGCGCCAGGAAGACCGGCAGAAGGCCGCCGCAGCCGCGGTCGAGGACGGAAGCGAACGGGGCACGATCACGATCTCGGAGGGGCTGCAAGTTCGCGACCTGGCCGAGAAGATGGGCGTCAAGGCGAAGGACCTGCTGAAGATGCTGTTCGACCGGGGCCTGATGGCGACCGTGAACCATCTCCTGGAGCCGGAACTCGCGGTGGAACTGGCGGAACGGATGGGCTTCGAGGCCCTCATCGTTTCGTTCGAGGAGGAGATCCAGCTCGAGCAGGAAGAGGAACTGGAGGCGAGCCGTGCCGAGGCGGATGGTCCGACCCGGGTCGAGCGTCCGCCGATCGTCACGATCATGGGCCACGTCGATCACGGCAAGACCTCGCTGCTCGACGCGATCCGCAAGTCCCGGCTCACCGAGGGCGAGTTCGGCGGCATCACCCAGCACATCGCGGCCTACCAGGTCGCGCACAACGGCGGCCGGATCACGTTCCTGGACACGCCGGGACACGAGGCGTTCACGCAGCTACGAGCCCGCGGAGCGAAGGTCACCGACATCGTCATTCTCGTCGTCGCCGCGGACGACGGCGTGATGCCGCAGACCCTCGAAGCGCTCGACCACGCCCGGGCGGCCGCCGTGCCGATCCTGGTCGCCATCAACAAGATCGACCGGCCGAACGCCAACGTGGACCGGGTCAAGCAGCAACTGGCGGATCGCGACCTCGTGGTGGAGGACTGGGGCGGCGACGTGATCGCCGTGCCCGTCTCCGCGATCAAGGGAGACGGGATCGACGATCTGCTCGAGATGATCAACCTCACGGCCGAGGTCGCCGAACTGCGCTCCAGCCCGGAACTGCAGGGTCAGGGGGTGGTGATCGAAGCGAGCAAGGAAACCGGCCGCGGTTCCGTCGCCACGGTCCTCGTCCAGGACGGCACCCTGCACGTCGGCGACGTCTTCGTCTGCGGTTCGACCTGGGGCCGCGTGCGGTCGCTGATGAACGACCTGGGCAAGCGCGTGACCGACGCGCCTCCATCCATGCCGGTGGAGGTCTCGGGATTCAACGAACTGCCGGAAGCCGGCGATCCGTTCCAGGCGACGGCTCAGGAAGCGCGGGCACGGTCCATCGCCGAGTTCCGCAGCGAGGAAAAGCGCCGCATGGATCTGGCGCCGACCACCGGCGGCGTCTCCCTCGAGAGCCTGTTCGCGAGCCTGAAGGAGGGCGAGGTCAAGGAACTGCCCGTCATCCTGAAGGCGGACGTGCAGGGCTCGGTCGAGGTGCTTCGCGAGACCCTGCGGAAGCTCTCAACCGACAAGGTCAAGGTTCGCGTGATCCGCTCCGCCGTCGGCGCCGTGACCACCCACGACGTTCTTCTGGCCTCCGCCTCCGGCGCGATCATCTACGGCTTCAACGTTCGGCCCGAGCGCAGCGCCACGGAGCTCGCCGCCAAGGAAGAAGTCGACGTGCGGCTGCATACGGTCATCTACGAACTGACGGACGAGTTGATCGCGGCAATGACCGGACTGCTCGAGCCCACCTACCGCGAGGTGTCCCGCGGACGCGCCGAGGTGCGCGAGATCTTCAAGGTGCCGAGGGTTGGAATGATCGCCGGCTGCCATGTGATCGCCGGCGTCATTGCGCGCAACTCGCAGATCCGCCTGGTCCGGGACAGCGTCGTCGTACACGAGGGTCGGATCGGCTCGCTGCGCCGCTTCAAGGAAGACACGGCGGAAGTGCGAAGCGGCTTCGACTGCGGAATCGGCATCGACCGTTTCCAGGACGTCAAACCGGGCGACCTGATCGAGGCCTTCGGCCACGAAGCCGTCGCGCCGACACTCTAGATCCCGGTGAAATCCGTATCCCAGGCCCGCGCACGCGACCTGCTGCGCCGGGAGTTGACGGACATCCTGCGCCGTGAAGTGCAGGATCCCCGGGCGGCGCTGGCGAGCATCGCCGATCTCACCCTCAGCGCGGACCGCTCCCATGCGCACGTCCGGCTCTCGGTGCTCGGCGACGACCGGGAACGCCAGGCGGCGATCCGGGCGGTTCGGCGGGCGGCCGGCTTCATCCGCGGCCGCCTCGGGCGCCGCCTGCGCCTCCGGCGGACCCCGGAACTCCACTTCGAGCTCTACCGCGGAGCTGAGCACGCCGAGCGCATCGACCAACTCCTGAGCGAACTGTGAACTCGGCGGCCGGCGCCGGCGTCACCGTCCCCTCCGACCTGCTCGAGGCGTTCCGCTCCGGCGGGCGCTTCCTGCTCTCGAGCCACGCCCACCCGGACGGCGACGCGGTCGGCTCCGAGGTGGCGCTCGCCCGCCTCCTGCGCGGGTCGGGTCGTTCCGCCACGATCTGGAACGCGGACCCGGCCCCGGAGAGCTGCTCCGGAGTCACGGCGGACGTGCCGATCCACGTCGGCCGGACGCCGCCGGCCGGCTTCCCGGACGAGTTCGACTTCGCCGTCCCGCTCGAGTGTCCGCGCCTCGACCGTACCGAGCTGCAGGACGCCCTGAGTCTCCTGCCGATCCTGAACATCGACCACCACCTGGGCAACCAGCTCTACGGTCGGGCGAACTGGGTCGACACCGATGCACCGGCGGTGGCCGAGATGGTCCTGCGCCTCGCGCGGGCGCTCGATCTCGAGATCGACGAAACGACCGCCACGGCGCTGTATCTCGGCCTGTCGACCGACACGGGCAGTTTCCGCTTCTCGAACGCTACCTCCCGCGCCTTCGAGGCGGCGGCCGAACTCGTCCGTCACGGCGCGCGGCCCGAGCGGGTCGCGGGCTGGGTTTACGAGTCGCAGTCGCCCGGCGCCGTGCGGCTGCTGGCGGAGATGCTCGGCACGCTGGAGCTTTACTGCGACGAGCGGGTCGCCAGCGTGCGCCTGGAACTCTCGATGTTCGAGCGCGCCGGCGCCCGCCAGACGGATTCCGAGGGCCTGATCGACCATCCGCGCTCGATCCGCGACGTCGAAGCCGTCGCACTTTTCCGCGAACGGCTGGAAGGGGACGTCAAGGTATCGCTCAGGAGCCGTGGCCGGATCGACGTGGGCGCCATCGCGTCGCGGCGGGGCGGCGGGGGCCACCGCAACGCCGCCGGCTGCCTGGTCGAGAGCCGCGAAGACGAGCAGGCCGTGATCGCCGAACTCGCCACCGCCGTGGAAGCGGCGACCGCGGGCGCCCGGCGCGCCTCCGGAAGCGAGGCCGGGCCGTGACCCCAGGTACCGAACGCCACGGCCTGCTCCTCGTCGACAAGCGGCCCGGCGGCACGTCGCACGACGTCGTCCGCATCGCGCGGCGGGCGCTCGGCCAGCGCAAGATCGGGCACTGCGGCACCCTCGACCCGAACGCGACCGGCCTGCTCCTGCTGACCGCCGGCCGCGGCACCCGGCTTACCCGGTTTCTGATCGAGGCGCCGAAGGTCTATGAGGGCGAGATCCAGCTCGGCGCGGCCACCGACACCTACGACGCCGCCGGCGAGGTCACGTTCGAGGGCTCGACGACCAGTCTGACCGCGGACAATGTCGCCGGCGCGATGAAGGAGTTCGAGGGGCCCCTGCACCAGTTGCCGCCTCCCTATTCCGCCAAGAAGATCGGCGGCCGCAAGTACTACGAACTCGCGCGCCGGGGTCAGGACTTCGAACGACAGGGCAAGGACGTGGAGATCCACGAGTTCGCTCCAGCCGGCGCGTTCGGCGACCCCGGCCCGGACCGGATCGCATTCCGCCTGGGCTGCTCAACCGGCGCCTACGCCCGGTCGCTCGCCCACGACCTCGGCGAACGCCTCGGCTGCGGCGGCCACCTGGCGACACTCCGGCGGCTCAGGGTCGGCTCGTTCGAGGTCGAGGCGGCCGTGGACGCCGAGCGCCTCGAAGGCGTTGCTCGCGGCGCCGAACCGCTGGAGATGGACGAACTGGGCTCCGCCTGGGTGCCGTTCGACGAGATCCCGCTGCCCTTCCCCAGCGTCGCGATGGACGCCACCCAGGAACGGCGCGTCACTCACGGCCAGACCGTGCTGGCGCCCGGTATCGAGGCCGGCGAGGGGGATTGGGTCCAGCTCACGGACGGCCGTGGACGGTTCCTCGCCGTGGCGACGGTGGCCGAACGGATCGGCGACCGGGGCCTGGCGGTGGTTCAACCGAAGATCGTTTTCCGCTGAGGCCGCCGTGCTACACTCCGCGCCGCGAAAGAACCTGGGAACGACGAAGGAAACCGCAAGAAGGCCACACGAGAAAGAACCAGCAGAACGGAACAAGCAGAGTCAGCGAGGAATCAGAGCGTGCCACAGACAACCGAAGCGAAGGACCGGATCATCCGTGACTTCCGTCTCCACGAGACGGACACGGGTTCGCCCGAGGTCCAGGTCGCGCTGCTGACGAACCGCATCAACGAGCTCACCGAGCACTTCAAGGTCCACAAGCAAGACCACCACGGCCGGCGCGGCCTGTTGAAGCTGGTCGGACGCCGCCGGCGGCTGCTCGGCTACCTGCGCGACCAGAGCTTCGACCGCTACCGGACGACGATCGAGCGTCTCGGCCTCCGCAGGTAGTCCCTGCGGCGGAAGCGGAGCCCTGACCGGCTCCGCGACCCGGAAGACGACCGGCTTGGCCGCCGATCCGGCGGACCGGACTCCACGCGATTCGCGCGTAAGCCTGCCTTCGCAAGGAAGGCATCTACCCGCCCGCTCAAAGCCGGGCGGAGCAAACAAAGAGAAGGAAGCACGGAGAAAGACATGAAGTTCACCAAGGACATCCCGATCGGGAACGGCACCATCACCCTCGAATCCGGCCGCCTGGCCAGACAGGCGAACGGCTCCTGCACCGTGCAGCTCGGCGAGACGATCGTGCTCACCACCGCCTGCATGGCGCCCGACAGCACACCCCGCGGCTTCCTGCCCTTGACCGTCGACTACCGCGAGTACACCTCGGCGGCCGGGCGGATTCCGGGCGGCTTCTTCAAGCGCGAGGGGCGGCCCTCCGAGAAGGAGATCATCACCTGCCGCCTGACCGATCGGCCCCTGCGGCCGCTCTTCCCGTCGGGCTACTTCTACGAGACCCAGATCATCAGCCTCGTGCTGTCGGCCGACCAGGAGAACGACCCCGACATCCTCGCGATCAACGGCGCGTCGACCGCTCTCGTCCTCTCCGACATTCCCTTCTACCACCCGGTAGGAGCCGTTCGCGTCGGCCTGATCGATGACGAGATCGTGTTCAACCCGACCGGCGCCGAGCGTGACGTGTCCGACCTGGACCTCATCGTCGTCGGTACCGAGGACGCCGTGACGATGGTCGAGGCCGCCGCGAACCAGCTCGACGAGAGCGTGATCCTCGACTGCATCTTCGCCGGCCACCAGGAACTCCAGAAGATCGTGCGCGCCCAGCAGGAACTGTTCCGCGAGATGGACCTGGAGAAGCCGGACTGGGAGGCCCCGGAGGCCTACTCTCCCGAGTTCCGCGCCGAAGTCGAGAACGCCATCTGGGACGACTTCACGACAGCACTGAACACCCCCGGCAAGTTCGAGCGCCGCGACGCGGTCAAGGCCGTCGTCAAAGGCTTCACCGACCGCCTTCCCGAGGACGACGAGCGCCGGGCCCAGGTCGGCAAGATCGTCAGCGAACTCGAGGACAAGGCGCTCCGCGAGATCGTGATGAAGCAGGGCAAGCGCTTCGACAACCGGGCGACGGACGAAGTCCGGGCGCTCGACACCGAGACCGGACTCCTGCCGCGTGTCCACGGCTCGGCGCTGTTCACCCGCGGCGAAACCCAGGCGCTGGCCTCGGTCACCCTCGGCACCCGGCGCGACGCCCAGATCATCGAGGAGTACGAGGGGGAAACCCACCAGAAGTTCCTCCTCCACTACAACTTCCCGCCGTTCTCCGTGGGTGAGGTCCGCTTCCTCCGCGGCTCGAGCCGCCGCGAGATCGGCCACGGCGTGCTGGCGCGCCGGGCCCTGATACCCGTGCTTCCCCACGAGGACGACTTCCCGTACACGGTGCGGGTCGTGTCCGAGATCCTCGAGTCCAACGGTTCCTCATCGATGGCGACGGTCTGTTCCGGTTCGCTGGCCCTGTTCGACGCCGGCGTGCCGATGCTGGCGCCGGTCGCCGGCGTGGCGATGGGCCTGGTCAAGGACGGCGACGACTTCGCCGTCCTGACCGACATCGCGGGCCAGGAAGACCACCACGGCGACATGGACTTCAAGGTCGCCGGCACCCGCGGCGGGATCACGGCGCTGCAGATGGACATCAAGATCACCGGCGTGACCCGGGAGATCATGGGCCAGGCCCTGACCCAGGCACGGGCGGGCCGGCTGCACATCCTCGACCACATGGCCTCCGAGATCGAGGAGCCACGCGAGGAGATGTCCGACTACGCGCCGCGTCTGCACGTGATGATGGTCGCCCGCGACCGGATCCGCGACGTGATCGGACCCGGCGGCAAGACGATCCGGGGCATCACGGAAGAGACCGGCTGCCAAATCGACATCGAGGACGACGGCCGCGTCGTCGTCGCCTCGCCCAACTCCACCGCGGCGGATCGCGCGATCGCGATGATCGAGCGCCTCACCGAGGTGCCCGAGGTCGACAAGGTCTACACCGGCCAAGTCCGCCGGGTGGAGCCGTTCGGCGCGTTCGTCGAGATCCTCTCGGGCACGGACGGCCTCGTCCACATCAGCGAACTGGCGCCCTACCGCGTCGGCGAGATCGGCGACCTGGTCACCGAGGGCGACGAGATGACGGTCAAGGTGATCGACATCGACCCGTCCGGCAAGGTCCGCCTCTCCCGCAAGGCCGTCATCATGGACGACCCCGACTTCGACCCGAAGGACTACGAGGGCATGGGCGTTCCGGCGCCGGTCGGCGGCGACCGTGGTCGCGACCGCAGGGGCCCCGGTGGTCGTGGCGGTCGCGGCGGTCCGGGCGGACGTGGCGGCCGCGGAGGCGGCCGGGAAGCTCGACATCGTGGTCGTGCAGGGGAACATCTCCATCGAACGGAAGGGCAAGGCGGCGTTGCTGAGGACCAACCAACAGATCTACAAGGACCTTTCCGCGAGAGGCCGCGACGCGGACCTGGTCATCTGGCCCGAGTCCGCGGTGGAGAGATGGCTGCCGGACAGGGCCGGCAGAGTTCCACCGGAGGTGCTGCCGGCGCGCCATCCGCACATGATCATCGGCGCCATCACTTACCGGCGCCTTTCCCGCGGCGGCTTCCGGAAGTACAACAGCGCCATCGCGCTGGACCCCGCCGGGGCGGTGCTGGGCCGCTATCATAAGCGAGTCCTGCTGGCGTTCGGCGAGTACATCCCCCTGGCATCGCTTATCGGCGGCCTCCCGGGCATGCCGCCCATCGGCGAAGGCTTCACCCCCGGCAAGTTCGAAGGCACCTTCGCCCTGCCTCGGGGCGCGCGGGCGGCGACCCTCATCTGCTACGAGGACCTGATGCCGGAGCTGTCGCGCCGGTTCGTCCGCGACGAGCGGGCCAACCTGCTGGTCAACCTGACCAACGACGCCTGGTACGGCCGCACCGTGGCGCCCTGGCAGCACGCGCGGCAGGCACGATGGCGCGCCCTGGAAACGCGGCGGTCGCTGGTGCGCGCCACCAACACCGGGGTGACCACGGTGATCGATCCCGCGGGCCGCATGTCGGCGCCGCTGCCGTTGTTCGCGGAAGGGGTGCTGACGGCCACGGTGCCGTTGCTGGAGATGGAAACGGCGTACGTGCGTTACGGCGACTGGTTCGCGTGGCTCATGTCGCTGGTCACCGTGGTTGCGGTGGGGGTCAGAGGGTTCACATCCAGGATCAGGTTCCAGACCCGCCCGTGACAGGCGGCACCATCAAGGAAGCCGGAAGCCGGCGAGGGCGTCCAGCATGCCGTCCACCGTCTCGGCGATGAGCAGCTTGTCGCGGTGCTTCTGCTTGAGGAACCCCTGATCCACCGCGTGGTCGAGAAAGCGGAGCAAGTGACCGTAGTAGTCCCGGACGTTCAAGACGCCGCAGGGCTTGGCGTGGATCTTGAGCTGCAGCCAAGTGATCATCTCCGCCAGCTCCTCCAGCGTGCCGTAGCCCCCCGGAAGCGCGATGAAACCGTCCGACAACCGCGCCATGAGCGCCTTGCGCTCGTGCATGGAGGCCACCACCTTGAGCTCGGTGAGGCCCGAATGCACCACCTCCCTCACCATCAAGGCCTCGGGTATGATGCCGATGACCTCGCCGCCCTCCTCCAGGGCCGCGTCGGCCACGCAC
>JAPVWO010000027.1 GCA_027493375.1 Candidatus Multivorans thiocomprendens | reverse complement strand
TCGGTCGATCCGGAGGCGAACGAGATCTACGTCGCCGACGGCTACTTCAATCGGCGCGTGGTCGTGATCGATGCCGACACCGGCGAGTTCAAGCGCTTCTGGGGCGCCTACGGCGAGGCGCCGGACGACGAGCTGGACCTGGGCCAGTACGCGCCCGGGGATCCGCCGGCGACCCAGTTCCGCGGTCCGGTCCACTGCGCCGACATCGCGGCCGACGGCCTGCTCTACGTCTGCGACCGGGCCGCCGACCGCATTCAGGTCTTCGAGGCCGACGGCACCTACGTCGAAGAAGTCTTCATCGCGCCGGAGACGCTCTCCCAGGGTTCGACCTGGGACGTCGCCTTCTCGCCGGACGACGAACAGAAGTTCCTCTACCTGGCCGACGGCCAGAACATGAAGGTCCACGTGATCGAGCGCGCGAGCATGGAGGTGCTCTACGCCTTCGGCGACGGCGGCCGCCAGCCCGGCCAGTTCTTCGCCGTCCACAGCATTGCCACGGACTCCAAGGGCAACATCTACACGACCGAGACCTACGAGGGGAAGCGGCTGCAGAAGTTCGTCAACCTGGGGATGCGGCCGGTGCCGGAGGAGGACCTGGGCACCCCCTGGCCTTCGGACTAAGGGCCGACAAGCACGTCGCCGACGGCCGGCTTCTTGGGCTTAGTAGGATCGGAACGCGCGGCAGGCCGATCGTCTCGAAGCGCCTCTTGATGAACCGTGACCACCAGGGAACCGGACAGCGGGCCGAGAGTTGCGTCTACCTTGACTACGCAGCCACGACGCCTGTAGCTCCGCAGGTCGCCGAGGCGATGTCCCGTTGCTTGGGACGAGAGGGCCTCTTCGGCAATGCGGCCTCAAAGCCGCATCGTTTCGGCGTCGAGGCCAGGGCGGCCGTGGAGACAGCCCGCGGTCAAGTGGCCGAACTCATCGCCGCCGATCCGGCGGAGATTGTCTGGACCTCTGGTGCTACGGAGTCGATCAATCTGGCGGTCAAGGGCGCCGCCCGCGGCGCCCGCGGACGCGGCCGGCATATCGTCACTTCGTCAATGGAGCACAAGGCGGTCCTGGACTCCTGTGCTCGACTGGTCCAAGAAGGGTTCGACGTCACGTGCGTCGATCCGGACGTCGACGGAACGATCACAGTCAAGAGCATCGAACGCGCGTTGCGCCGCGACACGATTCTCGTCTCCCTCATGCACGTGAACAACGAGGTCGGCACGGTCACCGATGTCGCGGCGGTCGGGTGTCTGCTACGGGAACGTGGCGTCGTCTTCCATGTCGACGCGAGCCAAAGTGCGGCGCGCTTGCCGCTGAACGTCCGGGAGATGCGGGTGGATCTCGTGTCTCTGAGCGGGCACAAGATGTACGGTCCGAAGGGGGTTGGTGCGCTCTACGCACGGAGTTCCTGTCCTTCCCCGCTCGAACCCCAGATGCATGGGGGCGATCAGGAGCAGGGCCTTCGTTCCGGCACCCTGGCCACTCACCAAGTCGTGGGGATGGGCGAGGCCGCCGAGTTGGCGCGCGAGTGCTTGGGCAAGGACACGGATGCAACGGCGGCACTGGACAGGAGGCTTCGTGATCTACTGGGAGCGATCCCCCGCAGCTTCCTGAACGGCAACCAGAAAGTTCGAGTGCCGGGAATACTCAGCGCGGGCTTCGCCTGCCTAGACAGCGAGGCTTTACTGATGGCCCTTCGGGACGAAGTGGCGATCTCATCCGGTTCCGCCTGCACTTCGGATCGCGTCCAGCCGTCCCATGTCCTGACGGCGCTTCGCTTGTCGGAGGAGGCGATAGCGTGCTCGGTTCGATTCAGCCTGGGCCGTTACACGACAGCCGACGAAGTGGACTTCGCCGCGACGCGCCTGAGCGAGACCGTAGCCGATCTTCGGCAGCTTGCTCCTCGATGGGCCGAGGAAGCGATGTCTAGCCGGCAGCCGGAACCATGTGCTCAAGTGCAGCGTTGGGCCACCGGATGACCGCAATGGTCTCTTCAGCCCAGTCTGCCGATTCCCTTGGGGGCGTCGCCAAGGTCGTTGATCGCCTCGGCGCCGCCAAGCTCGCCATAAGGGAGCAGTACCTCGCTGGCAAAGCCGATCCTTGGGTCGTCGCGTACTCGGGTGGCAAGGACTCCACGCTTCTGCTGCAATTGACTTGGGAGGTCATCGCAGACCTGCCGGTTTCCAAGCGGCGTCGCAGGGTGTACGTCGTGGGCAACGACACCTTGGTCGAGTCGCCGCTCGTCATCGGTCACCTGCGAACGACGCTCGGGGAGATCGGGCTCGCGGCGGCTGCCGCGGACCTGCCCATCGAGACGCGGATCACGAAGCCCCATGTCGATCAGACGTTCTGGGTCAACGTGATCGGTCGCGGTTACATACCGCCGACTCGGAACTTCCGGTGGTGTACGGACCGGATGAAGATCCATCCGACGAACCGGCTCCTCGCCAATCTCATCCGCGCACATGGCGGTGCCGTGCTGTTGGTCGGTACGCGCAGGAGCGAGTCCGACAACCGACGCCGGGCGATGGATAGGCGCGGCGTGGCCGCCGGGAACCTGAACCCGCACGCCACGATGGATCACTGCTGGATGTTTGCTCCGCTTGCCGACTTTGAGGACCAGGATGTCTGGCTGGTGCTGATGCAGCGACGCCCGCCTTGGGGTGGTACGCACAGGAATCTGATCACGCTCTACCGCAATGCTGGCGGAGGCGAATGTCCCCTCGTGTTGACGAAGGACGACGCCCCCTCGTGCGGGACGAGTTCGCCCCGTTTCGGTTGCTGGACCTGCACCGTTGTGAAGAAGGACCGGAGCCTCCGGGGCCTGATCGCCTCGGGTCATGCGGAAGCCGATGTCTTCAGTCGGCTCTTCGCGTTTCGGGAATGGCTCGTTGAGCTCCGGGAGAACGACGGCAATCGTGAGTCCGTTCGCAGGGACGGGAACGTCCGTTTCCGAGCTGACGGCAGTCGGGTGATGGGGCCGTTCACGCTCGGCGTGCGCAAGCAGATCCTCGACGAACTGCGGGCTCTTCAGGACGACGTGAGTCAGCAACTCATTTCGGCTGCGGAAGAGGACGTCATCGAGGACATCTGGCGGCGGGACCTCGTGCGGGAGGAGTGCCGTTCGGCTCTTCGCGCGGCTGTCGGATTGGCGCCCGAGGAAATCGCGGCGGGATGACCCAGCCGACCGTCGTTCAAGCCGAGGCAACCCGCTTCTCGGATCTGTTCTTCAGCGCGCGTTTCGAGGTGCCGTGGCACCAGCGCTACTACGACTGGAGTCCGAGAGAGGTTGGCGATCTGCTTGAGGACCTCCAGGAGGCCGTCGACGCGAAGAGCGGCTGCTACTTCCTGGGTGCTGTGATCCTGGCTGGCAACGGTGACGGAGTCTGGGAGATCAACGACGGCCAGCAGAGGATGGTCACGGTTTCACTCGTCTCCGCCGCTTTCTGCAGGCGGTTCGCTCGGGACGACAGCGACCCTCAGCGCGAGGCGATTGCGCTTAGGTTGCTGTTCGATCTGGAGCCGAACAGACCTTGCCGTCTGGCGGACGCTGACGAGTACATGCGTCGCCTCAAGCCTCCGCGGAACGATTCGGCTGCCTATCGACAGATGATCCGGGGCCGTACGATCGGGACGAACGGAAAGCTGACTGCGGCGTGGCAGCGGATAGAGGAATTCGTCGACGGGCTGGGCCTCGAAGCATCGAGGGACTACTTCGACTATCTGATCCAGCGACTTGAAGTGGCGTGTTTGCGCCTTCCTCCGGAAATCGATGCAAATGCCGTCTACGAGACGATCAACTCCAGAGGCAAGACTCTGGACGACCTGGACCGGCTTCGTAATCACCTCTACTCCTACTTCGGCGGAAACAGCGACCTGGAAGGGAAGGAGGCGATCCACGAGCATCTTGAGCGGGTTCGCACTCTCTTCCCGAGAGGCAATCTCGCTGGGGACTACCTCCGTTGCCGCCTTCAGTGCAGGTGGGGCTTTCTGAGAGGCAGCCACTTCTATCGCGACGCCCGAAGGAAACTGGCGGATCGCTGCCGCTCCCTGACGACGGAAGCTGGCGAGCAAGGGCGCGACTCAGCGCGGTACGTGTCAGGCCTCGTCGAGGACGTTTGCTCGCCGGCGGCTGCGGAGCTCTTTCGCATGATGACGGCCACGAATCCCGACCCGGGTTTCGTGAGCTTGTTCGACGCGGCGGCGGGTGCCGCAACCTCGCCTCGGAATCTCTCCGTGCTGCTGAGGGAGCTCCGCGGCTACAAAGTTACCCACCCGCTGGTGTTCGCCTTGCTGGACAGGTTTGTCCGCGGGACCGATGGTCGACATCGCCGACGGATCGCCAGGGCCGTGATGAAGAACCTGCAACGGTTGTCGGCTTTCGTGCTCAGGACGGCTTTCGTGAGGCAGCGCTTCGCCCCGTCGGAGTTCGAGAAGAAGTTCGCCGACTACGCTCGGGACATCGTCGCGGCCACCGATGTCGCTGACCTTGCTTTCGCCGAGTTTCTCGACGGTTGTGACGGATGGGGTGTGCTGGAAGACGGGCACTTCATCCGGGCACTTCGGAACACTCGAATGAAGAGAGGGCGCATGGCGCGCCAGTTGCTGAGCGGCGTCAACCGGGCAGAGCAGGACGACTCACCGCTGCTCAACGAAGACAGAACCACCCTTGAGCACGTCCTGCCCTCGGCGCCTCAGCACTGGTCTACCTGGAACGGCTTTCGGGACGTGGATTGCACGGAATGGGTGGACCGGGTCGGCAATCTGACTCTCATGGGGCCGACGGACAATCGGGCGGGCGCCAACTTCAACAGCTCATTTCAGGACAAGCTCGGCAGCTACAAGCGGAGCAGCGTCGCCATCACTCGAGCGCTATCCGAGCACTGTGAGTGGACTCCCGAAGCGGTCGAGGAGCGTCAGAACCAGATCGCCAGGCAAGCGGCGGCGGTGTGGGCGTTTCCCTAGATTCCGAGATGGACCCCGATGCTAGGACCCTTCGCCAGATGGCGGAGGAGGAGCTTGGGGTGCCTTCAAGGTTGCGCGACTATCAGTGGGAGGGGGTGGCCTTCCTCTATCGAACGCGGGGCGCTCTGTTGGCCGACGAGATGGGCCTGGGAAAGACAGTTCAAGCTGCCGTTGCTCTTGCCCTGCTCTTGAGGAGAGACAACGGGATTCGCCGGGTACTGATCGTGGCGCCGTCGTCGTTGACGACGAACTGGCTGCGGGAGATCAACGCCTGGGCGCCCTCCCTGACGGTACGGCGTGTGCAGGGACGAGCGAGTGACCGCGAGGCGTACTACCTGCTTCCGATCCCGGTCCTGATTGCGTCGTATGAGCAGATTCGCCAAGACGGACTTGACCGTATCCCCTCGGGCACGTTTGATCTCGTCGTGCTGGACGAGGCTCAGAGGATCAAGAACCGCAACTCGGCAACGGCATTGGCCTGCCTCCTTCTCCCGCGGACACGTGCGTGGGCGCTGTCGGCTACGCCCCTGGAGAACGACGAGGCGGAGCTGCGGACGCTACTGGAGTTCCTGAAGTCTGAGGGCCCAGTCCGGAGAGTGCATGGCGGGGAGCTCTCAAGAGACTTGGACAGGCTGATGCTCAGACGCCGAAAGACCGCGGTCCGCGCGGAATTGCCGCCGGTACTGATCCAGGACCTCCCGATGGATCTGTCGGCGGAGCAGCGGGCCGAGTACGACGAGCTCTGGACGACGCGGACCGGTCTTGTGCGGCAGCACCGGGAGGACGGCGAAGACACGGCGGCTTTGCTGGGACTCCTCACGCGACTGAAGCTGGTCTGCAACTTCGATTCGTCGATGAGCGTCTCGTCCAAGCTGGATGCCTTGCGCGTGCTTTGCGACGCGGCGGGCCCTTCAGCGCGGTTGCTCGTGTTCTCCCAGTTCGTCAGGACGCTGGAAGCGATCTCGCTTCGGCTTGACGTGGCGACGGGCCTGGTCATGGGTTCGATGTCGCTCGCGGAGCGTGAGACGGCGATGGACCGCTTCAAGAGAGGGAGGGCGCCCCGCGTTCTGCTGGTGTCGCTGCGTGCGGGCGGCGTCGGTCTCAACCTGGGAGAGGCGTCCCATGTGGTGCTCTTCGACCGATGGTGGAATCCGGCGGTTGAGATGCAGGCAATCTTCCGCGCCCACCGTTTCGAGCGAGAGGAGCCCCTTCATGTGATCCGGTTCCTGGTGCAGGACTCGATCGAGGAGCGGATCGCGTCGATCCTCGAGCAGAAGGCGCGTCTCTTCGAGGACGTGGTCGAGTCGTCTGGCATGGCCGGGAAGGCGTTCACGAAGCAGGAGCTCATGAGTATCCTCGGCCTTTCGGCCGGCGATCTCACGCCGGCCCCGGACGAATCTGGAGAACGAACATGGCGAAGATAGTGGAGTACAGGGACGTGCCGTTGGACGATCTGACGATCGGCAAGGCGCAGGCGCGAACGTCGCCTTCCATGGCGGACGTCGATGAGTTGGCGAGCAGCATCGAGAAGCTGGGCCTTTTGCAGCCGATCGTGGTGTGCGAGTCCGTGGAGGCGGGACGGTGGGAGATCCTGACGGGACAGCGACGATTCCTCGCGCACAGACGGCTCGGCAGAGAGTCGATCCCCGCGGCGATCCTGGACGAGCGCGTTCCCGAGGCGCAGGCCAAGGCGATCTCGATCACGGAGAACTTGATCCGGCGAAAGCTGTCGGGTAAGGAGTTGGTCGACGGCATCACTCATCTGTACAACCACTACGGTACGCAAAAGGCGGTCGTTGAGGCCACTGGACTCAAGGCAGAGACAGTCCGCAGCCACGTCAAGTACCCGCGGCTCGAGCCGGAGTTGAAGGAACTGGTCGACGACGGCGCGGTGGACGTGAAAGTCGCCCTGAAGGCACAGGACACGTCCGTCGGGCCGGACGGTCAACCGATCGTTGTCGACGCGGTGAAGCTGGCTCGGGCGATGGGAGAGATGTCGGGCGTTCAGCAGAAGAAGCTGACGAAGGTGCGCGAACGAATCCCCGAGGGGAGCGTCGACGAGTTGATCGAACGGGCGAAGAGCGCTGACAAGGTGACTCAGGTCAACGCCACGGTGACAATGGACGTTCACGCCGCGCTTCGTCGTGTGGCGGTGGACGAGGGGATGAACCAGGACGAGACCGCGGCTATGTTGATCGAGGAAGCGTTGATGGAGCGTGGCGCCCTTGGTTCATAGCGTGTGGCGTGGGCTGAGAGCCGACGAACTCGCACTCCTTCGGATGTCGGTCGGCTACGGGCGACATCAGCGTGGTAGGCCCCTGTTCCCGGTCGAGTGTGGGCGGCTGTTCAGGCGAGCTGAGCGGGAGGGTGCGAGCCGAGCCGAGAGTGCCCGCAAAGTGCGTCTCGACGCATCGGGTGTCGGCCGTTTTCTTCGACTTCTGGACCTTCCGCCAGAGGTTCAGGACTGGGTGGACTGGGGGCGGGGGAAATTCGTCGGCTTCTCGTCCGCCTCCGAGTTGGTCCGTCTCAAGGATCATGGGGCGCAGTCGCTCGTCGCGGAGGCGATCCTGTCCGATCGCCTCACGAGTAAGGAGGTGCGACAGGTTGTGCAGCTTCGCGACCGCTCCCGCCGTGCCGTCTCTGACTGTGTCCAGGAAGTCGTAGGTATGCGGCCGGTAGTGGAGAAGCGCTATGTGTTCATGGGTGCTGTCGCGGACGAAGGCATCGTGGCCGCTCTCGGAGACCTGGCACAGTCCGAACGCGACGAGATTCTGGCTGGCGCGACCGAAGCTATCGGCCTCCGCGGCGCGTCAGGTCGGCTTGGTACGCGGATCTTCACGTTGGTAGGAGGCGAGGACTTCGGCGAATCGATGACTCAGGTGGGCCGGGGGACCATAGAAGGGCTGGTTCGGGACCATCTCCACGAGAGCATCGAGAGTGGTTCCAGCAGAAGTTGATGTCCTTGCCACGGGCGCGGTGCGCCTTGGGCAAGCGGTCGTGTGCGACGGGTTCGCCGAGGGCTGTCCGTGGCGCGTTCAGACTCATCTACACGACGACCACATGGCGGACTTCGAACGCAGCAAAGGGCTTCAGGATCTCGTCATGAGCCCGGAAACGTATGCGCTGCTGGTGGATGAGCGCGATGCGGATCTCGAGTACAGATCGAACCTCCATAGGCTGAAGCGAGGTGAGAAGCGCGTGCTTGAAGATGGTTCTCGGCTCCTTCTGCTGCCGTCGAACCACATGCTCGGTGCCTGTCAGGTGGCCTTGGAGCTATCGGACGGGCGGCGGCTCGGTTACTCAGGCGACTTTGGCTGGCCGCTCGATCAGGTGATCCAGGTTGACGAAGTCGTCGTAGACAGCACCTACGGAAGTCCAGGGAGCGTCCGCAAGTACACGCAGGCCGAGGCGGAGGCCTGCCTCTTCGTTCTGGTGTGCGAGCGGGCGCGCCGCGGACCGGTGCACATCAGAGCCCACCGAGGAACGATTGAGCGCGTGTTGACGGTGCTCGCTGGCGGCCTTGATGTGCCCATTCTGGCGAGTCGGCGGCTGATCGGGGAAGTCGAGGTCTATCGGCGGTTCGGCTTGGCGGCCAGCGATCTGGTCGCACTCGATTCGGATGAAGGCGAATCGGTCCTGGGACAGCGCTCGTACGTGCGGTTGTACTCGAAGGGCGATGGGCGGGGTAACGAACCCGTTGGCGGAACAAGCATCGCCTGCAGCGCCTTCATGTCGGGCCGGCATGGCCACAACGATCCACTCACGATGTACTCCGAGACCAGCTACTGCGTTGCCTTGTCGAACCACGCGGACTTCGAGGAGACGCTCGCGTTCATCAAGGCCACGGGCGCAGAGCGGGTCGTGACCGACAACACGCGGCGCCATGGGTGGGAACTGGCGTTGGCGATCAAGGATCGAATACCGGGCGTCCATGCAACACCGTCCACGAACAAGCCTGGGCCGCGCTGGACGTAGCAGATCCCCAGCGGAGCACCGCGCTAGCCCGGCAGGCGGTACCCGATCAGCTCGAACGGCTCGCCGCGGCCGCCGATGGAGACGACGAGGTACTGCACGCCGTGGTGCAGGTAGGTGATCGGGCTGCCATCGGAGTGGGCCGGCAGCTCGACTTCGGCCACCAGCTCGCCAGTCGCCTTGTCGAAGGCGCGGACAGCCGGCACGGTGTAGCGCCAGTCTTCGCGTGCCGCCGACTGCGGATTGGTCCAGGCCAGGCCGCCGGTCACTTCCTCGGGTCTCTCCCGCCACTCGCGCTCCGCCTTCGCCTCCTGGGAGCGGAACGAGCGTGAGTGGCCGGAGCTGACGATCAGCAGCGTCTTCGTCACCAGGGCATGGCCGCGGACCCCTGAGCCCAGGAGCGGCAGGTCGAGGCCGGCGAGCCGCGGGTGTCGCCGCGGTCCCTCGCCGAGCGGAACCTGCCAGGCGACGTCGCCGCGGCTCATGTCGTAGGCGGTTACCCGCGAGTACGGCGGCTTCGAGAGCGGCAGGTCGAACGGGCCGTGAAACGCCGACACTCTCGCCACGAAGTCGAAGGACGAGCGGTTCGGGTCGGGCCGCCGCAGCGTGATCAGGATCGGCGCCGTGAAGGACGGCACGTAGAGCGTGCCGGTGTCCGGGTCGAAGGCGCCGCCGGGCCAGCTCGCGCCGCCCTCGAAGCCGGGCATGGCGACGGTGCCGCGCTCGCTTGGCGGCGTGTACATCGGCCCGTACTGGTGCGAGGTCAGGATGCGTTCCGCCTCGGCGCGGACCTCGGGCGTGAAGTCGATCACGTCGGCGAGCTGCATGCCCTGGCGGTCGAACGGCGGCGGTTTCGTGGGGAAGGGCTGGGTTGCCGAGGTCTGCTCGCCCGGGATGCCCGTCTGGGGGACCTGCCGTTCCTCGATCGGCCAGACGGGTTCCCCGGTCTCCCGGTCGAAGACGTAGAGGAACGCCTGCTTGCTGGGCAGCATCGCCGCCTTGACGGTGCGACCGTCGACGACGAGGTCGCCCAGCACGGCCGGTGCGGCGAAGTCGTAGTCCCAGAGGCCGTGGTGGATGGCCTGGAAGTGCCAGCGGCGCTCGCCGGTCTCGCAGTCGACCGCGACCAGGCTCTCGGCGTACAGGTTGTCGCCGCGGCGGTGGCCGCCGTACCAGTCGTTGGTCGGCGTGCTGGTCGGCAGGTAGGCGAGGCCGAGTTCCTCGTCCGCGCTCATCAGGCCCCAGACGTTCGCGCCACCGGTGATCCGCCAGGATTCGTCCTCCCAGGTGTCCGTGCCGTGCTCGCCCTCCTGGGGCACGGTATGGAAGGTCCAGAGTTGCCGCCCCGTGCGCACGTCGAAGCCGCGCACGTCGCCCGGCGGCCCGTCCTCGGGGCCGAGCGGACCGTCCGAGATGGACGAGCCGACGATCGCTACGTCGCGGCAGATGGTCGCCGGCGAGCTGACGGTGTACTTGCGGCGTTCTACGGCCCGGTGCAGGCCGGTGGTGAGATCGACGCCGCCGTGGTTGCCGAAGGAACGCACCGGCGTGCCCTCGTCGGCGTAGACGGTGCGCAGGATGGCATCCGTGCTGGCGTAGATCAGGCGGCCCGGCGCCTCGGGACGCTCGGGGTCGTGCCAGAAGCTGGGACCCTTGTGGGTGAAGCCGTGGTTCGTCGGCCGGCCGTGGCCGTAGCTCTGCGGATCGTGCTGCCAGATCGTCGTGCCTTCGGCCGGGTCGATAGCGGCGGCGATGCCGTAACCCGTGACGACGTAGAGCCGGCCGCCGACCTTGATCGGCGTCGTGACGTGCGTGCGCTGCTTCATCGACGGATCTTCGAAGCGCGGATCGTTCGCCATCAACTCATTGTCCGGCAACTGCCAGCGCCACGCCGGTTCGAGCCGTGCGAAGTTCGAGGCGTCGATCCGGTCGAGCGCGGCGTAGCGGCGGGCGTCGTTGCCGCCGGTGATCGTCGGCCAGTCCGTGTCGCGGTTCTGAGCCGGCAGGACCCCGGGCAGAGCGAGCCCAGCGGCCATGAGGGCGGCCGCGGGCGCCGCCATTGCCGACTGAGCCCTGCCGGACATCCGCCTCAGTCGAAGGCGGGAATGATCTCTTCCGCGACCATCTGGTAGTGGTCGAGCTTCTGGGTCGGGATGCCGCCGATCATGATCTCGTGGGCGCCGGCGTCGATCATCTCGCCGACCCGGTCGATGACGTAGCTCTTCGGGCCGGACGCGGTGCCCTCGCCCAGGCCGCGGGCGTCGACGAACCGCCTGGCCGCCGCTTCGTCGTCCGTCACGAAGGTCGGCATGAGCACCGTGTGCCGGATCTCGCCCGGGTCGCGTCCGGCGTCCTCGCAGTGCCGGTTGACGACGGAGACCTTGTGCTGGAAGTACTCCCGGGTCATCGGACCGCGGGCCCAGCCGTCGAGGTTCATCACGTCGCCATGGCGGGCCAGCGTACGCAGCGTCCGCTTCTCGCCGGTGCCACCGATCAGGATCGGGATGGGTTCGTCATAGCAGCCGGGGGAGAGCGGCGCCGAGTCGAGCCGGTAGTACTCGCCCTGGAAGTCGACCGGCTCCCCGGACCGGAACAGGGCGCGGATCAGCTCGACCGCCTCCTCGAAGCGGTCCTGCCGCTCCTTCATCGACGGGAACGTCCAGCCGTATGCCTCGTGCTCGCGCTTGAACCAGGCGGCGCCGATGCCGAGCACGAAGCGGCCGTGGGAGATGTGGTCCAGGGTGCCGGCCATCTTCGCGACCAGGCCGGGATTCCGGTACGTGTTGCCGAGCACCAGGTGGCCGATCTTCAGGTTCTTCGTGATGCTCGCGGTGGCGGCGGCGACGGTGAAGGCCTCCTGTGCCGCCAGGTGCTCCTCTTCCTTGACTCCGGGCGGCGGCAGGTAGTGATCCGCGTACCAGATGCTGTCCCAGGGGCCCTGGTCGAGCAGCTCGGCCACCTCCCGAACGCTGTCCCAGGTGTTGCGATAGACGGTGACCTGTGCGCCGAACTTCATTCCCGATCTCCTCTAGGAGCGTTGCATGACCATCTTGCCGATGATCTTGCGGTCCATCATGTCCCGCAGCGCCCGCGGCACCTCTTCCAGCGGATAGCGGCGCGAGATCCAAGGCTGGATCTTGCCCTCGGCGGCGAGCGCCTCCGTCTCGACCCTCGTCGCCTCGAAGATCTCCGGCTCGCGCATCCGGGAAGCGCCCCAGAACACGCCGACGATGTCGCAGCCCTTGAGCAGGGTGAGGTTGAGCGGCATGCGCGGGATGCCGGCGGTGAAGCCGATGACGAGGAACCGGCCGCGCCAGTTCGTGGCGCGGAGCGCGGCCTCGGCGTAGTCGCCGCCGACGGCGTCGTAGACGAGGTCGACGCCCTTGCCTTCCGTCAGCTCCTTGGCGCGGTTCTTCAGGTCCTCCGCGGCGTAGTTGATCGTCTCGTCGGCGCCTCGTTCGCGGCAGAGCGCCAGCTTCTCCTCGCTCGAAGCGGCGGCGATCACCCGCGCCCCCATCACCTTGCCGAGCTCCAGGGCCGCCAGGCCGACGCCGCCGGCGGCGCCGAGCACGAGCAGCGTCTCCCCGGGCTTGAGATTGCCCCGGTACTTCAGGGCGTAGTGGCCCGTGCCGTAGGCGTAGCCGTATCCCGTGGCCTCCGCGTGGCCGAGCCCCGGCGGCAGCTTGCGCACCTGAGACGCCTTGAGCAGCACCTGCTCGGCGAAGCCGCCCGTTCCGCCGCCGCCGACCACGTCGTCCCCGACCGCAAGATCATCGACGTCCGGGCCGACCGCGGCGACCTTGCCGCCCACTTCACCGCCGACGACGAAGGGCGGCTCTCCCCGGAACTGGTACCGGTTCTCGATGATCAGCGTGTCGGGCCAGGTGATCGCCGCCGCGTGGATGTCGACGACGACCTCACCGGGTCCCGGGGCCGGATCGGGAAGCTCCTCGATCGTCAGGTTCTCCGGGGGGCCGAACGCGCTGCATACAACTGCTTTCATGGTTGCCTCGGGATGTAGTTTGGGTAAGCCCGGCTCTCAGATCTGCCGCTCGCGGCCCTTCCAGTACGGCGCCCGGACCAGGCCGCGCTGGATCTTGCCGGTGGGCATGCGCGGAAGGTCGGTGGCGAAGTCGATCGAGCGGGGTCTCTTGAAGTCGGGCAGGTTCTCGCGGCACCAGGCGAGGAGTTCCTCGGCCAGGTCGTCGCCGGCCTCGTAGCCGTCGCCGACCTCGACCACCGACCTGACGCTCTCGCCCCACTCCTCGTGGGGCACGCCGACCGTGCAGACCTCGTAGACCGCGGGATGCTGCTGGAGCACGTCGTCGATCTCCTGGGGGTAGATGTTCACGCCGCCGGCGATGATCGTCTCCGCCGACCGGCCGGTGAGGAACAGGTAGCCGTCCTCGTCGACGTAGCCCATGTCGCCCATCGTGAAGAAGTCGTCCCGGTAGGCGGAGGCGGTCTTGTCGGGCGCCTTGAAGTACACGAAGCGGTTCTCGGCGGCCTCAAAGTAGACCGTGCCGGTGGTTCCGCTCGGCACCGGCTCGCCGTCGTCGTCGAGCACCTTGTACTTCGTTCCCTCGACGGTGCGGCCGACGCTGCCGGGCTTCTCCAGCCACTCCTTCGAGTCGACCCAGAACGTGCCGCCCTCGGTCGCCGCGTAGTACTCCCAGACAACTGAGCCGAACCACTCGATGATCTTGTGCTTGACGTGGACCGGCGTTGGCGCCGCTCCGTGACAGAGCCAGCGCATGGAGGAGACGTCGTAGCGCTCGCGGACCTCCGGCGGCAGCGCGAGCATGCGGTGGAACATCGTCGCCACCATGTGGGTGTGGGTGATCCGGTGGCGGTCGATGAGCGCCAGGGTCTCTTCCGCATCCCACTTGTCCATCAGCACGGAACCGACACCGGCGCCCATCGGCATCGCCAGGTTGAGCCCCAGCGGCGCGGCGTGGTAGAGCGGACCGGTGATGAGCGAGCGGTCCGTGTCCGGCTCGAAGTCGCCCGACTCGCGGACCGCCAGCAGGAACGGCGTCGGCGTCGGGTCCGCCTTGCGGTAGACGCCCTTGGGGTGGCCCGTGGTTCCGGAGGTGTAGAGCATCGGGGTGCCGAGAACCGGATTGTCGATGTTCGAACCGTCCTCGGCGGCGAGCGCTTCGTCGTAGGACTCGGCGCCTTCGATCCCGCCGCCGACGGCGAGAGTCAGCCGCAAGTGCTCCGAACCGGCCCGTGCCGCGGCGACGGCCGGAGCGAAGGCCTCGTCGGCGATCAGCACGCGAGCCTCGCAGTTGTCGACGATGTAGGCGACTTCGGGTGGCGAGAGGTGCCAGTTGATCGGCGTCATCCGTCCGCCGGTGCGCTGGCAGGCGACGACCGTTTCGATGAACTCCGGCCGGTTCCGGCACAGCAGGGCGACGCCGACGTCGGGACCGACGCCGTGCGCCCGCAGCACCCGGGCCAGGCGATTGGCGTTGGCGTTCAGCTCGCCGAGCGTCCGGCCGCCGAACTTCGACAGGACGGCCATTCGCTCGGGAGCCGCCTCCGCGTGCACCGCGACGCCCATGCCGTAGGGCGCCGCGGCCATGAGTCGTTCCTGCAGTGCTGCGTCGGTCGCCATGCGGGCCTCTCCGCGGGCGCCGGAAGAGGCCGGCGCCCTGGTTTCCTCGTTGTTGCCTTGCTCGGGTTTCCTGGAAGGGCGCGAGTGTACCCATAGAGCCGCCAAACCTGTCGCAGGCTCCATGTTTGGCCCCAGCCCCCACCTCACCAGGAACCCGCGCCGCGTCACTCGCTCCGCTGCGTTCTGCGGCGCCGGCTCCTGGTTACACTGACTGCCCATGGCCGCCGCGACCACGCCCGAGACGGTCGAGTTGACCGGCCGCGACCGCGCGATGCTCGCCGGCGACTGCGGCGAGGCCGCGGCGGTCGCGATGCGCATCCTGATCACGATGGCGGGGGTCTACGGCGCCGAGCGTCTGCTGGATATCGAGGGCGCCCACATCGACGGTTGCCTCTACCACGGCGACTCGGGCGTCGACTTCGCGGAGCTCCTGATTGCCGGCGGCGCCCGCGTCCGCGTGCCGACGACGCTGAACGTCGGCGGCCTCGACCTGCTCCACCCGGAGGAGTTCGCGGGCACGGCGGAACGCCGGGCGAAGGCGCTGCGGCTGATGGAGTGCTACGAGGAGATGGGCTGCCGGACGATCTGGACCTGCGCGCCCTACCAGACGACGCCGCGGCCGGCCTTCGGGCAGCAGGTGGCCTGGGCCGAGAGCAACGCGATCGTGTTCGCGAACTCGGTCCTGGGCGCGCGCACCCACCGCTACGGTGACTTCATCGACATCTGCGCGGCGATCACGGGACGGGCGCCGGCGGTGGGGCTGCACCTGGAGGAGAGCCGCCGCGGCCAGGTGGTGTTCGACCTGCGCTCGTTGCCGCACGCTCTCGGGAGCGCCTCCTGGTTGCTGCCGGCGATCGGTTACCTGGTGGGGGAGCGCTGCGGCAACCGGGTGCCCGTGCTGCTCGGGCTGGCAGCGGCGGACGAAGACGGCCTGAAGGCTCTGGGAGCGGCCGCGGCGTCCTCGGGCGCGGTCGCCCTGTTCCACGCGGTGGGCATCACGCCCGAGGCGCCGACGCTGGAGGCGGCGCTGGGCGGCAAGGACGCGGAGGAGTGGATCGAGATCGGCGTTTCCGACCTGCGCGCCGGCCTGCGGAGCCTGTCCACCGTGCCGGCCGCCCCCGGGCCGGGAGCCGGGAGGGAAAACGGATCGCCGGCGGCCCGTTCACGTCGACGCCGTCGTAGCGCGTCGGATGCCATCTCCATCGACGTCGTCGCGCTCGGCAGCCCCCACTTCTCGCCACGCGAGTTCGCCGAGCTGCTGCCGCTCGTCGAGCGCCATCCGCCGTCGGCTGGGGTCGAGTTCGTCGTCTGCACGAACCGCCTCTCGCTCGTCCATCTCGAACAGAGCGGCGGCCTCGAGCGGCTGCGCGCGCTTGGCGTGCGCGTGGTCGTCGACACCTGCGTCGTCGTGGCGCCGATCCTGCGCACTCCGGCTGGCGGCGTGCTGATGACGAACTCGGGGAAGTTCGCCCACTACGCGCCCGGCAACGTCGGCTTCGACGTCGTCTTCGGCAGCCTGGCCGAGTGCGTACGCTCCGCTCACCGCGGCCGGTTGTGGCGCGACCCGGAGCTGTGGCCGTGAGTGACGGGTCCGTAGGACTCGCGGACCCCGGGTGTCGGCAGCCACCGTTCGGGCGGCAGCGAGAACGGCCTTGAGCGCGGGACCTGCGGAACTCTCGGGCCGGATCCTGGTCGGCGGCGTCGGTGCGGGGCCGGTGCTGCGCCTGGAAGAGCCGCTGTCTTTCTGGGGCGGCGTCGATCCGGCGACCGGCCGGATCATCGACCGGCGTCACGCGCGCTGCGGCGAAAGCGTCGCCGGCCGCGTCCTCGTCATGCCGTACGGGCGCGGCTCAAGCAGCTCGAGCTCGGTGCTGCTCGAGGGCGTGCGCCTCGGCACGGCGCCGGCCGTCGTCGTGCTGCGCGAACTCGACGGCATTCTGGCGCTCGGTGCCGCGGTGGCCCGTGAACTCTACGAGCAGTCACCGCCGGTGGTCCTGCTCGAAGCGGCCGACTGGGAGGCCCTGCGCGAGGGAGACGAGGCCTCGGTCGACGTCAGCGGCCGCCTGCGGATCGCAGGCTGACGTTCCAGGACGTCCACACCCAGACCTTGAAGGTGTCGGTGCCGAACCCGTCCGCGTCGTACTGCGCCAGCTTGATGCCGAAGTCCTGCGCCCACGGCGTGTTCCAGACCGCCATCGCGTCGATCTCGGTGCCGTAGTCCATGCTGCCGACCGCGGACCGGAACTGGTGCCAGCGAACCGTCCAGTTCCAGGTGTCCAGGTTGTGATCCAGGCGCAGGTAGACGTCGACCAGGCCGTTCGCGGGCGTTCCGAGGAACTTGTCGGTCCAGCCGTTGAAGCCGTGCAGGGTCGCGAGCGGCGTGCGGAAGCCGTACGTGCCGTCGCCGTCGAGCGCCTCGCGCACCGCGCGCACGCTGATGTCGCCGCGCGTGAAGCCGATCCCGGTCTTCTGGTAGTCGAGGTCGACGCTGCCGGGGTGGTCCGCCCAGTCCGACTGCGCGGCGTACTGGAGTTCCCAGAGAACGGAGGCCGCGCCGGCGTCGCGCGAGCCGTTGTAGCTGGCGCCCCAGTTGGATGTCGAGTTGGTCGCGGCGCCGGGCCGCTCGTAGTCGAGCAGGTAGCCGAACAGCGCCAGTGTGCCCGGACCCGCCGGCCCGGACACGTAGAGCACATGGGAGCCCATCGCCTCCTCGGCGCCGGTGATCCGGTGAGCGCGGTCGAGGAAGGCGTAGCGGAGCGTCCAGTCGGCCGCGAGCTCCGCGTCGAGGGCGGCCGCGTCGAAGGCCTGGTGATGCTGGCGCCAGCCGACCGCGCCGACGAAGCGCTGGTCGCCGATCAGGAGTTCCGTCCGGCCGAGCGTGAACGCGACCGGCCCCCGCTCCAGCTTCGCCGCGGCCTGGTTGATCGCGGTCAGCGCCGGGTCGGCTATGACCGGTCGATCGCGTACGCCGTTGTCGAGTCCGCCGTAGCCCAGGTTGCGGTACGTGCTGTCGTTGCCGACCGGCGTCACCTCCTCCGCCTCGAGCAGGAAGGAGAAGCCGCGAAACGCCTTGGTCTGCAGCTTGAGGCTCGTGCGCAGGGTCGACGCGAGCGCCGCGTCGTCGAAGGCGTCGTCGTCGGATTGCTCGACGCGGTAACGAAGTCCGACCGAGACGTCGGCGTCGCGGATGGCCTGTCCGAGCGTCGCCGGCTCCTGGGGGACGTTCTCCTCGTCGCCTTGCGCAAGCGCGGGCGACATGCCGACGGTCGCGCTCAGCGTGAGCGGAATCAGACACTTGCGCATGATCGGGTCGGGTACTCGGGGAGAAGAAGCAGGAGGTTCCAGAGGCCGCCGGCAGTATACAGGCCGCCTCTTGAAGGCGACCTCCGACTTCAGTGGCCCGTGCGCCGTTCCCTCGCGATTTCAGTCTGCCACGCGCCTCAGTGCGCCACGCCCGTTCGGGTACACTTACTGGGCGCCAAGCAAGGAACCGCGGCGGCAAGCGGGTCCGCGGCCATCGACAGCGGGACGTATCGGTCCGCAGTACCGGGAGCACGAAGCATGAAGGCAGCGACCTCTCGAACCATCCTCATCCTGATCGCGGCAGCCGTAGCGCTTCCGAGCCTCGCTCTGGCGGCCGATTCGGACACGCCCACCTTCTACGCGGACGTGCTGCCGGTGCTGCAGGAGAACTGCCAGACCTGTCACCGGCCCGAGGGCGAGGGCGAGAACATCGGCGGCATGATCGCGCCGATGCCCCTGATGACGTACCAGCAGACGCGTCCCTGGGCGCGGTCCATCGCGCGGGCGGTCGAGAACCGCTCGATGCCGCCCTGGTTCGCCAACGAGGCGACCCGCGGGCACTTCCACAATGAGCGGGTGATGTCGGACGACGAGATCGAGACGGTTGTGGCATGGGTGCGCGGCGGCTCGCCGGCCGGCGATGCGGCCGATGCGCCGGCAGCGAAGAAGTTCGTCGAGGAGGGCTCGGGCGGCTGGTCGCTCGGGCGTCCGGACCTCGTCGTTCAGATGCCGGAGGACTACTGGGTGGCCGACGACATCGCCGACATCAACATCAACTTCGAGACCGAACTCACCGAAGAGATGCTGCCGGAGACGGTCTGGGTGCGCGGCGTCGAGTTCAAGGTCGGCGGCAGCGACGTTCACCACATGTGCGCCAGCGTTCGGCCGCCCGGCGGCGCCACCGCGCTAGGCAAGTTCAGCGACAGTTCGATCGGTTGCATCGCCCTCGGCGCCGAGAGCCACCTGATGGAACCCGGCTACGCGATGAAGCTCGAGCCGGGTTCGACGATCGAGTTCTCCATGCACTACAACAAGGAGGCCGGCGAGGGCAGCGGCTTCCACGACCGCTCCGAGATCGGCTTCGTGTTCGCCGACGCGCCGGAGAGCGAGCTGCGCGAGGTCAAGTTCGACTCGATCGGCAACCTGACCTTCGAGATCCCGCCCGGCCACGAGCGCTGGAAGGTCGGCGCGGCGCGGGTGTTCCCGGTGGAGACGGACATCCTGGCCCTGTGGCCCCATGCCCACCTGCGGTCGGTCGCGGTCCGCTACGACGCCTTCTACCCGGACGGCTCGACCGAGGTCCTGCTAGACGTGCCGAACTACGATCAGGAATGGCAGACGACGTACCGGTACAAGAAGCCGAAGACGATCCCCGCCGGTACCCGGGTCGAGGTCTCGATGTGGTTCGAGAACACGCCCGAGCGCGGCGAGGAGCGCGGTTTCGACCCGGCGGACAACGTGATCAACGGCACGGCCACGACCGACGAGATGATGCTTGGCTTCGTGGCCTGGGCGCCGGTCGAGCCGGTCGATCCGATCGCGCTGCGGCTTGGGGTCGCCTCGATTCAGAGCACCGGCGGCGGGGAGTAGGTAGGCGGGAATGATCGGTTTGCGTGGGTGGTGGCGGCTGCCTTCGGTCGCTGCCGTCCTGCTGCTCTCGGCAGCGGCTTTTGGGGCGCCCGCGGCGGGTCAGTTCGCCGAGACCGAGAAAGTCATCGAGAAACCCTCGAAGGAGGGGGAGGGTCGCAAGCTCGACGCCTCGGGCCTGACCAACGCCTTCGCGCTGCTGGTCAACGCGACGCGTTCGATCGACCGGGCCGAGATCGGCGGCGGCAGCGTCGAGGTCAACGCCGGAAGGCTGCCGCTCCTGGGCGTGGATTGGGAGGCGTTGCAGGAGCACGAACAGGGCCTGTTCGAGTTTCAGACCGCGGCCGCGATCAAGCTGCGCACGGAGGCCGACATCGTGGTCGGCGACCTCAAGGTGCCGACCGGCAACGTCTCACCCGGTTTCGCGGGTCTCTACAGCTTGTGGCTCCGCCTCGACGACGACGGTCAGTGGACGCTGATCGTGAACCACGAGCCCGACGTCTGGGGCACGATGCACGATCCGGCGAAGGACCTGGGCGAGATCCGGCTTGAGCACTCGATCGTGGAGGGCGGGAAGCCGCGCCTGACGATCGAGATCGAGCCGCCCGAAGGCGACACCCCGGGGACGCTCAAGCTGTCCTGGGGCGAGCATCGCTGGCAGACGACGGTCGCCGGCCTCAGGTCGTAAGTGCCAGGACGTAGCTCGACCGGAACCGCACGGGCCACGCGTGGGTTCTCGTGACGACTACGGATCCAGGTGGTAGTCGATGTCCTCGAATCGGTCGCGTGGAAACGTGAAGATGAAGACCAGCGGTTCGGGGCCGATGCAGCGAAGGGCGTGTCTGGCGTTTGGTGGGATGTAGATGGCCGTGTCCGGGCCAATCTCCTTCCGCGTGTTCTCGATCTCGATGAGAGCGCGGCCGCCGAGCACGTAGAGTAGGTCTCGTCCGGCTCGTGGTGGTGTCGCGAAAGCGCGGCACCCGGTTCGATCTTCGCCACGCCGGTGACGAGCCCGCCGCTCGGACTGCGCTCGCGGCTGATCAGCAGTTTCCAGCGAATGGCGCTCGGGGAGGTATTGGCCGGATCGGCCCAGTCCTCCCAGTCGACGTCCGCCTGGTCGGCAATGACGGGCGCCAGCGCGCGCATTCCTAGCCTGTGGCCGTCGGCGTGATCGGCCTCGCTCCCAGCACCGGAGCGCGTAGGCCGAAGGCGACCACGGAACCCACGAAGCAGAGGCCCGTCAGGATGGTGAGAGTCAGTACATGGGAGTCTGACCAGTCCGAGAGCATTCCGGCCAGGGTCGGAGCCGCTGGGGCGATTATGCCGGTGATCGCAAAGCGGGTGCCGACCGTCGTGGCGAAGGCGCGGCGGCCGTAGAAGGCCGAGTAGACGACCGGGATACAGACGTAGGCCGCGCCAAAGCCGAGTCCGATCAGAGTCATGGACAGGTAAGCGATCAACTCGGTGTTCGCGACGATGAACAGCGCGCAGCCGATACCCTCCAGAATCAGGACGATGCCGAGCAGCCGCTGCGGCGTCATGAAGTCGCCCGCGAAGGCGCTGAGACGGCCGAACAGGCTGACCAGCACGCGGGCGCCCAGGATCGAACCCGCGATAGCGGTGGTGAAGCCAAGAGCATCGAGATGGTGGCGGCCGAAGACGGCGATGATGCCCCAGGGCACGCCGTAGGCGATCGACAGACCGATCAGAACGTAGAACTGGGACGTGCGCAGGGCGAGCGGTGCGGTCCATTCGCCGTGGCCGGTTGGGCCGGATGGAGCGTCGCTCTCGGCTTCCCTGGCCTGGACGCCGCCATCCGGTTCTTGCCCGACTCGTTCGGGCTCGCCGCGCATGAACACGGCGGCCAGGACAGCTACGAGGGCGGAGATGCCGGAGATGATCACCCAGCCCGTGCGCCAGTCGGCGACGTCGAGGATCCCCGGTGCAAAGAACCTGAGCGTTACGTAGCCTACGACCGCTCCGCCGGCGAGAATCAGGGCCATGGCTCGTGAGCGAAAGCGGATGAACCAGTTCGAGGCCAGTGCCTGGGCCGCGAGGATCGTGCCGAAGCCGACCGCGATACCGCCGAGCACGGCATACGCGAACATGGCGTCGGCGAACGACTCGACCCGGCTCATGAGCCAGAAAGCGACGACCCCGACCACGGCGCTGAGGCTCATCATGGACCGGATTCCCCAGCGTCCGATGGCGAAGCCGGCAACCGGACCGAGCCCGTGGTAGATCCAGCTGAAGACGCTGAAGATGAGGCCGCCCTGAGTGTCGTTCATGCCGAGGTCGGCCTGCATCTCGGGCAGGAAGAAGCCCCAGCAGTAGTACATCGGCGAGATGGCGAGGCCGTAGCAGACCGAGCCGAGTCCGACCATCTTCCAGCCGAGGAAGCTGCGAGGCGGGTTGCTCGTCATTCCCGGTCCCGCAGCTTCGTCAAGTTGGTTCGCTTGTCGCCTACTGACCGCGGATCGCTTCCAGCCGGTCGTTGGTTTCTCGCTCCAGCGCCGCTCCCGTCTTCACCTCGTCGCCGAATTCGAGATACGCCTGCTTCTTTCCGTCGAACTGCGGCCACGCGGGCCGGCCATCTCCGTTCGGGTCGCCGGTGCGGGCGAACTGGACCCAGTAGTCGATCATGAGCGCAGCCAGCCGGTCGTCCGTGTCGTCGTAGGTTTCGCCCTGGAGCGTGTTGAAGACGTAGCCCAGCTCGGCCGCGTGGTGCGCGCCCCAGGCCGGGTTCTCGGGATTCACCCGGGTGAAGAAGTACTGGAACGCCGGGGAGGACACGTTGTCCATCCCGAGCAGCATCCGGCGCGTGCCCCGCAGGAACCAGGTGTCGGTCAGGAAGCGGTCCTGCTGCACCTTGAGTTCCTCGGCGCTCTTCGAGGGGTAGAGCTTCGCCACTTTCCCGGCCTGGTCGCCGTAGACGCCCTTCAGCATCCCGAGGAACTCCGCCCGCTCGGTGAGCGGCTGGAAGGCCATGAACATCGTGCCCTCGTTGCGGTTCGTGCCTGCGATCAGGGGGATGTCGTTCTGCTTCCCCGCGGTGTACCGGTCTTCGCTCGACTGCGGCATGAAGTCGGTGCCGAAGGTGACGTGCGGTTCATAGCCACCGAGCGCGCCGCCCTGGGCGGTCCTGGTGATGATCGTGCCGGCGTCCAGTTCGCGCAGCGCCGAAGCCGTCTGTTTGACGCCGTCGCCGAGCATTGTCGTCGCCCAGGCGACGCCGAGTTCCTCGGCGTTCTCGTGCAGTCCGTTTTCTCCCCGGAGCGGGCGGATGTTCGTGTCCGTAACCCAGGGGCTTTCCGCGATCGCCCGGTGGATGAGCCCGCTGGCAAGGGGACTCGCCATCAGCGCGTGGACGCTCGTGCCGCCGGCCGACTCACCGAAGATGGTCACGTTGTCCGGATCGCCGCCGAACCGGGCGATGTTCCGCTCGACCCACTGCAGCGCCGCGATCTGATCGAGGAAGCCGTAGTTGCCGGACTCGCCGCCGGCCTCCTTTGAGAGTGCGGGGTGGGCGAGGTAGCCAAGCGGGCCGAGACGGTAGTTGATCGAAACGAGGACGACGCCCTTGCCAGCGAAGGCGGAGCCGTCATAGCCGATCTGGTTGCTCCAGCCGAGGCTAAGGCCTCCTCCGTGGATCCAGACCATCACCGGCCGGGGATCGTCGCCTTTGCCAGCCACCGTCCAGACGTTCAGGAACAGACAGTCCTCGGACGACTCCGGCAGGGACTCGCCGGTCATCATCGCCAGAACCGGTGCCTGCGGGCAGATCGCGCCGAACTTCGTCGCGTCGCGCACGCCGCTCCACGTCGCTGCCGACTGGGGCGCCTTCCAGCGCAGTTCGCCGACTGGCGCCGCCGCGAACGGGATGCCGCGATAGACGGTAAGGCCGTTCTCGGCATCGAGGACCTCGCCCCGCAGCTTGCCGGACTCGGTCTTCACTTCGCCAGCGCCGAGGCTGGCGGCGCCAGCAGCGGCGCCAGCAGCGGTCAGCAGCAGGTGCGCCGCGATCAGGGCGACGATTGAACTCTTGCGGCGTCGAGTGTCGGCCATGTTGCCTCCAGGCTTTGTTGACTGTCTTGTGCGAACAGACCGCTCACTCTACACGTCCGGCAGGGACGTCCCGCACCCTGCATGGCGGCGTCGCGCCGGGGACTCTCGGTGTCTATACTGCGCGCCGTGGCCAAGGGGCTTGTTTCCGGGATGGTGGTCGCCAGCCTGTGGGCGGCCTCGCCTGCCCCGGGCGAGGACGCGGCGCGGCTGACTCTCGTTCCGGCCGCGCAGATGGCTGAACTGGCCGCGAACCAGAGGAGCATCACGCGACTCGTGGGTGAGGCTCGTGACGAACTGGCGGTCGCTCCGAAGGTCGGGAACGGCAGCCTGGGGCCGAATCGTGAGAAACCTCCATACCGCCGCGGCCCAGTCCCGAGCGAGCGAGTTGCGGATGGTCCTCGTGCCCGCCGAGCGCATTCGTTCGATGGAGGAAAACCAGCGGGTCGTGACGGGAATGCTCAAAACCGCCTTCGAGGATGTCGAGGCGGCCGGCGAGATGCTCGGAAAGAAGGGCGACCTTGAGCCGGTCCTGGAGGTCGTCGCGGGTGCCGGCCGAATGTCTTACGATCTTGCTATCCGTTCGCGGGAGAACAGGGATGGGGTGACCGTGCCGCTCATCGGTTTCTGCGGCGAGGATCCCGAGAGCGCGTGGACGAGCGCGGCCGTCGGATCCGGGTTTTCCTCCAAGCGGCGAGTCGATCGACTCGCCGGGCTCGTGCGGTCGCTCGATCTGGTCGAGACCCGCCGTGCGGTTGCCTCGGCGCTTTCCCGACTGGAGGGGCTCCAGGGAACCACGGACGAGGCCGAGGTGCTCCTGGCCAGGGCAGAGAATCGTCTGGCCCGCGCGATGCGGCTCTACGAAACCGGTGTCGCCGGTCCGTTCACCGAGTCCCTGGCTGGAGGCGTGGCTGGGCTGAAGGACGTGTCCGTCGTGAGTGAACTCTGCCGTAGCCGGGAGAGCCAGGCGTCGACCGCGCCGGAGCGCAGCCATACGGACCGTGGCAGCGACCTGGAGACTCCGAATCCGAGAGTGGCTCAAGCCACGCGAGCGGGAGCCCTGGGGGCGATTCGTGCGAGTCTGACCGCCTTGGACGCGGCGATCCTGCCAGAAGGATCGACTTCGCAGGAGATCGCTCGCGGTTTCCGGGGGCCGGTCCAGACCAGGGCGGTGCCGCCCGTCTACTCGAACTTCGCCCGCAGGGCTTGTATGGAAGGCGAAGTGCGCCTTGAACTCAGAATCGACCGCGACGGGATCCCCCGACGGATCCGCGTTCTTCGAGGCTCTCCCGAGCTCTCCGAGTCCGCCATCGCTGCCGCTGAGCAGTGGAGGTTCGAGCCGGCCAGTCTTGACGGGAGAGCGGTGGCTTTCGACTACCGCCTGACTGTGAACTTCGATCTCCAGGGTGCTGAAGCCACGCGCTGCCGGCAGCTCCGGGCAACCGCCCCAACCTCCGGATGAGAGGACGCCTGCTTGCCCTGGAACGGCACTGGCACTAAAGTAGTGGTGGCGCGAGGACCGATGCTGTCAGTAGCCAGGTACGATTTGGGAGAGACCAGATGTCGAGATCAAAAGAGGTTCCGTCCGTGATGAAGGGGCGTGGGCGAGCAGGGAGCGGCGTAGTGGCAACGGCTCTCCTGGGTTTTCTACTACTGGGACTCCACGGTGAGTCCGTTCAGGCCGCCGAAACCGCGGTGCCTGAACGGACGGGGCCGGTCGGATCGGTGCCGGCGGCCAGCGAGGATGGCTGCGTAGAGAGCGCCACCACCCTGTGCCTGCATGAAGGCCGCTACGAGGTGACGGTCGAGTTCACGGTGAACGGCGAGACGATGCCCGCCAAGGTGGCGAGGCCTCGAACGGACGATTCCGGACTCTTCTACTTCTTCGAGCCGAACAACTGGGAGATGCTGCTCAAGGTGCTCGACGGCTGCGGGTTCAACCAGCATCACTGGGTGTTCGCTGCCACCGCGAGCGACGTTGGCCTGCGGCTGGTCGTTCGAGACACGACTCTTCCGGACCAGAATGCGGACGGCGGCATGATCGTCAACTCGAGGACGTACGACTTTCCGCCGATCAGCAGGCGGCCTCAGGGTCCGGACGAGTCCGATGCGGACTACGCGGAGAACGTTCTTGCGAAGGGCCACCCGGCGCTGACGGAAGTGGCCGCCTTCCCCGACGCCTGCACGGCGAGCAGCTAGAGGGCGGCGCTACGCGTCGATGCGGGCCAGAGCGCGGATCGACTCTTCGACTTCCCACGGTGCCGCGTCCGGCACGCCGCAGCGGGCGATGACGTGGGTCATGCCGATCCGCTCGCGGTAACGGTCGAGGCCGGCGCGCACCCGATCGCGGCCGCCGACGACCGCCCAGTTCTCGGTGTCCGCCAGTTCCTCTTCCTGCACCAGGCGGGTGCCGGCGCGCGCCATCCTGAGCGCCTGCGCGGTCAGGGCGGAGCGGACGCGATCGCAGGTGGCCCGGTCTTCCGAGATGAACACGGTCCGCATGACCGGGACGATGGGTCGTAGCGCCCCCCGCGGCAGGGCCTCGCGGTGGAGTTCGTGGTTCCTGGTGAGCCGGCCGATCGTTTCGAGTGGAGACGACAGGTAGGGAAGGCCCAGCTCGCCGGCCTGCTTGAGCGCCAGGGGGCCGAAGGCAGCCACCCAGAGTTCCGGATGCGGCTGCTGCACCGGCAGCGGCGCGATCCGCACGGGTTGACGCGCGCCTGGTTCGCCGACCTCGATGGCTTCGCCGGCCCAGGCCCGCTTCATCAGGTCGAGAGACTCGACGAAGCGCTGGCGCTTCGTGCGGGGGTCGACGCCGAAGGCGGCGAAGAGCGCCGGCCGGAAGCCGCGCCCGAGACCGAGGATGACCCGGCCGTTCGAGAGGCGGTCGAGGACGGCGACCTCCTCGGCGGCCTGGAAGGCGTTGCGAACGGGCAGCAGGTAGGAGGTCGTGCCGAGGCGCAACTGCTTCGTTCTCGCCGCGGCGGCGGCCAGAACGACGATGGGCGACGGGCAGGAAGCGGCCCCCGCGAAGTGGCTCTCCGGAAGAAAGAGCGAATGAAACCCGAGCCGGTCCGCGAACTCCGCCTGGTCGGCGATGGACCCCGCCTCGTCGCCCAGGTAGCTGACCCAGGGCGTCAGCCCGATCTCGATGCGGGTCTCCTTCAGCCGGCTCTCCAGTCGCTGAAGCTCTTGCCGGCATCGGCCAGTTCAGCGAGCAGCGCCGTCGGTTGCCAGAACGGGCTGCCGCTCTCGTCCGCGAACTCGCGCATCCGGGTCGCTATCTTGCCGAGGCCGACGCTGTCGCCCCAGTGCATCGGGCCGCCCCGGTAGACGGGCCAGCCGTAACCGTTGACCCAGATCACGTCGATGTCGGACGGGCGGATCGCGATTCCTTCCTCCAGGATCTTCGCCCCCTCGTTCACCATCGGGTAGAGGCAGCGTTCGAGGATCTCGTCCTCGCCGACCTCGCGCTGTTCGTGGCCCTGGGCCGAGCCGAAGTCGCTGATGATCTTCTCGACCTCGGGGTCGGGCGCCGAGGCGCGGGTTTCCGGGTCGTAGACGTAGTAGCCGCGGCCGTTCTTCTGGCCGCGGCGGCCGGACTCGCAGAGGATCTCGCGGATGTCGCGGGAGGCCGACTCCTTCTCGTTCCAGCCGATGTCGAGGCCCGCCAGGTCGCTCATCGCGAAGGGGCCCATCGGGAAGCCGAAGTCGTAGAGGACGCGGTCCACGTCGTAGTACCTGGCTCCGGCCAGGATGATCTGCTGCGCCTGCGCCTGACGCTGGAACAGGATCCGGTTGCCGACGAAGCCTCGGCAGACGCCGACCAGCACCGGCACCTTGCCGATCTGCTTGGAGATCGTCATCGAAGTGTGGATCACGTCCTTCGCCGTCTTCTCGCCGCGCACGACCTCGAGCAGGCGCATGATGTTGGCGGGGGAGAAAAAGTGCATGCCGATCACGTCCTCGGGCCTCGCCGTGGCGGCTGCGATCCCGTTCACGTCGAGCGCCGAGGTGTTCGTGGCGAGGATGGCGCCCGGCTTCACGATCCGGTCGAGGCTCGCGAAGATCTCCTTCTTCAGATCCATGTTCTCGAACACCGCCTCGATCACCAGGTCGCAGTCGGCGAGGGCCTCGCGGTCGGTCACGCCGTTGAGCAGTCCCATGCACTGGTCGACCTGTTCCATCGTCATCCGGCCGCGGCTGGCGGTCCGCTCGTAGTTCTTTCGGATGACGCCGAAGCCGTGGTCGAGCCGGCTCTGTTCTGCCTCGACGATCGTCACGCCGATGCCCCGGTTGGCGAAGTTCATCGAGATGCCGCCGCCCATCGTGCCGCAGCCGAGGACGCCGACCTTCTCGATCTTCCGCATCGGGGTGTCGCGCGGCACGTCGGGCACCTTGGCCGCCTCGCGCTCGGCGAAGAAGTAGTAGCGCTGGGCGATCGATTGCTTGCCCGACATGAGCTCGGCGAACAGCTTCCGCTCGTTGTCGAGCGCTTCGTCGAAGGACATGTCGAGGCCGGCTTCGATGGCGCGTACGTTCGCCTCCGGCGCCTCGAAACCGCGGGTGCGCCGGGCGATCTTGCGCCGGAAGCCATCGAAGATCTCCTCGCGGTTGGCCCGCGCCTCGTCGACCTTCTCGTCCAGATCGCGGATCTTCTTGAGCGGCCGGTCCTCGGCGATCAGCTTCCCGGCGAAGGCGACCCCGCCCTCGAACACGTCGTCGACGATCTCGTCGATCAGGCCGCCTTCGAGCGCCTCGGCGGCGCCGATCGGGTTGCCGATCACGCACATCTCGAGCGCCTTCGGGTAGCCGACGAGCCGGGGCAGCCGCTGCGTGCCGCCCGCGCCCGGGAGGATCCCCAGCTTCACCTCCGGCTGGCCGAAGCGGGCCGAGGAAACTCCCACCCGGTAGTGGCAGGCCATCGCCGTTTCCAGGCCGCCACCCAGAGCGGTTCCGTGGATCGCCGCCACGACGGGCTTGGTCGCTTGTTCCATCGCCTCGATCGCCTCGTTGAGACCGGGCTCCTTCATCGGCTTGCCGAACTCCGTGATGTCGGCGCCGGCGATGAAGGTGCGGCCCTTGCAAACCAGCAGCACCGCGGCCACCTGTTCATCGGCTTCCGCCTTCGCCAGTCCTTCGACCATGCCGGCACGCACGCCGTGGCTGAGCGCGTTGACGGGCGGGTTGTCGATCACGATCAGGGCGACTTCGCCGCGGACTTCGTAGTCGACCATGTCGGTGAGTGGGGTCATGCTTCTGTTCTCTCCTGGCGCGGGGCGCGCCGGTGTATTGGCGTGGGGATCGGTGGTGGAACGGCCCGGTATCGTAGCCGCTCAGTGGCCGTGGCCGAGCACGTCCAGGAATCGGCCGATTCGGGCCGCGTTCTCGCCCAGGTCGCCGACTCCGACCTGGGACACGGAGCGCACGTCGATGGCCGTGGCCGCGTCTTCGGCGCGGACGCGGACGGCGACGAAGTCGAGGAACCGGAACCAGGGAGTGGCGTCCGAGAACTCGAAGCGTCCGTTCTCCGGGTCGTCGAAGATCGGCGCCCAGCCGAGGTCCTCCGCGGTGTGACGGACCCGCCACACTGCTTCGGCCCGGGAGATGTCGAGATGGAGCGTGTGGAGTTCGGGGTAGGCCCGCCGCTGCTGATCGGGCACCGCGGCGCCGCCGCTCGGATAGGCGAAGCCGGCGCCGCGGCTGTCCTCGGCGGCGGCGGCCTCGAAGACCGGCGGGTCGTCGATGTCCGTCGTGATGTCGTGGATCGCCGGCGCCTGCACGGTTTCGTAGCCGAGCACCGACAGCCAGCCCAGCACGGCGACGGAGAGGAGCACCCCCGCCCAGGCCTGGGACGCTCCACCGCGGCGCTGGCTGCGGCGGGTCCGAAGCAGGCCGATCGACCCCAGGAGCAGGCTGAGGAACAGGCCTACGGGCATCAGGGCCGAGAACAGGGCGAAGCCGATGAGAGGCGAGATCAGCCCGAAGCGCGCCTCGAGGACGCCGACCAGGCCGGTCACGAGCGCGAGCCCGGCCAGCAGGGGGGAAGCGAGCGCGGTTGTCGAGTTCATGGCGGGCGGAGGGTAACAGGCCGGGACTTGCTACGGTTCGATCCGGCGGTCGCTCTCCTGTCGACATACCGCCGTCTTCTTCGCCGTGCACCACAACCGCTTCGCGCCTGCCGCCCTCGGGGGCGGCGTCCGTTCCGCTCTTCGCCTTGGCCGTGGACCGGCGCTGGCGGTCGGGCTGGCCGCTTGCGGCGCCGGGCTACCGGACGGAACCGCCGCACCGCCGCGCCCGAACATCGTTCTCTACGTCGTCGACACCGTCCGCGCCGACCGGCTCGGCGTCTACGGCTACGAGAAGCCGACCTCGCCGCGGCTGGACGCCTTCGCCGAGGGTGCGGTCCTCTTCGAGAACGCCTATGCCCAGTCCTCGTGGACACGGCCGGCGGTGGCCTCCCTGTTCACCGGCCTGCTGCCGCCGGCGCATCGCACCGTCGGCCGCCGTTCCGTGCTGCCCGACGACGCGACGACGCTGGCCGAGATCCTGGCCGCCCACGGCTACGAGGGCCTGGGCCTGGTCCGCAATCCGAATGTCGGTCGCGCCTTCGGCTTCGCCCAGGGCTTCACCCGCTTCCGCTCCGAGGATCGCGAGCGCGACGAGACGATGCTGGAGCGGGTGCGGCTGTGGCTCGACGAGCGGCAGGACGCGGAGGCGCCGTTCTTCCTCTTCCTGCACGCGATCGACCCGCATGGCCCCTACGACCCGGCGCCCGAATTCGAGGAGATGTTCGAGGCCGGGGGTGCACCGGCGCACTACCGGACCGTCCGCTACCTGCTGGGGTTGAACCGCGGCGACGTGGAGCCCGACTCGGGGACGGCCGAAGCGCTCTCCCGGCTGTACGACGCCGAGGTCGCCCAGAACGACCGCGCCTTCGGCGAGTTGCTCGACGAACTGGAGGACCGTGGCCTGGTCGAGGACACGGCGGTGATCTACGTCTCCGACCACGGCGAGGAGTTCGCGGAGCACGGCCGCTGGGAGCACGGGCTGTCGCTCTACGAAGAGGTGCTGCGCGTTCCCCTGATCATGCGCCTACCCGGCGTGCCGGCCCGGCGGGTCGAGGCGCCGGCGCAGCATATCGACCTGCTGCCCACGCTGCTGGGCTACCTGGGCATCGAGCCGCCACCCACGGACGGCCGCGACCTGCTGGCGGCGCTCCGTCGCGGCGGCGCTCCGTTGGACGTCTACGCCCACCTCGACGTGGACGGCCACCGGGCGGCTTCCGTGATCCGCGGCCGCTTCAAGCTCGTGCTGCCGCTGTCGCCCTCCCAGGGGACCGCGCCGATGCTCTTCGACCTGGACGCGGATCCGGGCGAGCTCGAGGACCTGGCCGGTGACCGGCCGGACATCGTGGCACGGATGCTCGGCCTGCTGGCTGAGCGGAACCTGGCCGGCGAGATCGAATCCGCCGAAGAGATCGAGGACGACCAGATCGACGAGGACGTGCGCCGGCGTCTCAGGGCGCTGGGCTACGTGGACTGAGCGAAACTCTCCGGCGCGACTTCCCGCAGGCACTCCGCCAGCAGTTTCACCCCTTGGCGGATCCCGTCGACGGAGGGGCATGCGTAGGCGAGGCGCAGGAACGGCACGTCCTCACCTCCGGCGTGGTAGGCGGCGCCGTAGCCGTAGTCGAGGCCGCGTCGCTCACTCACGGCGAACAGCGCTTCGCGGTCGACTTCCTCCGGCAGGCCGACCCACAGGAACATGGCGCCGGTCGGCTTGCGCCAACTGCAGACGCCTCCGAGCTGCTCGGCCAGGGCGGTCAGCAACGCGTCGCGTTTCGGCAGCAGGGCGGCGTTGTTGCGCTCGATCTGCGCCGGCAGGCGGCCGCGCAGCAGTTCCGCGACGATGCTCGACGAGAGAGTGCTATGGCCGGCGTCGAAGCGCTCGTCGAGAAACCGCTGCTGGAGCGGCGGCTTCGCGAGGAAGTAGCCGATACGGACGCCGGCGCCGAGGATCTTGGACAGGGAGCCGATGTAGACGACTCTCTGGCCGCCGGCCAGCGTGTAGAGGCTCCGTGGCGGCCGCGGCGCGTCGTCGTAGTGGACGTCGGCGTAGCAGTTGTCCTCGACCAGGAGGACGTCGAACTCGCGAGCGGCCTCGATCATCTCGAGTCGCCGCTCGCGGGGCATCACGGCGCCGGTGGGGTTGTGGTAGGTCGGCAGCGTGTAGATGAAGCGCGGCTTCTCGCCGGCCGCGGTCAGGCTGTCCAGTGTCCGGCGGAGCGCGCCGATGTCCATTCCCTGCTCGTCGACCGGCACGCCGACCAGACGGTAGCCGAGCCCCCGGTAGGCGCCGAGGGTGCCCGAGTAGGTCGTCTCCTCCGTGATCACGACGTCGCCCGGCTCTTCCATCAGCACCCTGCCAACCAGCGTCACAGCCTGCATGGAACCGTTGGTCAGCGCGATCTCGTCGGGGTCGAAGTCCACGCCTTCGCGGGCGCCTTCGCGCCGGGCGAGCACCTCGCGCAGGCCGGGATGGCCGAGATCGCCGGGGTAGAAGGCGAAGTCCTTCCCGATGTCGAGGATGGCGCGGCCGGCTGCCTCGGCCATCTCGGCGGCCGGGAACGCTTCGGGCGCGGTCATGCCGACCCGCATGGGAATCGGGTCCGCGGGCGGGCCGCTTCGATGCGGGGCGTCTGTCATCGCGGCGGGGACTGTAGCAGCGGCCGCGGGCTGGTACCCTCTGCGGCCCTCAACCCTTGTACAAGGAGAAGCGCGCGATGAAGGACCTGTTCGATCTCACCGGCAGGGTGAGCGTCATCACCGGATCGACGAAGGGAATCGGCAAGGCGATGGCCGAAGCCCTGGCTGCCTTCGGCTCGAAGGTGGTCATCTCGAGCCGCAAGGCCGATGCCTGCGACGCGGTTGCGGCCTCGATCAACGAGAGCGGCGGCGAGGCGATGGCTCACCCCTGCCACGTTGGCCACAAGGACCAGTTGGAGCGGCTGGTTGCGGCGACCCGCGAGCGCTGGGGGAAGATCGACAATCTCGAGCCGGTCGATTGCGCGGGCATCGCGGTCTACCTCGCGTCGCGTGCGGGGTCTTGGACCACGGGCCAGACGTTCACGGTCGACGGCGGAGTGTTGGGCTGCGGTTAGGGGGTGGAGGAGCCTCGCGCGCTCGACCTGGGCGGTGAGGCGGAGTGACCATGTCGTTCCGGCCTCGTGTGCGTTGCCGCTCGGCCTTCGGAGCGGTGGTTCTCCTGGCCCTTGTGGGCGGCGCCGCAGGCACGGCCGCGGTCAAAGCCCAGGCTGGTGGGGTCTTTCTGGCGAGCGGCGTTCGCGTGGGAGAAGTCGGCGTGGACTCGGCGATCGTCTGGACGCGAACGACGGCCGAGCCGTTACGGCGCGCTGGCCGGGAGATCTCGGGCCGGCCGGTCGTCACCCTGGCGCCGGGCACCGACGTGTCGTCCCTCGAAGGCGCTGTGCCCGGCGCACCGGGCGAAGTGCGAGTCGTGCTGCGGCCGGCGGTGCCGGCGGGCGACGCCAACGGCATCCCGGCGAGAAGGATCCGCGGCTGGCGCTCGACCGGGGCCGAACGCGACTTCACGCACCAGGCGACGTTCGACGGCCTGACTCCGAACACTCGCTACCTGGTTACGGTCGAGGCGCGGCCTGCGGGCGGCAATGCGGAGGCGCCCGCGACGGCGGTCGAGACCGCGACCTTCCGCACCGCGCCGGCCGCCGACCAGCGGTTGCCCGTGCGGTTTGCGGCGATGACCTGCCAGTACTACGGCCGGCGTGACCGGCCGGACGGCTTCCAGATCTATCCGTCGATGGCCGCCGGCCGGCCCGACTTCTACCTGTCCATCGGCGACAACGTGTACTACGACAACGAGTCGCCGCGGGCGACCTCGGTCGAACTGGCGCGCTATCACTGGCAGCGGATGTTCACCCTGCCGGCGATCGCGTCCTTTCTGCGTTCGGTGCCCGGCTACTGGCTCAAGGACGACCACGACCTGCTCCTGAACGACTCCTGGCCGGCGATCGAACCCGGCATCTCCGCGCCGATGACGTTCGAGGAGGGTCTGGCGGTGTTCGTCGAGCAGATGCCGGCGCCGGAACGCCCGTACCGCACCGTCCGCTGGGGAAAGGGTGTGCAGCTCTGGCTGGTCGAGGGCCGCGACTTCCGGTCGCCCAACGACATGCCGGACGGTCCCGGCAAGACGATCTGGGGAACCGAGCAGTGGCGATGGCTGCGGGACTCTCTGCTCGCGAGCGACGCGGACTGGAAGATCCTCATTTCGCCCACGCCGATCGTCGGTCCGGATCGCACGAACAAAGCCGACAATCATGCCAACGCGGCCTTCAGCCACGAAGGCGATGCAATCCGCGAGTGGTTCCGCGCGAACCTGGACGACAGCTTCCTGGTCATCGTCGGCGACCGCCACTGGCAGTACCACTCGGCTCATCCGGAGACGGGGCTCGACGAGTTCTCGGTCGGCCCGGCCAGCGACGCCCACGCCGGCGGCACGCCGGGCGAAGACCCCGAGTACCACCGCTTCCACCGTGTCGGCGGCGGGTTCCTCAGCGTCGATGTCGACTGGGTCGACGAGCAGCCGCGGATCGTCCTGCGGCACCGCGACGTGTCCCGCCGGGTGGTCTACGAGGTCGAGCGCCTGGGTTCGTAGCGGGAAAGTCCTACTGGGTTCTACAGGGGGAGCTGAAGCATGAAGTACGTACGATCTCGGGAGTTGGTGGAATCGGTCAGGCGCCTATTCAAGCTGGGGGCTCTTCAGGGTTTCGTGTGGAATGTGAGTGAATCGGGGTAGAGGTCGAGTCCGCCGAGATGGAAGTAGATGGCGTTGCGGAACCGGTCGCGGTTCC
>JAPVWO010000269.1 GCA_027493375.1 Candidatus Multivorans thiocomprendens | reverse complement strand
TGGGCGATCGAGCAGGGCCGAGGCATCGAGTACTTCCGGTCGTTCATGACCCTGGCTTTCTCGCAGGCGGTCGATGCGGGTTCGGACCGCGGCTTGCGGCGGATCGTCGAGGAGGCCGGGCTCGTCTGGAGCGAGGGGCGCGGATACCTGGGCGACCCGATCTGGCGGGAGGAGGCGGAGCGGAACCGGGAGGAGCTGTTCGACCTCGGGTTGTGGGGCGTACCGTCGTTTCGCGTGGGCTCGGTGACGGCTTGGGGGCAGGATCGGTTGTGGGTTGTGGAGGATGAGTATCGGCGGCTGGCGGGCGGCAGCACGTAGCTCTCTGGGTGCGCGGGTTTGCACTCTTGAGCACTTGACAGCATCCACCAGAAGCATCATGATGCGTTCCATGCGAACGACCGTCACGCTGGACGCCGATACCGAATCACTGCTGCGCGAGGCGATGCACCAGCGAGGGCAGACCTTCAAACAGACCTTGAACGACGCCGTGCGCCACGGACTCGCGGGAATCGCCGGCGATCCCGAACGTCCTCCGTTCGTCCAACGGACCTTTCCACTGAGCGTCAGGGCCGGGTACGACCTCGAGAAGCTCTCCGCCCTGGAGGCCGAGATGGACACGGAGGCGTTCCTCGACGTCACCCGTCGCCTGATCGAGGAGCGCGCCGGACGCGGGTCGGGATGATCGTTCCCGACGCGAATCTCCTCCTGTACGCGGTCGATTCGACAAGCCCGTTTCACGCTCGGGCAACGGCGTGGTGGGCCGGCTGCCTGAGCGGCACGGTACCGGTCGGCCTCTGCCAACCCGTCCTTCTTGCCTTCCTGCGAGTCAGCACGAATCGGCGCGCCTTCCGGGAGCCGCTCTCGCTCGAAGCCGCGGGCGACCTGGTGGCCGAGTGGACGGACCACCCCGTCACACGGCTCCTGCTACCCGGCGAAGACCATGTGCGGCACGTCGTCGACTTGCTCACCGACGCTGGATCCGCTGGAGGGGACCTGGTGACGGACGCGCAGATCGCGGCCCTTGCACGCGCCCACCGAGGCGAGGTCCACACCGCCGACCACGACTTCCGGCGCTTCCGCGGCGTGACCTGCCGCTACCCGCTGGCCCCCTAGCGGCGACTACCAGCGGTAGTTCAACCGAGCGTAGTAGTAGCCGCCACTCAGCCCCCACGGCGTCACGGGGCTGTACCGCGAGCCGAGCACGTCGGCCAGAGGCGCCGGCGCGGACGCCAGGACGTCGAACATGTTCTGCGCGCCGACGGAAACCGTCGTGTCCCCGGCGACCGGGATCGCGGCCTCGAAGTCGAAGATGAAGGCCGCGTCCTGGACCGGCGGCGCGGGGTCCACCCACAGCCGCGTGTAGTAGTAGTCGATCCAGGAGCCGTAGTAGCTGAGGCGGCCGAGCAGGCCGACCGGGCCGACCTGCTGGCCCACCGCGAGGTTCCAGCGGAGGCGGGGCACTCCGCGCTCGATGGAGAGCACGTCCGCGGCGCTCAGCAGGTCGGAGTCCTTCGTGACCTCGGTGTCGGTGTAGTTCAGGGTGAAGCTGAACTCGGTGTCGCCGCCGAGGGCGAGCGGAATCCAGGTCGATACGAGGTCGATGCCCTGGGTGCGGGTCGAGAAGTCGTTGATGAAGAAGCGGAAGAAGGAGAGGTTGCGCGCGGACGTGATGCCCTGCGACAGCAGCAGCTCGCGCTCGTCTGCGAAAGCGACAGCCGGTCGTCGATGTCGACGTTGAACAGGTCGGCGGTCAGCGTGAACGGACCGTTGTCGATCACCAGGCCGGCCGTCGCGTGGATCGACTCCTCGGGCTCGAGCGGCTTGCCTCCCCGCAGCTCCGCCGCGATGAAGGTCGACGGCACGGTGGCGCTGTCGACGAGTTCCAGCGTCACCGGATCGATCGTCGTCTGCACGTTGAGCGCGTTCTGTTGCCCCGGTGTCGGCGCGCGGAAGCCGGTGCTGACCCCACCGCGGATCGCGGCGGTGTCGCTCAGCTCGCGGCGGAACGAGAGCTTGCCGTTCGTCGTGTTGCCGAAGACGTCGTAGTCCTCGACCCGGAGCGCGATGCCCAGACCCCACTGGTCGTCCTCGCCGTGAAGCTCGACGTCGCCGTAGACGGCCACGTTCTCGCGGCTCCAGGTTCCGGCCGTGTAGTCGGGGAAACCGGGGAAGCCGTTCGAGGCGGGAATGAAGCCCTGCTCCGCGTACGGGCCGACCTCCCAGGACGGACGGCCCCCGGCGCCGACGGTGAAGCTCTCGTCGCGCCACTCGGCGCCGGCGGCGACGCTGAGGCGGTGGGACACGGAGTAGGAGATGTCGAAGTTCAGGTTGACGTCTTCCTGCTCGTACAGGCCGGGGTCGAAGTCGCGCGGCGTGTCCGGGCCGAGCGACGCGTTGACGGTGTTCATGAAGAAGAAGTCGGACTCGTGCGAGCCCATGCTCGCGGAGAGATCCCAGGTGAAGCCGTTGTCCAGCTCCTTCCTGAATCCCGCGACGATCGCACCGTCCGTGATCCAGCCGCCGAACTGGGGGGTGAAGCCGCCCGGAGCGATCTCCTGGAAGGAGAAGCAGTTCGGGTCGGCGAAGACCTGGGCGAGGGCGTCCGCGTCGGGCACGTTGTTCGTCACCGTGACCGTGGGGCAGTTCGCCGAGCCCATGCCGTTCGCCCGCCGGACGTCGCCGATCAGCAGCGTCTCGCCTCCGTCGAGGCTGTAGATGCTCTGCCGCGAGTTCGGGTTCCGGAAGAAGAAGCCCTCGGTCATCTTCTTCTCGGCGTAGTTGGCGAAGCCGTAGAACTCCAGGCCGCCGTCCGACTCGTGGCCGACGTTGGCGAACAGCTTCACGTCGTCCTCGACCCTGGGGTTGCCCCGGATCTGCACCGGCTGGAGGACATCGTGGTTGCCGGCGGCGATCAGCGCGGCCGCGTCCTGGCGCTGGACGCCGCGGCTGGTCGGGTCCGCCTCGCCGACCTCGAAGCTCAGGCTGGCGAAACCGTTCGCGCCCATCGGCAGGCCGAGGTTGCCGGCGACGCCGTAGCCCGCGCCGTCGCCGCGGATGTAGCTGCCGCTGTTCAGCTCGATCGAGCCACCCGAGGAGTCATCCTTGAGCAGGAAGTTGATGACGCCGGCGATCGCGTCCGAGCCGTACTGGGCCGACGCGCCGTCGCGCAGCACCTCGACCCGTTGCAGGGCGATCGCCGGGATGGTCGAGATGTCGGGGCCCTGCGCGCCGTCCGTCACGCCGCCGAACCAGGCGACGACCGACGACCGGTGACGCCGCTTGCCGTTGACCAGGATCAGCGTGTGGTCGTGGGCCAGGTTCCGCAGGCTGGCCGGCCGCACCAGGGTCGCCGCGTCGCTGATCGGATGGGTCGCGACGTTGAAGGAGGGGATCAGGTTCCGCAACTGGTAGTCGAGCGTCGTCGCGCCCTGGCGCGTGATGTCCTCGACCGGGATCGCGTCGATGGGCACCTGGGACTCGGTCACCGAACGGGCGCGGGCGCGGCTGCCAAGGACGACGACCTGCTCGTCGAAGTGAGCGTGCTCTTCGGCCTCCTCAGCGGCCTCGGCCTCGTGATCGTGGTCCTCTTCCTGGGCCGCTCCGGCGGCCGGCATGAGCAGGACGATGGCGGTGGCCGCGGCAGCGGCCGGGAACAGGTGTCTCGTCGTCCAGGTCATGATTGCAGGCCGATTACAGGGAGCCGTGGCCACCCGACACGGTTCGCCGGGCTCCCACGTTCCCGCTAGCCCGAGATCCGGTACAGATGTCCTTCGGAGCGCAGGATGATCGCGCCATCCACGACGGCGGGCGACGCGGTGAGACTCTCGTCGAACTCGTTCTCCGCCAGAACCTCGAACTCCCGCGACGCCGAGATCACCGACACCGTGCCGTCGCGGCTCGTGAGGTAGATCCGGCCCTCGGCGGCCACGGGCGAGGCCCAGTGGTTGCCTCCGGAGGGGAGGCGTGCCCGCCACACACGCTCTCCCGTCGTCGCGTCCAGAGCCGTCACCACGCCGCCCTTGTCGGAGACCATGTAGAGCAGGTCGTCCACAATGATCGGCGAGGGGATCTCCGGAGTGCCGCGCGACTCGCTCCAGGCGACGTGCGTGTCGGTGACATCGCCGGAACCGCCGGGGTCCACCGCCACGAGTAAACGGGAGACCCCCTGGGTGAAGTAGACGAGGCCGTGCGCGTACACGGGCCGACAGGCCAGATTCCACCCCCAGCCCTCGTGGACCACGCGCCACAGTTCGTCGCCGGTTTCGGGGTCGTAGGCGAACGTGACCTCCGAGGCCGGGCTGATGAGCTGCCGCTGGCCTTCGTGTTCGATCAGCGTCGAGGTGGCGTACGCCTTGCGGTTGTCGTTCGGCTTCGCGGCCAGCACGCTCTCGATGTCCGTGATCCCCTGCGCGCGGAGCTTTTCCCCGAAATCGGTCGCGACCTCGCGGTTCCGGAGCCAGAGGGTCTCGCCGGTGCGCGTGTCGAGTGCCGCGGCGAACTGCCGGTCCACGCCGTCGTAGGCGAGGAACAGCGAGTCGCCCGAGAGCACGGGCGACGAGGCCGGCCGCACCCGGTGGTCGGTGTTCAAGTCCCGCCTCTCCCACAGCTTCTCGCCGGTCCGCGTGTCGAGCGCCGCCGTGCCGTAGCTGCCGAAGTGGACGTAGATGCGGCCTTCCTCGATCACTGGCGTCGGCGTCGCGTGGGTGTTGTGGCCGTCCCAGGCGACCTGGGGGTTGGCGACGTCGAAGACCTTGATGTCGTGCACGATCTCTCCGCTCTCCAGGTCGACCGCGACCGCGAACAACTCGGTGCCGTCCTCGCGAGCGGTCGTCACCCAGACCTGCTCGCCCCAAACCACGGGAGAGGACCAGCCCTCGTCGTGGATGGGCGTCTTCCAGCGCACGAGTTGGCCTTCACCGAAGACGATCGGCACATTGATCGCGGGGGTGCGGCCGTCACCGGTGGGACCCCGGAACTGGTTCCACTGGCGCGCGGGGTCGAGCGAGGGCGGCGCGGCGGATTGCCCGAACGTGGCGGCGTCCGCGCCGACGACGGTGACGGCGGCGATCAGGATCGAGGGTGCGGCTTTCATCCTGGGTGGCTCCATCAAAGCGCTGCGTTCATGAGGGCACGCGTGTAGGACTCGCGCGGCGCATCGAAGAGTTGGCCGGCCGGCCCCTGCTCGACGATCCGGCCGTCCTTCATGACGGCGATCTCGTCGCAGAGGGCGCGAACGACCTTGAGGTCGTGACTGATGAAGAGGTAGGTCAGGCCGTGCCGCTGCTGGAGGTCGAGCAGAAGTTCGACGATCTGCGCCTGCACGGTCATGTCGAGCGAGGAGGTGGGTTCGTCGAGCACGACGAATCGCGGCCGCAGGATCATCGCCCGCGCGACGGCGATCCGCTGGCGCTGGCCGCCGGAGAACTCGTGCGGATAGCGGCGCTGGATGTCGGGATCGAGACCGACGTCCGCGAGGACTTCGGCGACCCGACGGCGACGCCCGGTCCGGCTGAGGCCGGGTTCGTGGATGACCAGACCCTCGGCGACGATCTCCTCGACGGTCAGGCGCGGCGAAAGGCTGCCGTAAGGGTCCTGAAACACGATCTGCATGGACCGGCGCAGCGGCTTGAGCTGCTTGAAGCCCAGACCGTGGATGGGCTCGCCGTCGAAGACGATCCCGCCGCGGCTTCGGAGCAGGCGGACCATGGCCATCGCCAGGGTCGTCTTGCCGCTTCCCGATTCGCCGACGACGCCGAGGCTGTGTCCCTGCCGGACGCGAATGGACACGTCGTCGACCGCGACCAGAACCTTCTTCCGCGGCCACGCCCGCAACGGGAACTCGACGGTCAGGTCCGTTGTCTCGACCAGAACAGGCGCTTCGTTCTCCGCGATCGGGCAGACGCTCCGTGGCTCGGCGTCGAGCAGCTTCCGCGTGTAGGCATGCCGCGGGCGCTCGAAGACTTCCTCCGTGGAACCCTCCTCGACGACCCGGCCCCGCTCCATCACGTACACCCGCTCCGCCATGAAGCGGACGATGCCGAGATCGTGCGTGATGAGCAGCAACGCCATCCCGAGCCGCTCCTGCAACTCCTTGATGAGCGCGAGGATCTGGGCCTGGACGGTGACGTCGAGGCGGCGGCTCCGCTCAGACCGCCATGCACCGCCAGCACCTCCTCGACCTGCTTCCTGATCGTGTGGAGCGGATTGAGCGAGGTCATCGGCTCCTGGAAGACCATCGAGATCCGGCTGCCGCGGATGACGCGCATCTCCTGCTCGCCGGCGCCCATGACCTCGCGTCCCTCGATGCGGATCGACCCGCTCGGGTGCGACGCCCGCGGGTAGGAGAGCAACTGGAGGATCGAGAGCGCGGTGACCGACTTGCCGGAACCGGACTCGCCGACGAGGGCCACGGACTCGCCGCGGTCGAGCCGCAGGTCGAGCCCGTGGACGACCTGGACGCCGTCGAAGGCGACCGAAAGATCGGCGATCTCGAGAAACGGAGGCACCGTCACGACTGCATCCCGGTCCGGCGCGGATCGAAGGCGTCGCGGAGCGCTTCGCCGATGAAGATGACGAGCGTCAAGAGCGTCGCCAGCGTGAAGAAGGACATGACGCCCAGCCAGGGGGCGTGCAGGTTGGCGCGGCCCTGGGCGAGCAGCCGGCCGAGCGAAGGCGCGTCGGCGGGCAGGCCGAAACCGAGGAAGTCGAGCGACGTGAGCAGGGTGATCGACCCGGTCAGGATGAAGGGCAGGAAGGTCGCGGTGGCGACCATCGCGTTGGGCAGGACGTGCTTGCGGACGATCCGCCGGTCCCCGGCTCCCAGGGCCCGCGCGGCCGTCACGTACTGGAAGTTGCGCGCCCGCAGCACCTCGGCCCGCACCACGCCCACCAGCGCCATCCAACTGAAGGCGACGAGAATCCCGAGCAGCCAGAAAACGTTGGACTCCACGATGCTGGAGAGGATGATCAGCACGAAGAGGATCGGAAGCCCGGCCCAGATCTCGATCAGTCGCTGGCCGAAGAGATCGACCTTGCCCCCCAGGTAGCCCTGGACCGCGCCCGCCAGCACGCCGATGATCGAGCTCAGGCCGGTGAGCACCAGCCCGAACAGGAAGGAGAGCCGGATGCCGTAGATGAGGCCCGCCAGGACGTCCTTGCCGACGTCGTCCGTGCCCAGCCAGTGCCGCCGCGACGGCGGGTAGGGCGCCGGCCCCGGAAGCTCGTAGTCGATCGTGTCGTGGGCGTAGGGGATCGGCGGCCAGATCATCCATCCCCCGCTGTCGCGGATGAGATCCTTGACGAAGCTCTCCCGGTAGTCGGCCTCCACCTCGAACACGCCGCCGAACTCGGTCTCCGCGTACGTCGCGACGATCGGAAAGAACAGCCGGCCCTCGTGGCGGACGACCAGGGGCTTGTCGTTGGCCAGGACCTCGGCGAAGAGGGTGGCGCCGAAGATGACGAGGAAGACCCGGAGCGACCAGTAGCCCCGCCGATTGGTCTTGAAGGCCGCCCATCTCCTCTTCGAGAGCTCGCTCACACTTCGCGGCTCTCGAAGTCGATGCGCGGATCGGTGAGCGTGTAGGTGATGTCCGTCAGGAGCTGCAGCACCAGCGCCAGCAGGGTCGAGATGTACAGCGTCCCGAAGATGATCGGGTAATCCCGGGTGACGATCGCCTCGAAGCCGAGGAGGCCCAGGCCGTCGAGCGAGAAGATGATCTCGGCCAGCAGCACGCCGGTGAACAGCGCGCCGACCAGCGCGCGCGGGAAGCCGGCGATGATGATCAGCATCGCGTTGCGGAACACGTGGCCGTAGAGCACGCGCCGCGTCCGCAGGCCCTTCGCCTTGGCCGTCAGCACGTACTGCTTGTGGATCTCGTCCAGGAACGAGTTCTTGGTCAGCATCGTGAGGGTGGCGAAGCTGCCGGCGACCAGGGCCGTGATCGGCAGCACCAGGTGCCAGAAGTAGTCCTTGACCTGGGCCCACGTCCCCAGGTCGGCAAAGTCGTCGGACACCAGGCCCCGCAGCGGGAAGTACTCGATCATCCCGCCGCGCGCGAACAGCACGATCAGCAGGACGGCGAGGATGAAGGCGGGGATCGCGTAGCCGACGAGGATGACCACGCTCGTCCAGATGTCGAACGGCGAGCCGTCCGCGGTCGCCTTGCGAATCCCGAGCGGGATCGACACCGAGTAGACGATGAGCAGGGTCCAGAGCCCCAGGGACATCGACACCGGCAGCCGGTCCAGGACGAGGTCGATGACCGGCACGTCCTGGTAGAAGCTCTCGCCCAGGTCGAAGCGCAGGTAGTCGCGCAGCATGATGAAGAAGCGTACGTGCGCCGGCTTGTCGAAGCCGAACTGCCGCTCGAGCTCCTCGATGAGGGCCGGGTCGATGCCGCCGGTGGCGGTCAACTCCGTCTCCAGGGTTGCGTCGGCCACACCGCCGCCGAGGAGCCCGACGCCGGCGTCGAGGCCGGTGCCCTGGAGCTGGGCGATCGCCTGGTCGACCGGTCCGCCAGGCGCCGCCTGGATGATGACGAAGTTGATCAGCAGGATGCCGACCAGCGTCGGCACCATGAGGAGGATGCGGCGCAGGACGTAGAGGAGCACTCTCTAACGCGTCTCGCCCAAAACCGCGTCGACGCGGGCGCTCTTCTCCTCGTCGAACCACCAGAGCTGCGGGAAGCCGGTCCAGTTCAGGTGCTCGTGCCCCAGGGGCGGATGGCCGAAGCGGTCCCAGTACAGGAGGTGGCGGCCCTTGGGGGCGCCTTCGGGAATGACGTAGAAGCCCCACAGCAGCACCCGGTCGAGCGCCCGGCCGGCGATGTTCATCTCCTCTTCGGTCTCGGCCCCGATCACCTTCTCCACCAGGAAGTCCACCGCCGGGTTCCTGATCCCCGCGTAGTTCCACAGGTTCGGGGAGTCGACGCTCCGGGAGTGCAGGTAGCTGCGCGTGCGGCCCGGCTGCGGGATGGGGTGGGTGTAGATCTTCTGCATCGTCATGTCGAAGTCGTACTGGCGCGCACGGTTCGTGAAGATGTTCGACTCCACCCGGCGGACGGTCGCGTCGATGCCGAGGCGCGTGAGGTTGTCGACGAACGGCACCATCATCCGTTCGTGTTCCCTGAGCATGACCATGATCTCGAACCGGAGCGGCTCTCCCGTCGCCTCGTCGACGCGCCTCATGTCGCGCAGGACCCAGCCGGCCTCCTCGAGCAGCTCCCCCGCCCGCAGCAGCGCCTCCCGGTTGCGGCCGTAGCCGTCGGTTTCGGGAAGGGTGAACTCGTGCGTGAAGACGCGGTCGGGGACATGCTCCCGCAGCGGCTCGAGCAGCGCCAGTTCCCCGGCCGACGGCAGGCCGCGCGCCGCCATCTCCGAGCCCAGGAAGAACGTCGTGTTCCGCCGCAGCGCGCCGTACTGGAGAGTACGGTTGCCCCAGTCGAAGTTGTAGGCCAGGGTCAGCGCCTCGCGGACGCGTATGTCCTGGAAGATCGGGCGGCGGGTGTTGAAGACGACCGACCAGTGCATCCCGTAGGTCATCCTCATCCGGTAGGTCTCCTTGTTGAAGAGCCCCATGCCGACCTCCGGGAAGTCGTAGGCGGTGGCGACCTCCCGCTCGTCCTGGTCGCGCCAGTAGTCGACGACGCGGGCCTTGAGCGCCTGGATGCCGGCCTTCATGTCCCGGAAGTAGAGGACGGAGATCCGGTCGAAGTTGTGGTAGCCGCGCCTGACGTTGAGGTCCTTCGCCCAGTAGTCCGGAACGCGCTCGAAGACGAGACGCCGGCCAGGGTCGACCTCCTTGACGCGATAGGCGCCGTTGCCGAGCGGCCCCTCCAGGCTGGTCGCCGTGAAGTCACGGTCGCGCCAGTAGTGCTTCGCCATCGGCAGGAAGGCGGACGCCTCCATCACCGCCCTGCGGCTTCTTCCCTCGGCGCCGAGAAGGAAGCGGAAGGAGCGCTCTCCGAGACGCTCGATGCCCTCGACGTGCCGCCAGGCCGCCTTGAAGCTGACCGGACCGTCCGCCTTCAGCGTCTTGAACGTCCACACGACGTCCTCCACCGTGACCGGCACACCGTCGTGCCATCGCGCCTCGGGCCGCAGCGTGTAGGCCACCCAACTGTAGTCGCCGGCGACCTCGACCGTCTCGCAGAGCAGGCAGTAGAGGGTCGACAGCTCGTCCTCCGACCCCATCATCAGGCGATCGGAGGTGATCACCGTGACCCGCCAGTTGGCCCAGGCCGGCGTGCGCCCCATGTCGGCGTAGGGATGGATGTTGTTGAACGTCCCCGGCAGCCACGTGCGCATCTCGCCGCCCTTCGGCGCGTCGGGATTGACGTAGTCGAAGTGCGGAACGTCGGCGGCGTACTTCGGTTCGCCGAAGTAGGCGATCGCGTGCGTCGGACCTTCCTGGGCCTGGAGCACGGCGGCCGTGCTCAGGCAGCCCAGTACGCCGAAGATCGCCAGCGCTTTCACGGCTCGCCACAATAGCGAAGCCGGGCAGTACACTCGTCGCCCCCGTGAACGACGTTTCGAGACCCGTGGCCGCCAGGACGGCCGAACCCCGCTCCACCGATCGCTACCTCGGCGAGCAGTCGGCCTCGCGGTCGCTCTACGAGCGCGCCCTCGACGTCATGCCCGGCGGCAACAGCCGCCACACGCTGGTCATGGACCCGTACCCGATCTACGCGGCCTCGGGGCACGGCTGCATCGTCACGGATGTCGAAGGCCAGGAGCGCATCGACTTCGTCAACAACTACACCTCGCTGATCCTCGGGCACTCGCACCCCGCGGTGACGGAAGCGGTCGCCCGGGTGATCGGGAGCGGCACGGCATTCTCGCTGCCGACCGAGACGGACATCCGCCTCGCCGAGTTGCTGGTGGAGCGCATTCCCTACATCGACCAGGTCCGCTTCGCGAACTCCGGCAGCGAAGGCGTGCTGCTGGCAATCCGGGCCGCGCGGGCGGCGACCGGCCGCGGCAAGATCGCGAAGTTCGAGGGCTGTTACCACGGCATCTACGACTACGCGCAGGCGAGCGACAGTTCGCGTCCGAAGAACTGGGGCGAGTCGAAACGGCCGGCGACGACGCTCGAAGCCAGCATGGCGAAGAGCCTCGAGACCGAGGTCGTCACGCTGCCGCTCAACGACATCGAGGTCTGCAACGCCCTGATCGACGAGCACCGGGACGACCTCGCGGCGGTCGTCATGGATCCCCTGCCCGCCGCGCTCGGCCTGATCCCGCCGAGGGCCGACTTCGTCGCGGCCATCCGGGCGAAGACGCGGGAGTGCGGCGCGCTGCTGATCGCGGACGAGGTGCTCTCCTTCCGCATCGACTACCGCGGCGCCTGCCACCGATTCGGGATCGAGCCGGACCTCGTGTCGCTCGGCAAGATCATCGGCGGCGGCTTCCCGGTCGGCGCGGTGGCCGGCGAGGCGGACGTGATGAAGGTCTTCGACCATCGCGACGGCGAGCTGGTCCACCACGGCGGCACCTACAACGGCAACCCGGTGACAATGGTCGCCGGCTACGAGACGATGAAGCGCCTGACGCCGGAGGTCTTCGCCGAGTTCGACCGGCTCGGCGACCGGGTCCGCGCCGGGCTGCAGGAAGTGTTGCGGCGGCACGGCATCGAGGCCGTCGCGACCGGCCGCGGCTCGCTCTTCGCCGTCGTGCCGGGCAACGAACCGCCGAAGGACTTCCGCGCCGTGTTCACCGCCCGTTCCGCCGCGCCGCAGATCCAGAAGATCGCCCGGGAGATGCTGAACCGGGGCATGCTGATGGGCGCCCGCGGCCTCTTCGGCGCGCTCTCGACGCCGATGGGCGACGCGGAGATCGACCGCTTCCTCGAAGCCGCCGACGGCGCCGCGGCGTACGTGCTGGCTGCCTAGGGAAGCCGTTCCAGCAAGAGGGCCAGCAGGGCGTCGCGGACTTCGTTTCGGAAGTCGAGTTCGTTCTGGTTGAACTGGACGGCGACGGCGATGCCGGAGTCCCGGTGGTAGTACATCGTGGAGCGCCAACCGGGGAACCAGCCGCCGTGGCCGATGAGTTCGCCGTGCGGGCTGTCGGCCCGGTAGACGCCAAGGCCGTAGGTCGCGCCGGCGTCTTCGCCGCGGTAGCCGGAGTTCAGCATCTCCTCCAGGTACGGTCCGTCGAGGGCGCGCTCCTCGTAGAGGATCTTGGCCCAGCGGGCCAGGTCGCGTGAGTTGGAGACGTAGCCGCCGCCGGTCCACTCCGTCTGCGGGCTGAAGGCCATCACGTCGCCCTCGGCGGTCTTGGCCGGCAGCGAGAACGGGTTGTCCTCGCCGACGTGGCCGGGGGCGAGATCGGGGAAGGTGCGGCCGATCTGCTCCACCGTGCGGGGGAGGTCGTGACGGTCGAGAACGCGGCGCCGGGCCTCGTCGTAGTACGCGCCGCCGGAGGCGGCCTCCAACATCAGGCCCGCGACGAGGTAGCCGGTGTCGGTGTAGGCGTACCCCTCGCCGGCCGGGAACAGGGGCTCCTTGTCGAGGACGTACTGGACCAGCTCTCGCGGCTCGAACCAGGCGTCGGGGTCGCCGGCCGGGCCGCGGCGCGACCGGGCCTCACTGCGCCAGGCTTCGTCGTAGACGTGGTCGGTCAGCCCGCTCGAATGGCTGAGCAGATGGCGGAGGGTCATCGTCTCGTGGTTGGGCAGGCGGGTCCACCACGGTTCGTCGCCGAGCCAGCGCGACGCCAGGTCGTCGAGGCCGAGGAGGCCCTCGTTGACCATGCTGAGCGCGGTGGCCGCGGCGATCGTCTTGCCGATGCTGCCGGCCGGCATGCGGTGCTCGGGCGTCATTGGCAGGTCGTTGTCCGGATCGGCGTAGCCGGTGGCGGCGACGCCTCCGCTGCCGTCCGGGAGGACGAAGGCGGCGGTGGCGCCGATGAAGCCGAGTTCCGCGCGGAGTTCGTCTAGGCGCGCCTGGAAGAGTCGCTCGGTCTCGGAGGTCACGTCCGGGGAGGGTGGCGCGGCGCAGGCGAGGGTCAGGAGGACCGCGGCGACGACACCGCTACTCCCACCCGTAGGCGGCCCGGATGCGCGCCGGCAGCTCGACGAAGATGACCGGGTTGGCTTCGCTGCTGTTGGCCAGGATGACATAGCCGTTGCCTCCTTCGAGCGATCCGACGAAGTTCCCGCGGAAGCCCCAGTTGCCGCCGGTATGTCCGAAGAAACGGTCCGCTTCTCCGGGTGGCGCGGGGCGGTGCGGAGTGTCGGCGCCGGTGGTGAAGCCGAGAGCGTAGTTGCCCACGCCTCCGGGCGTCACCATCTTGCGGGTGAACCCGGTCGTGAGGATGCGGTTCGAGCGACCCTCCAGGGAGAACTGGACCTCGATCAGGAACTTCGCGAGGTCCGTCGGCGTCGTCCACAGGCCCGCGGCGTAGAGCTCCGGGTAGACGTGCCAGGGCGCGCGGGGCTCGCGGTCCTTCGCGGCGCTCCCGGTCGTCGACCCGCCCGCCCGCGCGGCGTTGCCGTGGAGTGCCTCGGGCAGCGGCTGGCAGAAGCAGCTTCGGCTCATGCCGAGCGGGTCGAGGACGGTCTCCTGGAGGATCTCCTCGAATGGCTCGCCCTGAACGTCGCTCAAGGCGAGCTGCAGGATGGTCGAGCCGCCGCCCGAGTACTCGTAGCGGCTGCCGGGCCGCCAGCCGACGACCACCGGGTCCGTGTTGGCCGGTGTTTCCTCGTCCTTCCGCCCCAGGACCTCGGGAAGTGTCGGCAGCTCTGCGTCCGGCTTGTAGCCGGGGAATCCCGAAACCGTCGTGCCGGCCGTCATGCTCAGCAGCATTCGCGGCGTCACCGGGGTCTCGGCGAGCAACTCGGCGTCGTCCCGGAGCTTCCAGGACCGAAGGATCGAGTTGATGTCGTCGTCCAGGTCGAAGAGCCCGTCCTGGACCGCCCGGAGCACCGCCATCGCCGAGACCGGCTTGCTGATCGAAGCGGCCTGGAACAGGGTGTCCGTGTCGGCCGGCGCGCCGGTCGATTCGTCCGTCACGCCCCAGGCCCTGGCCCAGTGCAGCCGGTAGTCCTCGACGACGGCGACGCTGAGCGCGGAGATGCCGTGCGTCTCCATCAGCTCCGCGAGGCTCTTGCCGGAGTCGTCGCTCGACCCGGCCTCGCGCGGCGCCTCGATTCGGGCGATCAGCTCCGCCGGAGCGTCCGTCGCCGCGCCGGGCGGCTGGGCCGACAGGGGTGCGGCGAGAAGCCACGCCAGCAGGAGGCCGGCGATCCAACCGGATAGAGCGCGATTCACTCGCGGCGGACTAGCCAACGCTGGGTTCGGAAACCGCCGGACGCACGTCCACTAGCGAAGGGCCCTGTCGAGCAGCCTGCGGCGGTTTGCCACCAGGACTTGCAAGTCCTCGGGATCGTGGGGCGTCTTGACCCCCGCCTCGGCACCAACCGCCACCAGCAGATCGAGATTGTGGGCCTCAACATCGACGAAGCCCGCCAGCAGGTCGCGCAGAGCCTCGCGGTCGACGCCCGCCGACTCAAGATCGACGTGGCCGATCCGGGTGGGTGGCCCGACCGATTCCTCGATCAGACGATGGCGCCGGCCCCGCATCTCGTATCCCAGCTGCTTCCGGTACGGTACCGTCAGGCCGAGACTCGTGGCGGCTCGCACGAGGAACGAGAAAGTCTCGCACTGGCCGTTGACGATCCCTGTCAGCAAGTTCCGCAGCGCATCGCCGTCTGTCAGCGGCCGCTTGGTCATTCGGGCGACTCGGCGCCGAAGACCGCTTCCAGTTGGGCGCGGCGCTGATCGTCTAGCTGCCGGTCCAGCTCAGTGTCCAGCGGATTCCGCATCCCGGTCCGCTCCGCTACCGCCCGGAGGAGCGCGAGGTTGCGGCTCTCAAGATCGGTGATCCGATCCAAGAGCCGCCGGAGCTTCTCGCGATCGACCGCGATGTCGGTCAGATCGACACGCTTCGCCACGCTGGCGTCGAACTCGATGTCGGGACCGAAGGTCTGACGCGCGAGAGTCCGTTGGGCCTCCAGAATCCGAATCATCGTGTGCTCGCTGTGGGGCAGCACGAGATCGACCTCCTGGGCGATCAGGAGCAAAACCGAGAGGTTCTCGCAGCTCGTGTTCGTCAGCCCGACGAGCATCTCGCGGAGCTTCTGTTCGTCTACGGACATGTGGTCACCACCCCGACCGCAACCCGATAGGCCACTAGCGGTTGAGTGATCTCGACGATTCCACGGAAAGGGCACGAAGACATCAATGTCGACCGTATGCTGGTAGGTACCGTTCGTGCATTGCCCGGAGTCTACCTGCGTGCCGTCGCCGCCGAGGTTCCCGTAGTCCTGCTCCCACACGGGATTCTGCTCGAACTTCCGGTGAGTGGCGTACCAGATCTGCTGGGCTGCGGGCTTCGACATGGCCATCTTGAAGCTCCAGACGATCGGGGGCGTCAGCCAGTTGATGAGCGGCGTGTACGTGCAGTAGCCATCACCTTTTGCCTTCACGGTGCCGCTTTGGCGGCTCCGGTGAGGGTTGTGCGCCCGAGCGGAGCAACGGAAAGAACCAACGTACACGACATTCTGTGCACTAGGGTTGCCGGTTGGGACGCGGGATTCGGATTCGATCGACTCGATCTCATCGGGGTTGCGGGCGACCCGCATCCGCTCGTACACCGCCCGGTCAATCGAGATTGGGATGTCGATCTCCCACAGCGTCTCTGGGGGTTGCTGCCAGTCCAGCAACTCGGCGATGTGCACCAGGTAGGCGATGCTCGTCTCGGGGTCGAGCATCGCCGGATTGAACGGAACCTCCAGTTCACCGGTCAGTGTCTCCTCAAATGCCGCTTGGCCCACGAGTGGCGTGACCGCGAAGATGGCGACTAACAGGAACAGCGCGGGCATTGGGGGTGAACTGGATCGCATCAACATCTCCTCAAGAGCTGTGGAAGAAGCGGGCGATCTTACAGAACTTGGGTTGCCCGTCTTCGTGGACAGACCGGGGCAGGATCAGGGGTGTCTTCCAGATCCGTGATCAGCCTAGAACCGGGACATCGCCACCCGCCATGCGGCCGTTCGGGCATCGACACAGATTCAACGCACTGGCTGCCGCGACGACCCGGGTCGCGCCTCTCTGCCCAGCGACCCGCGCTGGTTGCACTGGTGGTCGATCCGCAGCGTCCGATGACGGGCGGGTGGCTTGGTCTAACGGTTCGAAGATCGCGCTGCCGGCCCAGTCCGCGAGTTCGCCCCCCAAGGGAGCCTGCGGATTGGAACGCTGTAACATGTTCCGTGTACCCTTGACAGTTCACGACGTATCGCGAGTCCCTTTGGATCGCCATGGTGGCGGTTCGACGTGCGGCGTCAACTCGGAACTGAGGCCTCGCCGGCCGAGGAGAACCCTCATGACGAAGAGCCACCCGAATGAGTCTCCGGCCCGGAGACGGGTTGGGTTGACCCTGCTGGCCATGGCGGTACTCGCCCTGCCTGCCGCGGCTCAGGACGGCAGCGTTTCCGGAACGGTCTACGACCGCGAAGGCGGCGCCCTGCCCGGCGTCACCGTCAGCCTGCAGGACGCCGACGGCGAGGACATCGGCAAGAGCACGCAGACCGACGCCGCCGGCGCCTTCCGCATCGACGGCCTGGAAGACGGCGACTACACGGCGACGGCGTCGCTCCAGGGCTTCCGTTCCTCGAGCGAAGCGGTCGAGGTCTCGGGAGGCATGGCCTCCGTCGAGTTCGCGCTCGGTCTCTCCGTCGTCGAGCAGATCTTCGTCCAGGGCGAGATCGGCGAGGAGAACGTCCTACGCCGGCCGATGACGGTCACCGGCTTCAACGAGGGCATGGTCGTCGAGCTCGGGATGAACAACAACAACGACCTCGAAGCGCTCACGCCGGGCCTGCAGATCGGCCATCAGTCGCCCGATTCGGGTCACGGCAACCACCTCTACCTGCGCGGCATCGGCTCGCAGCGGAACCAGGAGTTCTTCCAGGCCACGGCGGTCGCCACCTACGTCGACGGCATCTACACCGACGAGCTCTATGCGCTCGAGCCCGGCAACCTGTTCGACGTCGAGAGCATGAACGTGGCGCGCGGCCCGCAGGGAACCACCGGCGGCCGCGCCGCGATCGCCGGGGCGATCAGCTTCAACACGATCAAGCCGACCGCCCAGTTCGACGTCAACGCCCTGGCCGAGTACACCGACCAGGCGTCGCAACGCGGCGACCTCGCCATCGGCGGGCCGATCGGCGACAGCGGAGTGAGCTGGCGGTTGACGGCCGGAAGCTGGCAGGGCGAGGGCGCGCAGCCCAACATCGGCCCCGGCGGCGACTACGACGAACCGGATAACACCCACTGGGCGCCGCAGCTCCGCTATCTCGGCGAGACGGTCGACTTCAACCTCCGCTACGCCGGGCGCGAGGACAGCGGCGCGCCCCGCACCTCGGTCGAACTGACCGGCCGCGACGTGACCACGGAATGTCTGCTGACAGGCACCGACCCGGAGGGCAACCCGACCTGCCTGTTCCCCAATCCCTTCCTCGGCGCCGCGAACCAGGCGCCGTCGGTCAGGGACTGCGATCTCAGTGATCCGAACCAGCTCATCTGTCCGGGCGACGACCTGCGCAACGTCGTCGACTACAACACGCCCGGCAACGAGGACTCGGAACTCCAGATGGCCGTGGCCGATCTGAACATCCGGCCCAGCCGGGGTTTGTCCCTTTCCTACAAGGGCGGCTATCGGGAAACGACGGAGAACGCGCAGACCGACACCGACGGCACCTCGCGCGTCGGCGGTCCCGACAATCCCTTCCTCGACGCGAACGGTTACCCGTTCGCCGACACGATGACGAACTACTTCCGCTACTCGGAGCAGACCTCCCACGAGGTGCGTCTGGCGTCGAGCTTCGCGGGCAACTTCCAGTTCGTTCTGGGCGGTTTTCAGCGGGACGGGGACGAACCCTACGACGCCCGCTTCTTCAACTTCGCCAACCCGGCGTTCAACACGAACACCCTGGCGACCTGCCAGGCGTCGCTGCCGTTCTTCGGGCTGCCCCTGTTGAGCGACCACGGCACCACGTCGGCCATCTCCGGCCAGGGCGGCGTCTGGGCGTGCCCCGGTGAACTCCTCGACTGGTCGAACGCGGGCGCCATCGGCGCGTTCTCCGACGGCAACATGAACGGCCACTGGCTCGACTTTTACGGCCACTCGCGGTTCGAGACCCTGGCCTACTACGGGAACGTCGAGTACCAGGTCGGCGACAGGTGGACGCTGTTCGGCGGCATCCGCCACGACCAGGACATCAAGACCCACGTCCAGAACGACGTCCGGATCGGCATCAACTTCGGCTTCGCGGTCGACCTCTGGATCTTCCGCAACGCCTCGGTGGAAGGCTTCGAGGGCAAGAACGACGCGGAGTGGAACCAGACCACCTGGAACGCGGGCTTCCAGTACTCGGCCAACCCCGCCAGCATGTGGTACGGCCGGGCTTCCAAGGGCGGCCGCCCCGGCGGCTTCGTCGGCTTCGGCAACATGAACGAGGTCACCTTCGACTCGGAGGAACTGATCAACTACGAAGGCGGCTGGAAGGGCCTGCTGGCCGACAACCGCCTGCAACTGGAGGCCTCGGTCTTCTACAACGACTACCAGGGCTACTGGGTCAACTCCGAACGCCTGTTGCCGGTCGAACGGCGGGTTCCCGGCCAGAGCGCCTTTGAGGGCGAGATGAACACGATCGACGGAAGCTGGATCTCGGGGCTGGAGCTCAACGCGGCCTTCCGGGCTACCGACCGCTTCACGATCCGCGGCTGGTACAACTACCTCGACTCGGCCATGGGAGACTTCGAAACCACGTACTGCTGCGACCCGGACGCGCCGACTGTTGAAGTCGAGTTTCAGGACCGGTTGGGCAACACGTTCACGGAAGAGGTCGCCAGCCTGACCAACTTCGGCGGCAACCGCATGCCTCTGCAACCCAGGCACAAGTTCTCGTTGACGGCCATCTACGACCTGGCGAACCTGCGTTTTCTGGCCACGCTCGGCCACACGACCGAGAAGCACACCGACGTGAGCAACCTGCCTAAGTACAAGATTCCCGAGTACACCCGGCTTGACCTGCGGGCGATCTGGTTCACGCCCCGCGAGGGCCTGCAGATCCACGCCTTCGCCAAGAACATCCTCGACGAGATCGCGGTGCAGCAGTGGCGGCCGAACGAAGGCTACGGCTTCGGCAGCGGCGTGATCCGCGGCTCCTTGACCGACCAGCGCGAAGTCGGCGTCATGGCCAGCTTCCGGCTCGGCGGCCGGAAGACGCTGTACGGTCTCGGCGGAGGAATGGGCCCGTCAGCCGGCGGCAAGTAACGAACCAGAGCGACCGTTTCGCTCTCTTTTGGCCACGCACGACTGCGAGTTGATCCTGGTGCAACCGGCCCGCGCCTGGAGCTACGCCAAGGCTCTCGGCAAGCTCGGCAGGTAGACCGCGTCGATGCGGTAGAGCTGGCCCGCTTCGGGCACTTCAAGAGCAGGGAGGCTACGCCGCCAACGGCCAAAGCGTCTTCGGCGGCTCGAAGACCTCGTGCTGATCCACTGGCGCTTCATGAACGGCCCGCGCCGACCTCGATGAAGTTGGTAACGACCCCAGAATCTGAGACACTGTTACAAGTTCGGTACACTGGCGGTCGGAAGGAGGGAGGACCGGATGGAGCTTCGAGCGATCTCACGGTTGGCCGGTGCGACCACGCTGCTCGCCGTTGTGGCGCAGCCCGGAGCGGCGGCAGCCGAGGACGCCTGCATACCCGGCGGCAAGGCGCAGACGATGCCGGAGACGGCGTCCGAGTACGCCGCCATGTGCCTGCCCCATGTCGGCGTGCCGCCGACCGTCGACTGCGGCGCCGGCGTACGCATCCCCATCCACGTCGACGGCGTGGAGGTGTTCGAGAGTCCGGGCTACCGCCAGTGCGACACGCCCGACTTCAAGGGCAACTGCAACGTCGGCTCGCGGATCGGCAGGGTGCAGGGCAAGGCGGCCGACGGCAGCCCGCTGGACGACGTCGTCTGGGCGTACCTCTGCCGCTCCGCCGGCAGGGACCTCTTCGAGAAGGGCATTGCGTCCGTCCAGATGATCGGCCACAACAAGACGACGGGCGCCACCTGCTTCTTCGAGTCGCCGGACGGGAAGGGCGATCTCATCCAGGCCAGGGAGTACCTTCACATGGACGAACGCGGCCTGCTCGCCGGGGAGCTTCCCGGTCCCGACGACGAGGACTTCGACAAGGCCTTCATCCCGCCGCCTCCCGGCGTCCAGTGCGTTCAGTGCCACCAGAACAACGCCTTCCTGCACGACCCCTGGATCGACGGCGCCAAGCTGCCGTCCAACCCGAGCGAGCCCGTCCTGCCGGGCTGGGTGGACCCGGAAGCGCCCTACTGGGTCGTGGGCGGAACGCACTGGGACATGAGGACGCCGTACATCGAAGGCAACGCCTGCCTCGACTGCCATCGCGCGCCGACCCGGACCGCCCGGCTGTTCGAAGCCGGTCAGGTGCACGTCAACGAGTTCATGCCGCCGCGCCGGCCGGGGAGCCTGAAGGCCGACTACGCGGCCCTCCTCGCCTGCCACGACAACGGCCCGGAGAACACGCCGGGCTGTGACTGGGTCGTTCCTCCCGGCGGCGGCTGCCCAGGCGGCATCGTCGCCGGAGCCGACCAGGGCGGCGAGGGCGCTCGCGTGCCGACGGGGAGAGTGAAGGAGGGCAACTGAAGATGTCCGGACTCGATCTGACGGACCGGGTCGCCATCGTCACCGGCGGCGCCGGCGGCATCGGCACCTGCATCGCCAAGTCCTACGCCGAGGCCGGCGCCAGGGTCGTGGTCGCCTCGCGCAAGAAGGAGAACCTGGACGGCGTCGTCGGCGAGATCGAGTCCGGCGGCGGGACGGCGCTGGCCGTCGGCTGCGACATCACGGTCCCCGACCAGGTCGACGGGCTGATCGCCGAGACCGTCGGCGCCTTCGGGCGGCTCGACGTCATGGTGAACAACGCCGGCGGCGGCGCGACGCCGCGCAGGCCCGAGGACACGCCCTACGACGAGTGGCGGCGCATCGTCGACCTGAACCTGACCGGCACCTGGCTGTGCTGCATCGCCGCCGGCAAGCAGATGATCGAGCAGCAGAGCGGCAACATCATCAACATCTCGTCGGTGGCCGGCACCAAGGGCCACCCCGGGATGCTCCACTACTCCGCCGCCAAGGCCGGCGTGATCAGCCTGAGCAACAACCTCGCCTTCCAGTGGGCGAAGCACAACATCCGCGTCAACTGCGTGGCGCCGGGGCTCATCGCGACGCCCGCGATGGTGAAGTGGGGCGTCATCCAGCCGGCCGAGAAGGAGGACGGGACGCCCGTGCCGCGCCTCGAGCGGCCGCCCGACCCCGAGGACGTCGCCGATCTCTGCTTGTTCCTGGCCTCGCCGGCCTCGGCGTTGCTGACCGGCGAGGTGATCCCGATCCGGTCCTGGACGCGGCTCGACCGTTTCTGGAACTAGCGACGTGCGCCACGAACCACCGGGTGCGCCGGCGCCCTCGCCGGCATCCGGCGCGCAGCGCCGGTCTCCGGAACCGATGACGCCGCCGGCAGCAACAACCGCCTTCGTCCGCCCGCTCGACACCCGCGACGACGACCTCGACCTGCTGGGCGGCAAGGGCCGCTCGCTGGCGCGGGCCTCGAACGCGGGGTTCGCGGTGCCGGGCGGCTTCCACGTCACGACGGCCGCCTACCGGGCCTTCGTCGCGGAGAACGGCCTGCAGGAGCGGATCGTCGCGCTGGCGAAGCCGGAACTCGTCAACGGCGCCGTCTCCTTCGACAAGGCGTCGGCGGCGATCCAGGAACTCCTGGCGGCACACGCCCCCTCCGACCTAGCCGTCTCCGAGATCGCCACCGCCTATCGCGGACTGGAGCCCGCGAACCCGCCGGTGGCCGTGCGTTCCTCCGCCAACGCCGAGGACCTGCCCGAGGCTTCGTTCGCCGGCCAGCAGGACACCTACCTCAACGTGCGCGGCGAGGACGCCGTCGTCGCGGCGGTCCGCGACTGCTGGGCATCGCTCTGGACGCCGCGGGCGATCGCCTACCGCCACCAGATGGGCATCGACCAGAGCAAGGTGGCGATGGCGGTCGTCGTGCAGGTCATGGTGCCGTCGGAAGTCTCGGGCATTCTCTTCACCGCCAATCCGGCGACCGGCGAACGCTCCGAGGCGATCGTCAACGCCAGCTTCGGCCTCGGCGAGGCGGTGGTCGGCGGCCAGGTGACGCCCGACACCTGGGTGGTCGACCGCGCGACCGGCGAGGCCACGGAGACGATCATCGGCACGAAGGAACAGCGGATCGTCCAGGACGGCGATCGGGGCACGCGTCTTGAGGAGGTCGACGAGGCCGACCGCGGCCGTTCGTCCCTGTCGTCGGACGCCATCCGCGAACTCGTCGACCTGGGGATCGAGGTCGAAGCGCGGTTCGACGGGGTACCACAGGACATCGAGTGGGCGATCTCCGGCGGCAGGCTCCACCTGCTGCAGTCGCGGCCGATCACGAACCTGCCGCCGCAGCCGATCGAGGTCGAGTGGGTGCCGACTCCTCCGGCCCGGATCCTGACGCGCCGCCAGATCGTCGAGAACATGCCCGACCCGATCTGCCCGCTGTTCAAGGAGCTCTACCTGACGATCGGTCTCGAGAAGGCCCGCGGCGGCAAGAGCATGATGGTCGGCGGTGGCCCGGTCTTCGTCACGATGAACGGCTTCGCCTACCAGCGCGGCGACTGGCGGATGCTCTTCCCGGACGGCGACAACACGGAGATCAGGAAGCCGACCGAGGACGAGATGGAGGCCGCGGAGCGCGCCATGGCCGAGCGGCGCAAGGACTCCCCCGCGGAGAACCTGGAGATGGCGGAGCACGACCTGAAGCTGTTTCGGGACGCGCTAGGCGACGAGGACCGCCGCGCCTTCGACGCCTGGGCGGCCTCGGCCGAACCCGGCGAGTCGCTGGCGCAGCGGGTGACCATGCCCGAGAGCGGGAACCCGACCTTCATCGCCTTCAACCGCACACAGTGGAACGAGGGCGTGCTCAGGAAGTGGCGGGAAGAGACGATGCCGCGCCTGGTCCGTATCACCGCCGAGTGGCGCGAAGTCGACCCGGCCACGGCCTCCGACGAGACGCTGCTCCAGGGCATCGTCGACCTGGGCGTGGCCGAGGGCGACTACTGGTCGAACGACACCGGGCACACCTTCGGCGTCGCCAAATCGACCGACGACCAGCTCCAGTGCTTCCTGCGCGAGACGCTGCCCGACCACCGCTTCACGAGCGGCCAGTTCCTCAGCGGCTTCAAGTCGAAGACGATGGAGGCGAACGACGCGATCTACGAGATCGCGAAGCGCATCCGGGCCGACGAGTCGCTGTGGGAACTCGTCATGACGACCCCGGCGTCACGGCTCATGGCCGCGCTCCAGGAGCACCCGGCGAGCGGCCCCGCACTGGAGGCGATCGACGACTACCTCCGGACCTTCGGGCACCAGGGCTACACGCTCGACTTCGTCGAACCGCCGCAGAGCGAGGATCCGACCCCGTTCTTCGCGACGCTCAAGACGATGGTCGCCAACCGGGACTACAGCCCGGAGCAGCACGACATCGAGGCGCGGCGCAAGAAGGAGAAGGCGCTTGCCGAGATCGAAGGGCTGCTCGACGGCCTCGCGTACTGGCAGTTCCGCTTCCGTCTGTGGTTCACGTACCTCTTCTACCCGATCCGCGAGGAGACGATGTTCTACCTCGGCAGTTCCTGGCCCGTGCTGCGCTCGCTGGCCGCCGAGCTGGGGCGGCGGCTGGTGGAGGCCGGCACGTTCGGGCATTCCTCTGATGTCTACTTCTGCGTCACGGACGAGCTCCGCGAGGCGATCGAGGCCCGTGCGCGAGGCGAGGCGAGGCCCGACCTGGGCGCGCTCGCCGCCGAACGGCGTGAACTCCGCGAGGCGCGCAAGCGCCTGCACCCGCCCGGCACCGTGCCGGAAGAGGCGAGCGAGCATCCGTCGATCGCCTTCAAGGAGACGCAGGCCAGGAACGACCCGAACAGCCCGACGCTGCGCGGCGTGCCGGTGAGCCCCGGCACCGTGACCGCGCCGGCGAGCCTGATCAAGTCGCCGCCGGAGTTCGACCGGATGCGGTCCGGCTCCGTTCTCGTGTGCCCGATGACGAACCCCGCCTGGACGCCGCTGTTCGCGCATGCCTCGGGGCTCGTCACCGATATCGGCGGCATCCTCGGCCACGGCTCGATCGTCGCGCGCGAGTACGGCATTCCGGCGGTGGTCGGCACGGGCACGATCACCCAGCGCGTCGCGCCGGGTCAGGAGATCAGCGTCGACGGCGACGCGGGAGTCGTGACGCTTCACGAAGACAGCTGAATCGCGCTCGCCGCTCCGCGGCGGCGCCCGGATGCCGGCGAGGACGCCGGCGCACCCAGTGTGTAACGGCCTGCCGGCGGGGACGCCGGCGCACCCAGTGTGTAGCGGCCTGCGGGCGAGGGTGCCTGTGCGCTCGGAGATACGCTTTGCCGAGGATGAAACGTCCTGCCACCGTCGCAACGCTCTTCCTGCTGTGCTCGAGTAGCGGCGCCGCGCAACCCGCGCCCGAGACCTTCGGCGAGACGATCGAGGTGCGCGTCGTCAACGTCGACGTCTGGGTCACCGACCGCGACGGCAACCCGGTGACGGGCCTGACCGCCGACGACTTCGAGGTCCGGGAGGACGGTCGCCCGGTGGAACTCTCGAACTTCTACGAGTTCACGGACGGCCTCGACGCGGCCACGCGGGACCGATCAGCCCCCACCCGCCGGGATCGCCGGCCCCGGCGGAGCGACCTGGACCGCTTCGTCCCGGCCGAACCGCCGCCGCCGGAGCACCGGCTGAGCCTGATGGTCTACATCGACAACAACAACCTGACGCCGACGGACCGCAACCGTTTGCTGCCCTTCCTGCGCAACTTCCTGAGCGTCCAGCTCAGCCCGTACGACCGCGCGATGCTCGCCGTCTACGATTCGGGCCGGTACGAGGTCGCGCTTCCCTTCACGACCGAGGCCTGGCGCGTCGCCGAGGAAACCAACCAGATCGAGAGAGTCGTCGGCAGCCGCGACCGCATCGAATCGCAGCGCCTGGACATCCTTCGCGAACTCAACCGGGACGACGAGGTTCCGCCCCGCTACAGCGCGGTGATGGAGCTGATCCGCGACTTCGCCGCGATGATCAGGAGCGAGGTCGACGCCTCGATCGTGAACGTGGAGAACGCGATCCGGACGATGGCGGGCCTGCCGGGGCGCAAGGCCATTCTGTACATCAGCAACGGGCTGCCCATGCGGCCGGCGGAGGATCTGTTCCGGGCGCTCGAGGAGAGGTTCGACGATCGGCGCGGGCGGTGGCGCACCCCCAACCAGTCGCCCTTCCGAGACGTCGATCTGTATCGCGACACAAGAGGCATCGACGCCGCCAACGCCTCCCTCGAGGCCTACCAGTACGACCTCTCCCGGCGATTCGACGAGCTCGCCTCCCTCGCCAACGCCAACGGCGTCACCTTCCACAGCGTCGCCGCCGCGGGAGCGCGCGTCAGCGGAATGAACACGGCCGACCTCCGCTTCTCCACCAGCATCGAGTTCACCCGCGCCGCCAATCTCGAGGAGCCGCTCCTCCGTCTGGCCGATCGCACCGGCGGCCGGGCGATCGTCAACACCCGCAACTTCGCGGGCGGCCTCGACCGCATCGCGAGCGACCTCCAGAACCGCTACTCGCTCGGTTACTCGGCGACCCACATCGAGAGGGGCGGCACCCACCGGATCGAAGTCGAGCTGACCGACGAGGCGAAGCGGCGCTATCGCCGCCGCCTGACGCTTCGCCACCGCGACAGCTATGTCGACAAGTCGATCTCAGCCGAGATGGCGGACCTGACCCTGGCGGCCCTTGCGATGGAAGAGGCCGCGAACCCGATGGGGGTCCGCATCGCGCCCGTCCGCGGCACGGGCAGCCAGGTCGAGCTGGACAGCGGCGACATCCAGTCGAGGATGCTGGTCGCGATCCCCATCGGTCCGCTGACGCTGGCCCCGGCGGCCGGCGGCCACGAGGCCCGGGTCCGCCTGTGGGTCCAGGTGATGGACGAGGAGGCGCGCCTTTCCGAAGTGACGGAGCATCCCGTCCCTGTCCTGGTGCAGGAGGGGGAGATCGAGGACGCACGGGAACTCTCGTGGCCGTTCGCGGTCGACGTGGTTACCGCGCCCGGGCCGCATCGCGTCGCGGTTGGCGTGCGCGACGATCTTGCCGCCACGACCTCCGTCGTCACGTTCGACCTGGACGCGGCCAGTGGCCCGGCCGCCGCAACGGCACCCGACGCCAGAAGCGTCGTCTCTTCGTCAGGCGCCACGAACGCAGCCACCGAGGCACCGTCCCCGCCGGACACCGCCGAACAGTGGCTCGCCGAGGCGGCGGCCCACTACCAGCGGTCCGAGCTCGAAGCGATGGCCAACGCCGCCCGCCGGGCGCTGGAACTGACCGATGACATCCGCTTGCGGACACGTGCGTACAACGCGCTCGGCGTGGCCCTCTTCGACAAGCCTGGCCGCACGGAGCAGGATGTGCTCGAGGCCGAGGACGCCTTTCGCCGGGTGATCGCCGTCATGGACGACGAGGCGTCCGTGGCGCCGCGCTACAGCCTCGCGCGGCTGCTGGTGGACTCGGGCCGCCCGGAAGCAGGCGTCGCCGAGGCGAGAGGCATCCTGGTCATGTCGCCGGAAGGGCCGGTCCCGGACCGGGCGCGGATCCTCGTCTGTCACTCGCGGGGGGTGGCAGGGGAGGAGGCCACGAGCCCGCGGGCGGACGCCGTCGGCGACTCAGACCGCAGGCCGGGCGAGATGATCTACCGGGTCGCCCACGAGTACACGGACGAAGCGATACAGGCCGGCGTCGAGGGCGTGGTTGGCCTCGGCGTCCGCATCGACGAGGAAGGTTGCGTCGTCGCTGTCGAGGTGCTGGAGAGTTTGCCGCATGGACTGACCGAGAACGCCGTCGCGGCGATGCGGCGGGCCGTCTTTCGGCCGGTCGTGGAGGACGGCGAGCCGGTGGGGGCTACGTACCGGACGGCGGTGCGGTTCTCGCTGGACGCTAATCCCTGACGGCGAGGAGCGCGAGGAAGCGACGTTTCTGCTCGTCCATCATCGCCTCGAAGTCCGGGACGGCCATGTCGGTCGTGGGAAGGTCCGCGAACTCGGGCGAGGGCATCTGCAGGCTCGCGGCGATGTTGTGGAGACCACCGCCTTCTTCCATGCCCTTGCCCAGCGCCATGCCGACTTCCCGGGGCCAGACGTGCTTGGGGCCGCCGCCCAGGCCGAGGGGATTCGGCCGCCCGACGTACTCCTCGATCTGCTGGAACATGACCTTCTCCTGGGCCGACCGCCGCATCTGGCCCTCGCGGCCGTACTTCGTGCGGGACTGGTTGCAGATCGACGCCCACGGCATCACGACGTGGAAGCCCGGCAGGGCACGGCACTCCTCGGGAGCGCCGTCGCCGCCGGTGATCCGGCCGTCCTTGACCATGATGAAGTACGCCGACATCTCGCGGCCGTTATCGAGCAGCCGCGCCGGCGGGTGGGTGTAGATCTCGGTGAATCCCCACGCGGTGTCCGGCGGCAGATCGCCGTCTTCGAGGAGTTGCACGCCGTACTCGGCGCAGGCCTCGCACCACGCGAGAGAACCGAACTCTCCTACCGGTTCGAGTTCGGCCACGTTGATTTCAGTCACTTCTCGTTCTCCCCGGTCAAACTTGAAACAATGTACCATCTTCCTGCACACCCCAACCGGACCCGCGTATCATGTCGGCAAGCAACCGGAGCATGACCAGCCCCGAAGCCAAGAGTGAGGCAGCCACCAGGCCGGCAGGCCGGCGCGAAGCGAACGTCGCCGCGCGCAGGCAGCGGATTCTCGAGTCCGCTCGCACGCTGCTCAAGGAGTCCGGCCCCGAAGGCCTCTCGATGCGCAAGCTGGCCAAGGACGCCGGTCTGAGCGTCACCACCCTCTACAACCTGCTTGGCTCCCGCGAGGCGATCCTGCAGGCCCTGATCAAGGACTCCGACCAGCGGCTCGAAGCGGCGGCCCCCGACGCCGGCGCCGCCCGCACGCCGCTGCGCCGGGCCTCGAGGGCCATGGAGGGTGTCCTGCGATACATGATCGACAACGGCGACCTGCTGCGGCCGCTCATCGTGGCCCACTTCGGTACCGGCTACGTGGCCACCCTGGGCCAGGCGGACCAGGGCGAGCACTTCCGGTCCGCCAAGGACGCGATTCGCGCGGCGATCGCCGAAGCCCAGGCCAGCGGACAACTGCGAAAGACCGTCGGGCAGGAGTTCCTCGAGGCGCAGCTCTACGCAGGCTGGGGACTGGCGCTCGACCAGTGGGCATTCGGTCTCATCGACGACGAAACGCTCCGGCTCAGGAGCCTCTCCGGCTTCTACGTCGGCCTTCTCGCCATCGCCGAGCCCGAGGTTCGCCCTGGCTTCGAGAACGAGCTTCGCCGTCTCGAACGGCAGCTCGCCGCGGCTGATTCGCGCCGCGGCTCCAAGTAGGCAGCCTGGAGAGTCGCCTGGACGTCATCGGCCTCGGCCTCGCGATCGTGGATGTCGTGCTGCGCGTCGAGCGCATGCCGGCCTGGGAGGACCCGCGCGGTCTCCTCGACTTCACGCTGGCCGACGGCGGGCCCGTTGGCACGGCCTGCTTCGTCGCCTCGACGTTCGGTCTGCGCACCGGCTTCGTCGACACCGTGGGCGAAGACGATCTCGGCGAGCACCGCCGGCGGTCGCTGGAGAAAGCGGGCGTCGACACCAGCCGGCTGGTGCCGCGGGAGGGGCCGGAGGACCATGTGGTGGTCGTCTACGTCGACGCCGCGACCGGCGAGCGGGTGTTCTCGTTCCGGCGCGGCTTTCTCTCGCGGCCGGTTGACGCTTCAGAACTCGACCGTGGGTACATCGAGTCGGCGCGGATCCTCCATCTCGACGGCAGTCACGGCAAAGCCGCCCTCGCCGCGGCGCGCTGGATGAAGGAGGCGGGCGGCACGGTCGTGCTGGACGCGGCCGCCACCAGCCACAAGGTCCTCGAACCGGCCCGGGCGCTCGTGGCCGAAACCGACGTCCTGATCTGCGGCTCGGGCTTCGCGCCGGCGCTCACGGGCGAGAAAGACGTGTGGCGGGCGGGCCGCGCCGCGCTCGATCTCGGACCGCGGGTGGTGGTGCAGACCGAGGGCGCGCGGGGCAGCTACACAGTGTCCCGAGGAACTGGCGCCCGCAGGACCGGGACGCGCGACGCCGAGTTCCACACGCCCGCCTTCGATGTCGACGTCGTCGACACGACCGGCGCCGGCGACACCTTCCACGGCGCCTACCTGGTGGGCCTTGCCAGGGGATGGAGCCTCAAACGCTGCGCGTCGTTCTCGTCGGCGGTCGCGGCCCTTCATTGCACCGTGCTGGGCAACCGCAAGGGGATTCCGTCGATGGCCGAGGTCGAGGCCCTGATGGCCTCCCAGCCGGCCGGAAAGGCGACAGCGGCGGCGACGGCGCCGTAAGGGTTCAGGGAGAGAAGCGCATGGGCAGAATCGGCATCACCTTCAACTACTGGGGCAACGAGTGGATGGAGGACATCGAGGAGTACGAACGCCGGATGGCACGGGCGGCCGCGATCGGCTTCGACCTGATGTCCTTCTCGCAGGACGTGCTCTTCCTGTACACGGCGGAGCAGAAGAACCGCTTTCTCGGTACGGCGGCCGAGCACGGGATCAGCATCAACTACATGGCCGGACTCGGCCCGAAGCAGGACATCAACTCCGACTCGGAGGAGGACCGGCGGCGCGGCATCGCGCACCTTCGCGCCCTGGCCGAGACGGCGAGCGAGATGCAGCGGATGGCGGGCGGAGGCGGCGCCGACGTCGGCGGCGCGATCACCGGCGTCATGCGCCAGGGTCTCGACGGCCGCGACAAGCAGCGCTGCTGGGCCCACGCCGTCGGCGCGATGCGCGAGGCGATGAAGACCGCCGAGGACCTCGACGTGACCTTCCACATCGAGGTCCTGAACCGCTTCGAGCACTTCCTGATCAACACCTGCGACGAGGCGCTGCGCTTCCTCGACGACGTCGGCAGCCCGAACCTCAAGATGATGCTGGACACGTACCACATGAACATCGAGGAGGACTCGCTCGGCGAGGCGATCGTCCGCGCCGGCGACCAGCTCGGCACGTTCCACATCGGCGAGAACAACCGCCGCCCGCCCGGCCGGGGGCACGTCCCCTGGAACGAGGTCGTCGCGGCGCTGCACGAGATCGGCTACGACCGCGACACCGTGATGGAGCCCATCGTCCACATGGGCGGCGGCGTCGGCAACCTGCTCGGCGTGTGGCGCGACATGACCGGCGGCCGCGACCTCGACGAAGCGGCCCGCGAGGGTCTCGAGTTCTACCGCGCCAAACTCGCTGCGGCGGGAGCGAACGGAGGCGGCTCGTGACGACCGAATCGACCCTGGCCGCGACCGCGAACCGCATGGTCGCCCCCGGCAAGGGCATCTTCGCCGCCGACGTGCCGCTCAAGGGCCTGGTCCGCGGCTGGTGGGGCGAATCGACACACGCCAGCACCGAGGACACGGCGGCCGACTTCCAGGAGATGATCTGCCGCACCCCCGGACTCGCCGAGCACCTGTCCAGCATCATCGTCTTCCCCGACGTGCTTGATCGACAGGCCGGCGACGGCACGCCGCTGGTCGAACTCATCGCCGAGCGCGGCCTGCTGCTCGGCGTCACGCCGACCACCGGCTGGCAGTTCCTGGGAGGCTCCGAGCACGAGTACGTCCCCCGCGGTCTCGACGGACTGGCGAAGCGGCTCGAGGCCTGGCGCGAGCGCGGCGTCGCCTTCATCAAGTGGCGGGTGGCGGCGCGCGTGCGCCCGGGACTTCCCACGGAACGCGCACTCGTCACGAACGCCCGCAGCGTCGCCGAGGTTGCGGCGCTCGCTCACCAGTTCGACCTCGTCCCGATCGTCGAGCCCGAGGTCGAGATGAAGGGCGAGCACACGATCGACCGCCAGTTCGAGGTCACCGAGCGCTTCCTGCACCGCACGTTCGAGGCGCTGTACGAGCACGGGGTCGCGCCCGAGGAGATCGTGCTGAAGACGAACATGGTCGTCTCGGGCAGCGACTGTCCCGAGCAGGCCGGCGCCGACAAGGTGGCGCGGGAGACGCTGCGCTGCCTGCGCCGGGTCGTGCCGCCCGCCCTGCCCGGGATCGGCTTCCTGTCCGGCGGCCAGTCGGACCTGGACGCGACGGCCCACCTCGACGCGATGAACCGGCTGGCGGCCAGCGGCGGACCCGCGGACGGCGCCGGGCGCCTTCACGCGCCGTGGGCGCTCAGCTTCTCGTTCGGCCGCGCGGTCGGCCGCGCCCCGGTCGAGGCCTGGGACGGCAGGACCGACGAATCGAGCGGGCAGACGGCGCTCCGCCACCGCGCCCGCATGAACGGACTGGCCACTCTGGGCGAGTGGTCGGCGGAGATGGAGAACGGCAACGATGATTGACTTCGCAGGCCACCATGTAGTCGACCTCAGCCCGCGCATGGTCGGGCGCATCACCCGGCTCGACGGCACGGTCGAGGAGGGCAACCGGGACATCTACGGCCTGCCATGGATCCTGGAAGAAGGCCGCGTGCCCTACGACGACACGCTCTACACCCTGATCGGCGGCCAGGAGGGCGACCCCTACTGGCCGCCCGGAAGGGTCAGCGCCCACTGCGGGGGTTCGCACATCGAGGGCGGCAAGGGCCACATGGACCACTGGGAAGACCTTCCCGACGACGTCCGCGGCCTGTGGGAGTTGCCGCTCGACACGTTCTTCGGCCCCGCCGCCGTCTGCTTCTTCGACGATCTCGAACCGGTGGAGCAGAAGAACGAGGAAGGGGAAGTCGTCCATGTCGGCCAACCGATCCTGCCCGATCACCTCTCCAACGTCCGCAAGGGCGACATCGTGATCCTCGGCAGCCCCTTCCGGGGGGCGGAGCAGCCGACCTTGCCGGCCGGGACGAGCAAGTGGCTGGCCGACACTGGCATCAAGCTGCTGGCGGTCGGCGCCCCGGGCATCGCCTGGGAGTCGGACTTTCAGACGCCGCAACCCCACAACTCGCCCACCCACCGCAACATGCTCGGCAACAACATCCCGATCTGCTATCCGCTGGTCAACGTCGAGAAGCTGAAGAAGGACCGCGCCTTCTTCATCGCCATGCCGCTCAGCGTGGAGAGGCTGGAAGCGACCTGGACGCGGGCAATCGCCGTCGAGGAGTTGTAAGGAGGATCACGAAGGAGCCGGCCTCCGGCCGGCGCGGTTTCCTCCCCGGGTCAGAAGACCCGGGGTCACACGCCTTGGGCGGCAGCGGACCAGAAGGTCCGCTCGGGGCGGAGCCGCGAAGCGGCGCAGCCCCAGAAGAGCAGCCGCCGGCCAACGGCCGGCGACCTTCCGCTGCATCCGGGCGCCGCCGCGCAGCGGCGTGCGCTACACGTACCCTTCCCGCGCGTACCGCGTCCACGGCTCGCGCTCGCCGATCCCGTAGCCACTGAGCAGCGCCTTCTTCAGCCACTCCCGGAACTCCGGAAACCCGTCGAGCGGCCCGATGCCATCAAGCGCCTCGAGCCAAGGACCCGGGTCGTACTCCACCTGGCAGTGACGGAACACGCCGTTCTCGATCAACCCGTAGCAGGCGACCCGCCGGCCACACCGCGGCTGGCCGACGCTGCCGGGGTTGATGAACTCCTGCCCGCCGATCGACCGGCGGAACTGAATGTGGGAGTGGCCGAAAAGCACCATTGGGCACTCCGTGCCTCCGGCCAGCGCGGCCAACCGCTCGTCGGCCGTGTCGGGCAGCGCCTGCCGGGGCTCGTCCGGCAGCACGCCGTGATGCAGGAGCACGCGCTGGCCGCCGACCTCGTACTCACCCTCGGGCTTCAGGCCGCGGAGCAGTCGCCAGCCCGGCGCATCCAGGGTGCCGAGGATCCAGCGCGTGTAGGCGCGCCACGGAGCGGGCCAAGCCTCGAAGCGCTCCGGCTCCAACATCTCGACATCGTGGTTGCCCTCGATCAACACCCCGTCGAGGTCCGCGAGCAGCGCCATCGTCTCGTGCGGTTGCGGGCCCGAGAGCACCGTGTCGCCGAGGAAGATCGTCGCGTCGACGTCCCTCTCTTTCTCGAGCACCGCCGAGAGCGCCTCGGCGTTCCCGTGCACGTCGGCGATGACCAGGATCTTCACAAGGGCACTACAGCAGCTTCCGGAACTCATCTTCCGTCAGGCCGGCGTCCCGGACGATCCGCCCCATGGTGAACGCATTGACGGGGTTGTTCCGAGGCACCGTTACGATCCGGCGGTCGTCCGTTAGGACGATGTGCTTCCCTTGTCGCGCAACCCGGAAGCCGGCCTTCTCCAGCGCGCGAACCGCCCGAAGGTGATTGACCCCTGGAATCCCGGGCATCGCCTAGACGGCGACTTCGATTTCCCGGATCACCATGCCGGCCGCATTCTCGGCGGCCACGTCCAGGTACTCACGAACCGCCTCGGCGATGTTGGCCAGAGCTTCCTCTTCCGTCTCACCCTGCGATACGCACCCGGGCAAGCCAGGCACCCAAACGCAGAAGCCTTCGTCGGACTCCTGGACCGCCACCTGGTACTTCGTCTTTGTTCTCGCGGCTGACACTGCTTCTCCGTTCCTATCGCCGATGCACGGGACCGCCGGACAAACCTAACAAACGCCACCGGACTCCGGTGGCCGGTACGATACTCGTCAGTCCAACTCCACCAATCCGGCGTATGAGGCGACTAGATGGACACTCCCAGGTGGCAGCGACGCACCCTCCTCTTCGGCCTGCTCGGCGCCGCGACCCGCAAGGCGACCGCCATGCAGCAACGAAGGCAGGAGGGGGAGTCACGTTTCACCACCGGCCTGAAGCACCGGTTCATCGAGACGGACAACTCCGGCTTCGACCCGGTCAGCCACAGTTTCGAGGACTCGGGACAGTGCGTCGTAACGGCCGCCGCCATCGAGGGGCCGTTCTACGTCGACGACCCCGTCCTGATGCGGAGCGACATCCGCGAGGATCGCGAGGGACTGCCGCTCGAGGTCGTCCTCCGCATTGTCGAGGCGGACGGCTGCACGCCCATCTCCGGCGCCGCCGTCGACCTCTGGCACTGCGACTCGCTGGGCTTCTACAGTCACTACACCGCCTACGACCCCAGCGTCTGGCCCAGCGGCCGCGCCAATCCCTCGGACAACGAGACCTTCCTTCGCGGCCGTCAGGTCTCGGACGAAGCCGGCATGGTGCGGTTCCAGACGATCTACCCCGGCTGGTACACGCCCCGCGTTCAGCACATTCACGCCCGAATCGTCCTCGACCAGAAGGTCGCGGCCACCGTGCAGCTCTACTTCCCGGAGAAGCTGAACCGCGCAGTCGCCCTGCGGAAGCCCTACAACCAGCGCCCGCCGTCGCCCTACAACAACCTGAACGACTTCGTGATCAGCCAGTCGAAGGGCGGCGACGGAAGCTGGCTCAAGATGACGGAGACGGATGGCGGCTATCGCGGTTCACTGACGGTCGGCGTCAAGGTTTAGGGGCTGTACCAGATCGGCGACGACCAGGCCCGCTCCTGGATGGTGGACGGCATGTCCCGGCGTGGCTCGACGCCCTCTCGCAGGGCATCCCAGGTCGACCAGCGGCAGGTCGGCTTCTCGAGCACCCGCACGTAGTAGAAGGCCCGACGCGCCGGGTCGAAGTCGGGTTCGGTCCACACGGCCTTGAGCTCGTTGGCCCCGACGTCCGCACCGATGGCGCAGGTGGCGAGATCGACGCTCGCGCCGTTGTCCGGGCAGCGACCGGTGGCGGGGTCGACAGCCGCGCCGTCCGAACAGGCGAGGTCGTAGACCACCTCCTCGCTGTTCCCGTTCTCCGACCAGCCCTTGATGATCTGTAGCCGGTCGAGCGGAGCGGCGAGCGGATCCCGCAGCGCCCAGGCCGCGAAGGTTGGCGCAGCCCCGTTCGAGGTGGAGAGGTCGCCACCCATCGACACGCCCTCCGCGTAGGCTCTCGTGAGGAAACCGGGATCCCCGAGATCGGCGCTGGTGGTCCCCGCCCAGGAGAAGAAGCGCACGCGAATGCGCGGACCCGACGTGGCGAAGGTCTCCTTGCGGCGCAAGGCCTGGAAGATCGCCTCGCGCGTGTTCTCCTCCGCCCATACGCCGGCGAGGCCCGACGCGCCCCAGGTGTGGTAGTAGGTGTCGCGGTAGGTCCGGCCGGAGCCGTCGCTGGTGCGCATGGAGGAGCCGGACTGCTCCGAGGAATCGCCGTAGGTGGCGATCACTCCCGTGCCCGGCACCGAACCGCGCAACTCCGGCGTGGCGTCCAGAATGCCCGTTTTCGACCAGTAGTTGTCCTCCTCGAAGGAGCCGGCCGCGACGTGGCTGTCGCTCGATCCGACAACGCCGAGCTTGTACGGGTTCGTCGCGCCGCCGTCCGCGATCCCGAGGCCCCGTCGATAGGCGTCGCGCACGTAGCTGCCTTCTCGCGGCAGACTGAGGACCACGGACCCGATCCTGTACGGCATGATCTCGAACTCGGCCCACTCGTCGTTGGGCGACAGCGCCGGATGGGTGTCGGACGTACCCTTGACCTGCGTGATCTCGACCACCGGCTCGTTGCGCGAGCGCAGCTCCGAGTAGGCATCGTCGATCGCACCACCGTTGTAGTACTCGAGCTCGAACATGCGACCCGCCGAGGCGTTCGAGTTGTGCGGAATGGCCAGCGAGTCGATGCCCTGGGCGCGCCACTGGTCCATTGCGGCCCAGAGGTCCTCAGGATTCGATGAGTCGATGCGGGTGAAGGGAAGCGTGGGAGCCGCGGCGCCGCGGAAGATCACATTGCGGTGCAGGTTCGTTCCCCCTACGCCGGCAGAGGTGTATTCATAGCCGATGAAGGCGGTGAAGGTCCCAGGATCGTTGTGCCGGTTGGCGGCCGCCTCGATCTTCTCCCAAGCGTCACGCACGATATCCATGCTCAGGTGCTCTTCGGTTCCCGGCTCTCCATTCCAGTAGGGGCCTACGGCCATGAAGTTGCCGCGTCTCTCATCGGCCGAGCGTGCGGTGCGCACGCTCTCGGCAATGGGGTGATCGTAGGCCGATGAAGCGGGATCGGTCATTGCCGCGAGCATGCCGAGATACCAGCCGTGATCGGCCACCGCCTGAAAGTCGAGTGGCCGGTCGAGTTTCATCTCGAAGCCTGCCGGATGCAGGATCGCGGCGCCCTTGGCGAACTCGTAGGCTGCGTCGGGATCCGCCGTGGTGCCGAAAACGAAGGCGTCGAGTGAGTACGTCGTGTGTACATGGAGATCGCCGAAGTAGGCGTTCCGCGTCGGATTGGGTGCCGGGGCTGCAGCGTCGGACACGGAGTCCGCCGGCGCCTCGGCTGCCGGTTCCTCGCCGGGGCCGCAGCCGATGAACAGAAGGGACCCCGTCAGCAGACCCAACATGCGTCTCATGGTCACCCCTGGATTCGTCAGTACCCCAGCTTCTTGTCGACCACGTTGCGCAGCGGACGGCCGTTGACGAAACGCTCGATGTTGTCGCGAAAGAGAACGACCCGCCGCTCGATCGAGTGATCGGACACCGTCGCAATGTGCGGCGTGATCGCCACGTTGGGCATCGACCAGATAGGATGACCGTCAGGCAGGGGCTCGGGGTCGGTCACATCGAGACCCGCCGCGCGCACCTTGCCGGAGCGCAACGCGGCCACGAGAGCGTCGGTGTCGATGATCGGGCCGCGTGACACGTTGACGACATAGACTCCGTCCTTCATCAGCGCGAACTGCTCCTCGCCGAGCATGCCGTGGGAACGAGGGGTGTGCGGAACGCTGCTGAAGACGACGTCGGCCTGAGGCAAGAGCTCGTCGAGCTCGTCCGGCGTGCCGACGTAGGCAAGATCCCGGCTCATCGGAATGTCCTTCGGATCGACCCCGATGACGCGCATCTCGAAGGCCGCGGCGCGCTGCGCGATCTGGCTGCCAATGCCCCCCAGGCCGATGATGAGAGCCGTCTTGCCGCGCAGCTCGATGATGGGAAGACGGTTCCCGCGGTTCCATGTCTCCTGCGCGTTGAAGAAGGCCGTAAGCGACCTCGATGCCGCCATCGCTCTCAACAAGGCCCGCGATCGACTCTTCGACCTCATCAAACGAGAGTCCGATCCGCTTCGGCGCCGGAGCGCCTGAACGCGATGCAAACCCAAACCCCGACCGTCGGCGCGGCAGCCGGCCACCGCCGACCGCCGCGCCGGCGTACCCTTAGGCGGCAGACTCCGCCAGCGCTCCGTCTGCCGCTCCAGAACTACCCCGAAACCCACCGGGATCGCCTCTCCGTCACCGCTCCGTTCACGATCATCTCTGTATTGGATTACGCTCCCCCCAGGCGATCCTAGTTGGAACCGCTGGCGGGGCTCTCGCCCACCCAGAACGGGCTCGACCACGCCATCGCGCCGTCAACCTGGCGCACCCGCACGTAGTAGTAGTCGCCGGGCCGCGGATCGTCGAGATCCAGGTATCGAAAGTCCTGATCCGCGTCGCCCAGGTCGCTGACCACCTGGACGGTGAGGGCGTCGGTATGGTCCAGCACTCGATACTCCCGCCGGTCGACTTGACCGCCGAGGCTTCCGAGCCGAAACGTCTCGACCCGGGCGGGAAGCCGCTCCGGCTCGCGCTGGTCGCTTCCCGTTCCGCGCGTTTCTTGCGTCGACTCCATGTCCACGATCACGCGCGTGTCGGCGTCGGCGCCGCGCAGCCGAAGCAGAATCGCCGCACTGCGTCCCCGAGTGAGCATTCTGAACCGGATCTCATTCCCCGTCCGCTCCGTGGAGTAGGAACCCGGATGGCGGAACCAGGGGTCCCGGTGACCTGCGATGTCCGCGCCCTCGACGCGAATCACGCCCAGCCACGGCCGACCGCCCCGCGGGCCGCGGCGCTCGCCCACGACCTCGGTCGACGCCTCGAAGCTCACCTGCACGACCGCGTCGCTCGTCACGTCGGCTTCGAGGTACCGCCGCGAATACACGATGCGGCCGTTCTTGACCACATCGATGGCGTCGATCGGAGCGGTGCCGTGCACACGGCATTCCAACTCTCTCCGGTTCGTGGCGGGCTGTTCCTGTCCCATGGGGACTCCATTGAGCCACGCGTCGAGGACAATGCGTTCGCCGGTGGTCGCATACGTCGCCCGACTGCGCAGCGCGTTGAAGATCGCTTCGCCCGTGTTCTCCGCCGCCAGGACCGCGGCGAGTCCGCCCAGTTGCGTACCCGAAGACTGTCCGGGCCCGCCCATGAAGCCGTAGCCCGGATGCCCGGTGTGGTTGTCCGACGCGCCGACGAACCCGATCCGGAACCCGTTCTGCAGGTACCGGTTTCCGAACCAGTCGAACGTGCCGTGGCTCGACTGGATCTCGACCAGTTTCTGCATCTCCCCGTCGCTGCGGGTCCAGTCGCCCGGCTGATGCGCGTGCGGAATGATCAGCACGTCGTCACTCCGGTTCGCCGCTCGCAGTTCCGCGTAGAGCTCGTCGAGCAGAGGCTTTTCCTGCGTGCCGACGCGTCGTCGTCCAGGCACGTCGCGGAAGAAGACGTTGTGGTGTCCGCCGTCGGCCATCTGATTCGTCCACTCGAACCCGAGAATCGGCGTGAATCGCCCTGGCGCGCGGTACTCCTCGGCAAGCTCCTGCAGCGTCCGCCATTCGCCGTCGTCGAGCCAGCGGTCGTGCTCGGACAACGTGAGAAAGTCGAGTCGGGCCGCGTCACGCCCGAAGCGGAAGTACCCTTCGGCGGAACCCTGTCCCTCCGCCATCCCGGTGTGACCGTGCGTCTCTCCCCAGTAGATGCGCCGGGCCGGATTCCGTTCGACGAGGATCGGGTTGCTGGCCCCTTGCAAGGTCCGGTCGGCCGTGCGCACCGCGAACCGATGGACGCCTTCGGAGCGGATGGCGACATTCTCGATCTGCACCAGCGCCTCCGACTCGGCCGAGAGCGTCCGGAAGGGCTCGCCGTCCAGCAGCACCTCCAGTTCGCCCGGACCGGCGGACGCAACGTTGCGAAAGCGGTCCTCGGCGCGAACCGTCAGCGTGAACTCCTCGCCCGGTTCGACCACCGACGGCGCGATCGCGTTCAGGAATCTCACCTTCTCCTCTCCGACGACCTCGAACGACGGCCAGTCGGGCCAAAAGAGCACGCCGTCTCCGTCCAGATCCACCAGGAACGGAAGCGGGACCTCGTCGTTGGACCACTCCTGCAGCTTCATGCCCGGCCCGCCGCCGGATCGATCCCCGTACGTCACGATCACCGTGTCTCCCTCTTGCAGCGCGGCGCCGCTCAGACGGAATCCGATCACGGTTCCGGTAAGTCCAACCGGATAGGGCGCCCAGGGCTCGACGGCGGAGAGCCGGGCGTTCGGATTCGAAGAGCGGACGGTGACGAAGTCGGCGTCAGCGGCGCGCGTGGAGAGGGCGCCGTTTCGCCGCCCCTTGCCAAGGATCAGCCCGCCACCTTCAAGGATCGGCCGGTCCCCGACGGTGTAGGTCTGCGTGACCGTGGCGTACCCTGCCGCTGGAAAGGGCCCCTCGGAAGAGATCGTCAGGCTGCCCAGGCCTCCAGGGGCTTCGTCCAGGACCTGGAGTTGCCGGACCATGTAGCCGATGAGATCCGAAATGCGGTCGACCGGGATGGGTTGACCGGCACGCCCACGCAAGGCCGGGTTCAGGTAGGACGCGTTCTGAGGGAAGTCATCGGGGATGCGGCCGCGCTCTCGCGCGTATGCGTTCCCCCATTCCCAGAGAGTCCGGAACCTGGAGATCAGTTCATCGACGTCGTCTGTCGGAACAGCGGCCTCTTCCACCAGCGCGTCGACTCGGGCGCGCAGCTCCTGCGACAGGTAGTCGCCCGAGCTGAGCCGGTCCTGAGCCGCTACGACCCCGGCAAGAAGAGCCAGAACGGTGACGGACGCGAGGCGAACGAATCTCATGAGCGCTGACTGCTCCGATAGGGTACTAGGCTCAAAGCCAGCCGACGCCGCCCATCTGGAGGATCTCGGATGCGCCACCAAGCCGAGACCCGGATCGCCTCGCTCCTCGTGGTCGTCACGGCCGCGGTTGGGGTCGCCTCCGCGAGCGAGATCCCTCGAACCGCCAGCGGCAAACCCGATCTTTCGGGGAACTACGACATCGCTACCCTGACGCCGCTGCAGAGGAGTCCCGAGTTCGGAAACCGCCTCTTCCTCACCCCCGCCGAGGCCGAAGAGATCAGACGGAGCGCGGCCGAGAGAACAGCTCAGGGCTCTCGCCCCAGCGATCCGAATCGCCCACCCCCGCCTTTCACCGGCCGGTTGGGCGGTTACAACGAGTTCTTTCATGATCGCGGCACGGAGGCGGTTGCGGTCGACGGCAAGTACCGCACATCGCTCCTTACCGATCCGCCCGACGGCCGCCTTCCGCCCCTCACCGAGAGGGGGCGCGAGCGTCGCAAGGGCCTCTACGTACGGCGGAATCTGGCGGACAGGAACGCGAGCCCCGCCTGGTGGCGCGATCTCCAGGCCGGCCCCTACGACGGGCCTGAATCGCTGTCGATCGCCGATCGCTGCATCTTTACGCTCGAGGCGACGATTCCGGTGCTGCCGAAGAACTACAACAACCTCAAGACGATCGTGCAGACCGAGAGTCACGTGATGATCCTCATCGAGTGGATGCACGAAGCGCGCGTCATTCGACTCAGCCCTTCGCGGGCCGAAGCCAGGCATCCGCCGCCGGAGATTCGCTCACGCAGCGGCGATTCGGTCGGCTGGTGGGAGGGTGACACGCTGGTCGTCGATACGACCAACTTCCTGGAGGAGAGCTGGGGGACGGTCACCCTCTTCGGCGAGCCCTCCCCCCCGCGCGATCAGCACGTCGTCGAGCGCTTCTCTCTCACCGACGGGAACACTCTTCTCTACGAGTTCACCGTGGAGAGCGGTGACTGGGAGACGCCCTACAGCGGCGAGTACACCTGGCCCGCCACGAACGACAGGCTGTACGAGTTCGCCTGCCACGAAGCCAACTACTCGATGGGCAACACGCTCCGCGGCGCCCGTTTCCAGGAGAGGGAGGTCGCGGCGCGGCACCGATGAACCCCCAACAAGGCTTGAAGATCAAACACGATTGGATATAGACTGTGACTTGCGCAGGCCTGCATTCAGTGACGCCCCACCGTCGCTCCGGCCAGGCGATTCAGCATGGCGCGGGAGTGACCAGGGTCGACTCGATCCGGAAGCGCCTGCGAAAGGACAAGGGAGGACCAGCGACACAAGGAGGGACCAGCCGTGACCAACCGCATTCCTGGAGCCTGCATCTGGATTCTGGCCGTGAGCCTGTGTGCTCCGTTGCCGCTATGGGCCGACGGCCCGCAGACGGGGACGATCGACGGCCGCGTTCTCGACGCCGAGGGGGAGGGCCTGCCCGGGGCCACGGTGACCCTCGAGGGTCCTCAGAGAACGACGACCGCCATCTCCGATGCCGAGGGGCGCTATCGCTTCGCGCTGCTGCAGGCGGGTGAGTTCACCGTCAGCGCGGTGCTCGAGGGGCTGGGAACAGCCGAGCTTGCGACGACGCTCAATCCGGGTGAGCGCCGGGGAGTCGACCTGACCCTGCAAGGGGGCACCGTGGAAGAGATCACGGTCCTCGGCGAGGCGCCGCTGGTGTCGAAGTACGAGACCGGCGCGATCAGCGCCCTCAAGTCGGAAGTGGTCGAGAACGCCGCCTTCGCCACCCGCGCCTACAATGCCACCATCCGCGCGCTGCCGGGAGTGGTGAACATCGGTCAGTTCGACACTTCTCCCGCGATCAACGGCGGCATTCAGAACGAGACGCAGGTCCTGGTCGATGGCGTGGACACCTCGAACACCAGGCGGCTTGGGGAGGCGCGCCTGATCATGCCGGCGTCGGCGCTGTCGGAGACGAGTGTCGAATCGATGGGCTTCGGCGCCGAGTACGGCCGGGCGAGCGGCGGCATCATCAACTCGACCGTCAAGACCGGCACCAACGAGTTTCACGGCGATGCTCTCTACGTCGGCCAGAATCCGAAGTGGAGAGCGGAGAACCAGTTCGGGCTGGAGCGGCCGGACGAGCAGATCCCCAGCTACGAGGCGTCGCTGGGCGGGCCCATTTTCCGCGAGAAGGCGTGGTTCTTCGCCGCTCACGCCGATTTGAGCGACAACCTGCTGGACCAATTGGCGAGCGGCGAGATAGCCGACATCAGTCGCACATCGGTGCCGCGCATCCTCAAGCTCAACTACCAGCCCAACGATCGGCACCAGTTGGCGGGGACGTGGATCGATTCGCGCGGCGAGGGCATCGCGGCACCTTTTCGCACCGGTGACCTCAGAGCCATCACGAACCGTCCCCTCTACGCCAACGTACTGACTGCGAGCTGGAGCTTCGCCGCTACGAGCTCGACCTTCATCGAGGTCAAGGTGTCCGAGCGCAAGGATCTCTTCCCTCGCACTCTCAAGTACCCCAAGGATCCGGACGACCTCTGCCCCGAGTGCTCCGACAATCCGGTCGACAACAATTTCCGCTACCGCGATCTGGCGCACGCTCGCGCCGCTCGCTTCAACGGCGTGACGAGCGGGAACGGGATCGGCTTCAACGACTTCCCTCGCGACACGGCCCACGGCTCGGCGACTCTTTTCAAGGGGCGCAACGAGATCAAGTTCGGCATCGACATCCAGGACATTGCCTTCACCAACTATGGCAACGTGGGCAAGGAGTATCGCGGCCGGAACTTCTGTCTTGAATGTCCCGGAGGCTACGTGACACCGCAGCGCGTGCGGGTCTTCCAGGAGTCCCTGCCGTCCCACAGCGAGGGCGTCGAGAGTTCGGCCTATGTGCAGGACCGGCTCGACGTCGGCGACCGCTGGAGCCTCCACATGGGCGTGCGCTACGACGCCGAGACGATCGACAACGACGTCGGCACGCGGGTCCACGATTCCGACAACCTGGCGCCGCGTCTGACGGTGGTCTACGACGTCAATGCCGACGGCACGCTGCTGGTGCGCGGGAGCATCGGACGCTACTACCAGAACATCGGCCTGGACTTCGCCTTTCGCGAGTTCAGTGTGCTACCCACCGGGCAGCAGAGCTTCGACGAGTACAACTGGAATCCCGCCACCCTGCGCTACGACCGCTTCCGCTTGAGCAGGAGGCCGGCGGGCGAGACCCAGACCCTGCAGCCGGTCGACCATCCGTACAAGGATCAGGTCGCGCTGGGAGTGGACTGGCAGTTCTCGCGCAACTGGGTCTTCAAGTCGAACCTGGTGTGGCACGAGACCAAGGACATCTTCTTTGGCAACGACCAGTTCACCGCTGACGGCATGGACGTCGTGCGCGTGGTGCGTAACTGGCCCGGCGCCTTCCGCGAGTACGAAGCCCTCAGTCTCGAGCTCAATCGCAGATTCCGCAACGGTTGGGCGCTTCGCTCCAACCTGACCATCGGCGAGGCCACAGGAAACGCGGCAAACGCAAACTCCGCCAACAACCTCTTCGAGGGCCTCGGCGGTATCGAGCTGCCGAATCAAGAGGTGCAGGACGCGGGTATCCCACCTGGTGGAACCGACGTCACCACCAGATTCCGGGATGGGCGGCTGAGTCACGATGTCGATCGGATGAACATCGTCGCCATGAAACGCCTGGATTTCGGCAAGCACGCCCTGACGCTGGGTGGCTTCCTGGCAACGACCACCGGCAGGTACTTCGGCCGGTCTGCTTCCACTACCGTTGCGCATCCGGTGACCGGTGTCGAGATCGACACCGTGACATTCACCACGCCGCGGGACGGCCAGCAACTGGGGGACATCTTTACTCTCGACGTGTCGGCCATGTGGTCTTTCCCGATTCGTGGCGAATGGGAAGGGCAGCTCGGTTTCGAGGTCGCCAACGTCACCGACGAGCAGAAGGTGCTCGAGATCGATACCAATACCCTCGAGCCCATCAACTCGCTCGCGGCCTGGCAGTTGCCGCGCGAGCTTCGAGTCAAGGTGGGGTTCCGCTTCTGAGCGCGTCGAGGGACAGTGGGCTTCGTTGAGATTCCCAGACACCGGCGGCCCGGCCGCCGGTGTCTTTCTTTTGGACAAGTGCTCTCTCGACGAGAAGTGCTCAAGCGCCTGGGGCTCGGCGCCCTGGCCGCGGGCTGCGCAGGCGGTGAAGAGCCGCGTCCTGGAGGCCCGAACGTCCTCATGATTCTCGATCGACGACCTGAACGACTGGGTCGGCGTCCTCGATGGTCACCCGCAGACGCTTACGCCGAACATCGACGCGCTCGCCGGGCGCGGCGTCACCTTCCGGCGAGCCTACTGCCAGGCGCCCGTCTGCAACCCCTCCCGGGCGAGTCTGATGACCGGCAGGCGCCCGACGACATCGGGGTGTTATCGCAACGGAGACGTCTGGCGCGACGCCATGCCGCGGGCCGTGACTCTGCCGCAGCACTTCATGCAGCAGGGCTACGAAGCGATCGGCGGGGGCAAGACGTTTCACCAATCGCAGAATGACGCCGCGTCGTGGCACTACTACAACAGCTTCCGCGGCTTTCTGTGGGCCCCGGCTACCCCGTGAGCGGGCTCGACCGCCTCAACCTCGACTGGGGCGCCCTCGACGTCGACGACGAAGAAACCACCGACACCCAGCTCGCCAACTGGGCGGCTGAGTACCTGTCGAGAGATCACTCAAGGCCTTTCTTCCTCGCCTGCGGTTTCTATCGCCCGCACCTGCCGTTCTACGCGCCAAAGAAGTACTTCGACAGGTTCCCCGAGGCCGAGATCGAGCTGCCGCCCTGGCTCGAGAACGACCTCGACGACGTGCCTGAGTCCGCGCCCTCGGAGCTCGGTTTGGGCCACCACGAAGTGGTGACGGCGGCCGGGCAGTGGAAGCGCGCCGTGGCGGCCTATCTGGCGTGCATCAACTACGCCGACGCGAACGTGGGGCGCGTGCTGAAGGCGCTCGACGAAGGGCCGCACGCCGAGAACACGGTCATCGTCCTGTGGACCGACCACGGCTGGCAGCTCGGCGAGAAGAACCACTGGAGCAAGTTCACACTCTGGGAACGCTCCTGCCGGGTGCCGATCATCTTCGCCGGCCCCGGGATCGAGGCGAAGGGAGAACTCTGCGACCGGACCGCCGAGCTGCTCGACATCTACCCCACCCTGGCGGATCTCGCCGGGCTGCCCGGGCGCGAGGACCTCGACGGCGAGAGCCTGCGGCCGCTGCTCGAGGATCCCGAAGCGGAGCGGGATCGCCCCGCGATCACCTCCGAGGCGCCGGACAGGAGCTCGATTCGCACCGAGCGCTGGCGCTACACCACCTATCCCGACGGTGAAGAGCTCTACGACCACGACCACGATCCGAACGAGTGGCGCAATCTGGCGAACGTCCCCGAGCACGCCGGCACGAAGCAGCGGCTGCGGGCCATGTTGCCGCGGAACCCTTCGCGCAAGAAGGTGCTGCAGGTCGTCGACCTGCCCGAGGAGCAGCGTCGCTTCACCGAACTCCTGCCGGGTCGCCTCGACAGACTGCCGGGTCGCTCCCAAAGGGCAGGCGCGGCGAACGATGTCGGCCTCGAGCCCGCACCGCGCTAGCTAGCGCGGCTTGCCTCGTCAGCCGACGTCGGCGGCGCAGCGAAAGCCCATGTGTCCCGCCGCGCTGTCGGGCGTGTTGTGGGTGCGGGCCGACAGGCGGTAGCGACTGCAGTAGGAGACGTGGCAGAGGTACGACCCACCGCGGGTGACGCGTGCCGTGCCGGCGGCAGGACCGCGCGGATTGCGAGTGCCCGGCGCGGCGGGACTGGGGCTCCACCAGTCGGCGCACCAGTCCCAGACGTTGCCGCAGACGTTGTAGAGGCCGAAGCCGTTGGGCTCGAACGCGTCGACCGGGCAGGTGCCGCGATGGCCGTCGAGCCCGAGATCGCGATCGGGAAAGCTGCCCTGCCAGACGTTGCAGCGATGCTCGCCATCGGGCTCGAGCTCGTCGCCCCAGGGCTGCGCGGTCTGCTCCACTCCTCCGCGGGCCGCGAACTCCCACTCCGCCTCGGTCGGGAGCCGGCATCCCGCCCACCCGCAGTAGGCAACGGCGTCGTTTTGCGACACTTGGACGACGGGGTGATCCTGGCGCCGCGCGACCGACGATCCCGGTCCCTCGGGGTGTCGCCAGTCGGCGCCGCTGATCTTGCACCACCAGCGGGCGCCCGGCAGACGGTCCTCGATCGCCGTGCGCCGGAGCCTGCGCGACAGGCGGCCCTCGAAGACGAAGGACCAGCCCAGCCGCTCGCTGTCGGTCCGGTAGCCGGTCGCGTCGACGAAGGCGGCGAAGTCGGCGTTGGAGACGGCGCAGGCGTCGATGCGGAACGGGTCGACGAAGATCTCGCGGACCGGGGTCTCGCCGTCGCCCGGTATGGCATCGGCCGAGTCGGTGCCCATGAGGAACCGGCCGCCGTCGAGACGGACCATGTTCCCTCCGTTCACCCGCGGACTGGTGAACGGACTGGTTCGCACGCGGCGCCGAACCGCGCCGCGTGGGTTGCGACCGTTCGGTTCCGCGGCCGGAGCCGGCGCCGCGGCGGCCGGCTCCGCGCCGCCGGCCGGCCGGCCGGGATCACGCGAGGGAGCGCAGCAGGTCATGGAGCCCGCATGATACGGAGCTTCTTCAACCAGCGTAGAGGCGCTCGGCGACGGCGGTCAGCTCCCTGACGATGCCGGAGTTGCCGGTGTCGTCGATCACGTTGTTGAACTCTCCCGGATCGGCCTCGAGGTCGTACAACTCCGACCGCGCCCAGCTCAGGTAGTTGAGCTTCCACTTGCCGGTGCGCACCATCAGGATGGGCGGCTTGCCGACGTAGCGGTCGTCCACCGTGAAGCTGCGATGGCAGAAGTAGTACTCCGAGTAGGCGTGCTCGCGCGGCGTGTACGCCCCGCCCTGGACCAGGGGCGCGAAGCTCCGGCCGTCGATCCCGGAAGAGGGACTCCCCAGCCCGCACAGCTCGGTCAGGGTCGGGAGCAGATCGGTGTGCTCGATGAGCTGCGTGCGGGCGGTCCCGGCTTCCATCCGGTCCGGCATGCGCACGATCAGCGGCACGCTGACGCTCTGCTCGTACATGTTGTGCTTGGTCCACGTGCGGTGCGCGCCGGCCATCTCACCGTGGTCCGAGGTGTAGACGACCACCGTGTTCTTGTCGAGCCCCAGCTCGCGCAACGTATCGAACACCCGCCCGACGTTGGCGTCCATCTGGGAGGTGTTGCCGTAGTAGCCGCGGATCGCGTCGCGCAGGTCGTCGTCCTTCTGGTCGTACCAGCCGCGCTGCCTGGCGCGAATCAGGTGCCCCTCGAAGCCGTCCTGCAGCTCCCGATCGGAACGCTCGGGCAGACTGAGAGTCATTCCGTCGTACATGTCCCAGTACTGCTTTGCCGGCACCAGCGGCGTATGCGGCATGTAGAACGACGACCAGAGGCAGAAGGGGCGGTCCTTGTTCTCGCGCAGGAAGGCGACCGACTCCTCGGCGTAGAAGGTGTCCTGGAAGTACCTCTCCGGCAGAGTCGAGGCGTTACCGCTCAGCCCCGTCGCGTACCCGCCGTCCGCGGGGTACGCCGCGTACTGATCGTCCCGGAACGCCTGCTGCTCCGCCCGGGTGAGCCGCTTGTCGTGATCGGCTCGATGGAGCCTGTGGTCGAAGCCGTGCCGCCGGGTCTCGTCGACGAAGTGCATCTTGCCGATCGCGCCGGTGACGTAGCCGTGATCCTTGAAGTAGTGGGCGACCGTGCGCGCCTCGTTGGGCAGCGGGTCCCTCAGGATCCTCGCCCCGTGCCTGCAGGGGTGAAGACCGGTAACGATCGACCCGCGGGAGGGGACGCAGACGGGCGCGTTGCAGTAGGCGCGGTCGAAGCGGACGCCGTCGGAGGCGATCTCGTCGATATGGGGCGTCTGGGCCTCGTTGCTGCCGTAGCAGCCGGACGCGGCGGTCTGGTGTTGATCCGAGCACAGGAAGAGCAGGTTCGCCCGGTTCGTCTTCGCGAAGCTGAAGGCGGCCCCCACGGCGGACCCCACCGACGCTGCGGCGACGCTCTTGACTGCCTGTCGTCTTGTAATCATGATGGTCGGAATCCTAACGCAGATGGAGAAACGGGCCATGACGACTCACCGCTTCGGGACCGCCGCCCTCGCTGTCGCCCTGGGAGCGCTGACGTCGCTTCCCCTGCAGGCAGCGGAGCCGCCGAACATCCTCTGGATCATCGTCGACGACATGTCGGCCAATCTCTCCTCCTACGGAGAGACGGCGATCGAAACGCCGCATCTCGATCGTCTGGCGAGCCGCGGAGTGCGCTTCACGAACGCGTACGTCACGGCGCCGGTCTGTTCGCCCAACCGGTCGGCGTTCATTACCGGGATGTACCAGACCTCCATCGGCGCTCATCACCACAACAGCAGCCAGGGGGAGCTGAAGATCCACCTGCCTCCCGGCATCCGGCCGATCCCCGAGCTGTTCCAGGAAGCCGGCTACTACACCGCGATCACCGGCTGGCCCAACACGGACCGAGCCACCAGCGGGAAGACGCACTACAACTTCGAGTGGGACCAGGCCATGTACGACGGCCCCGACTGGAGTGAGCGTCGACCCGGCCAACCCTTCTTCGCCCAGGTCCACCTCCCCGGCGGAAAGCACCGCGGCCGATCGCTCGAATCGTTCCGCCGGATCAGCGACCGTGTCCAGAAGCTGTTGGGGAGCAGGACGGACCCCTCCGACGTGAAGCTGCCGCCCTACTATCCGGACGATCCGGTCCTGCTGGCGGACTGGGCGGCGTACCTCGACTCGGTTCGGCTCACCGACAGCTTCGTCGGCGACGTCATCGAACGGCTCGAAGACGAGGGCGACCTCGAGGACACGGTCGTTCTCTTCATGACCGACCACGGAATCAGCCATGCCAGGGGGAAGCAGTTTCTCTACGACGAAGGCATGCACGTGCCCCTGGTCATCGCCGGACCGGCGATCGCGCCCGGGCAGGTGCGCGACGACCTCGTGGAGCACATCGACATCGCGGCCCTTTCGCTCGCACTCGCCGGCATCGAGATTCCCGACCACATGCACGCGCGCGACATCCTCGCCCGGGACTACCAGAAGCGGACGGCGGTCTTCGCCGCTCGCGTTCGAAGTCCGGAACCTGGCCGGCGATCCGAAGCACCAGGCGCAATTGAAGAAACTCAGGAAGCGCATGGACGACTGGATCGAGCGCACGAACGACCATGGCGCGGAATCCGCAGCCATGTACGACAGCGAAATGACCGCGTACTCCGCGCGCGTGAGCGCGAACCCCGAATCCGCGGCCATCCTGAGCCGCAACATCGCCCTGATGAAGCGCTGGGCGGCCGAGGGCAGGTAGGCGCTCAGTCGAACAGGCCGCTGGGCGAAGTCTTCGCGCCCGTGAAGTCCGGCCCTTCTTCACGCCAGCCGTTGAAGATCCTCTCTCCCATCAGACGGGCAAACCGGGGCTCGTCGGCATAGCGCTCGAACACCTCGGGGTACCGGGTATCGCCGCGTCGCTCCTGTGTCGAGAGGTGGGGCCGGCAGAAATAGGCTGCGAGATTGATCCGCGCGCCAGGCAACTCCCGTCGCCAACCGCCGTGCCACGAGTTGCCATGCCAGATCGCGGCATCTCCCGGATTGAGGTCCATGGTCACGGCACCTCGCGGCACCGTCCACTCGAGGGCATCCAGCTCTTCCGGATCGAGCTTCTTCGCCATGATCTGCGGAACGGTTTCGTGGCCCGCCATCCAGTTCTCGTGAGCCGTGGGCTGGCGCTGCTTTCGATGGCTGCCTGGAAAGAGCACCAGCGCGCCCGCTTCCCGGCTGTAGGGCGTCAGAGCGTAGTTGCAGTTGGCGACCAGGGACGTCTCGGTCATGCCGACTCGCACCCCGTCGGCGTGCACCGACAGGGGCATGCCGCCGGGCCCACGAAAGTGACTGCCCATGGAAGACAACACGCAACTCTCGCCAAGCAGATACGTGATCATCGCGAGCGGCTTCGGCTCCAGCAGGATCTCGGGGAAGACCGGATCCTCGAAGATCAGGTAGTGCTGATACGCCATGCCGCTGAAGTCGTCGGACGTGGCCGTGTCGGGGTCGACCTTCTTGCCCGTGGTCCTTTCAACGCGCCGCAGGATGGCCGCCTTGGCGCGCTCGATCCGGTCTTCGGACAGCACGCCCGGGAGCACGGTGTACCCGTTGGTCTCGAGCTCGAGCAGGTTCTCGTTGAGACCGAGCTCCGCGATGCCTGCCAGCACGCGCTCGCGCGCTTTGTCGTCCCTGCCGGCCATCCGGGCGACTCTACAACTGCTACGGTCTAAACGAGGCGATCCTCGCCCCTGGTCGGTCCGGTTCTCAGGAGGAGCCAATGAGAGAGAAGTTCGTAGCCCTTCTGCTCGCCACTGTCGTGTCCTCCCCGGCAGTCTCGGAATCCCCCAACATCGTCATCCTGCTCGCCGACGACCTCGGCTGGACGGGGACCTCGGTGCAAATGGACGAGCGCGTCCCCGGCTCGAAGAGCGACCTCTACCGCACACCCCACCTCGAGCGCCTGGCGTCGCAAGGCATGCGTTTCTCCAACGCCTACTCGCCAGCGCCGAACTGCTCACCGACCCGCATGTCGATTCAAACGGGGAAGACCGCTGCACGGCTCGGAGCCACCGACATCATCGACGTCGTGCCCGACGAGACCGGCCGTGCGGTGTACCAGTTCTTCTACGACGACTTCTACCGCAACAAGCCGATGCACGTGCCGCTCCCGATCTCCGATCTGGCCGATGAGGAGCTGACGATCGCGGAGTTTCTCAAGCAGCAGGATCCTCGTTACGTCGCGGGCCACATCGGCAAGTGGCACATGGGCGGCGGCTCGCCGGCTCGTCACGGCTACGACGAGCACGACGGCCTCACGACGAACGCGCCCGGAAGGCAGGGCATGCCCGATCCCAAGCGCACCGGTGAGATCACCGAGCGATCTCTCGCCTTTCTGGAGAAGCACGGGGCGTCTGAGCACCCCTTTCTACTGCAGATCTCCTACTACGCGGTCCATACGCCGGTCCTGGCGAAGCCGGAGACCGTTTCGCGCTATCACGGCTATTCGAGCGTCATTCACTCGAACAGTACGTACGGCGCAATGACCGACGAGCTGGACCAGAGCGTCGGCAAGATCCTCGACAGGATCGACGCTCTCGGCATCGCCGGCGACACCTATGTCATCTTCACCTCCGACAACGGTGGCGAATCCGACCGCCCCGTGACCAGCAACATTCCGCTGTCGATGGGCAAGACACATGTGTGGGAAGGCGGCATTCGAGTACCGCTCATCGTGCGGGGTCCCGGTATCGCCGCGGGTACCCAGAGTCACGTGCCGGCCATCGGCTACGACTTCCTGCCGACGATCGCCGACTGGCTGGGAGCGGGAGATCGGCTTCCCGACCATCTCGACGGCGGCAGTCTGGCCGGCGTGCTGGCAAACGAAGGAGCTGGCGAGGTCGATCGAGGTACGGAGCCTCTCATCTGGTACTACGGCGCCTATCGCAACATGAAGCACGTCACGCCTCAGACAGCGATCCGTCTCGACCATCACAAGCTCATCCGCGAGCTGGAGTCCGGGCGCGAGGTCCTCTACGACCTCGATCTGGATCTCGCGGAGACCACCGACCTCAGCCGGTTCCGTCCCGAGGTCGCTCGCCGGCTCTCACGCATGCTCGACGACTATCTCGCCAGCGTGGATCTCGAGTTGCCAACGCCGAATCCCGAGTACGATCCAACCAGGGACTCGGGACTGATCTCGGTTGGCGGAAACGGCTCCCCTTGAGCGGAGTGCTCTCGCGACGCGAACTGCTCGGGGGTCTGGGCTTCGGCGCCCTGGCAGCGGGTTGCGCGGGGAGTCGAGAGCCGCGCGCGGCTGGCCCGAACGTCCTGATGATCTCGATCGACGATCTGAACGACTGGATCGGCGTCCTCGACGGTCACCCGCAGACGCTCACGCCGAACATCGACGCGCTCGCCGGGCGCGGGGTGACCTTCCGACGGGCCTACTGCCAGACGCCCGCCTGCAACCCCTCCCGGGCGAGTCTGATGACCGGCCGGCGCCCGACCACGTCCGGCTGCTACGGCAACGGCGACGTCTGGCGCGACGCCATGCCGCGGGCCGTGACCCTGCCGCAGCACTTCATGCAGCACGGCTACGAGGCGACCGGCGGCGGCAAGACGTTTCACCAGAGCCAGAACGAGGCCGCGTCGTGGCACTACTACCACAGCTTCCGCGGCTTTCTGTGGCCCCCCGACTACCCCTTGAACCAGCTCGACCGCGGCGGCTTCGACTGGGGCGCCCTCGACATCGACGACGAAGACACGACCGACACACAGCTCGCGAACTGGGCGGCTGAGTACCTGTCGAGAGACCACTCGGGGCCGTTCTTCCTGGCCTGCGGCTTCTATCGCCCGCACGCGCCCTTCTACGCTCCGAAGAAGTACTTCGACAAGTTCCCCGAGGCCGAGATCGAGTTGCCGCCCTACCTCGCGAACGACCTCGACGACGTGCCGGAGTCCGCACCCACGGAGCGCGGTCTGGAAGACCACGAGCTGGTGACGGCGACGGGGCAGTGGCGGCGCGCCGTCGCGGCCTATCTGGCGTGCATCAACTTCACCGATGCGAACGTGGGGCGGGTGCTGAAAGCACTCGACGAAGGGCCGCACGCGGAGAACACGGTCATCGTCCTGTGGACCGACCACGGCTGGCAACTCGGCGAGAAGAACCAGTGGCGCAAGTACACGCTCTGGGAGCGCTCCTGCCGCGTGCCGATCATCTTCGCCGGCCCCGGGATCGAGGCGGA
>JAPVWO010000268.1 GCA_027493375.1 Candidatus Multivorans thiocomprendens | reverse complement strand
TTTCTTCGACCCGCTGCCGGAGGATGAACTCGCCGCCTGGGAAGGCGGCTGAGTGCGTGCCCTGATCGACACCCACGCGCTGCTCTGGTGGGTGGCGGAAAGCGCGCGCCTCTCCGGGACGGCCCGCGCCGTGATCCGTTCGATCGAATGTTGATCGCCCAGGCGTTGGACCACGATCTGCGAATCGTCTCCTGGGACAGGGCCTTCGGCGACTATGTCGTAGATCGGGCGTGGTGATCTGGCCCCCGCTCTACGCCGCCCGACCGGTCGCCTGCTCCCGCGCGGCCGCGGCCTCCAGGTGAGGAGGCGGTCGCCAGAGGCAGTCCATGACGTAGCGCAGGTCCATCGGCTCGCCGTCCCAGGCGGGCATCGACTCCTTGCCGGTGACGAGGATCCCGGCGTCCTCCAGTTGCCGGACGAGGTCCCGGGCGGCCTCGAGGCCGATGGGCGGCGGAGCTGGGCTTCGCTTCAGCGGCCGGCCGCGACGGTCGAGGAACTGCGCGACGGCCCGCGCGTCCATGCGCACGCCGCAGCCGCCCTCGTGAAGCAGACGATGATGACGCCGGCACAGGAGCACGAGGTTCGACAGCTTCGTCTCGCCGCCGTCCGCCCAGTGTTCGATGTGGTGAGCGTCGCAGTGCTTCGACGTGCAACCGGGGAAGCGGCACCCCTGGTCCCGGAACTCCAGGGCGCGCCGAATCGGCGGCGGAACGGTGCGGGTCTTGCGGCCGACGCTGAGGATCTCGCCGTTCCGGTGGACCATCCGCACCGTTGCGGCGTCGCTCGCGAGGCGGCGGGCCGTTTCCGCGGAAACGCGGATGTGCGAATCGCCGAGCCAGGCGCCGTGCGGGGGCGGGCCGATCGGCGGCGTTTCCGCGGAAGTGCATCCCGCGCACGTTTCAGCGGAAACGCGCGGTTCGCGCCCCGCCTCGCGGGTCGGTTCGGGGGCTCGCAGCTCGTCCTCGTTGACGTGGATGACCACCTGGTAGCGGTCGCCGGCGTGGGCCGGGACGAGACCGCCGGCGAGGGCGCTCTCGGCCACCAGGGCCAGGGCGTCGGCCCGCTGCTTGCAGAGGGGAGGGCGGTCGTCGCTGTCCTTGTCGAAGAGCTTCTCGCCGGCGGCCTTGAGCGCCCTCAACAGCACTTCGCCCGCCTCCGGCGCGAGCCCGCCGCGGATGACCGAACATGCCGTTCTCGTCGATGTGGGTCGACACCGTGCTCGTGGCGTCGCGCAGTTCGTCCTGGCGGGTCTCGACGGTCCGGTCGATGCGGCGCCAGGCGCGGACGACCTGCTCGACGTGAGCCGCCGTACCTGCTCGGCCGGCGTCGACGAGCGACTTCTCCGTGTCCGGCGTGGCGATTCGGCTGAGCGCCCGGACCTTGGAGTAGGAGAGCTGGCCGTGCTCCATCGCTTCGCTGATCAGCGGCAGTTCGGCGAGCGCTCTGGCGACCCGCGCCCGCTCGCGGGCGGCGCTGGGCGCGAGTCCGATTCGCCAGTTGAGCCGGTGCGCGCAGCTTGCGAAGCCGTTCGCCCAGCCTTCCTGTTCGTCGAACGCGCGAATCAGGACGAGCAGTTGGTAGGTCGTCGCATCGATGCGCACGGCAAGCGTGGCGACCCGTTCGCCCAGCCTCTCCTTGGGCGTCAGGTGGGCAAGGTCTGTGTGTGCCAGCCATGTCTTCCGGTCCTTGGAGCGGGTGGATGTGACCGCCGGAGGGGCTTCGGGCACCTTGCTGGCGCCCCCGACGACAAGGCGTAAGTGTAGCGGAAATGGAGGAGGAGAGCCAGTGGTTTGGCGAGGTTGAGGCGAGGTCAGCGGCTATGCCGAACACCACCCGTGTCGCGGTCGCTGCGCCCAACGAGGCCGGAGCGGCGAACCCCAGGCTGGTACCAGCGCGGTGCGTCTAGGGCGTGACCGGCACCGCGGCCTTTGGCAGACGAGCGGGAGCCGGCGGTTGATTCCCGCCGGCTCCATTTTGTGCGCTCGTTGGCGCTTGTTCACGGGTGGCCCCAGCGATCCCTGAGCGGCTAGGCCAGAACTGTGTCCCACCCGGACACCTTGCTGTCTACTACGGGCCTTGGCTTCGTGTCAAACTCGCTGGCAACTTGGACAGCCTGGAGAAGGAGTGCATGGCTGCTGCTGACTATCGGCTTGGACTGGACCTGGGTACGAACTCCATCGGCTGGTGCGCGGTCCAGCTTGACGAGGCCGGGAATCCCTCGGGCGTCCTTGGCGCCGGGGTGCGCATTCTGACGCCGAACGAGGAAGCTGGGCGCGACCCGCAATCAAAGGCCTCCTTGGCGGCGTCACGTCGTGCCGCGCGTTCCGCACGCCGGAGGCGAGATCGGTTCGTGCGCCGGCGCGAGCGTTTGGTTCAAGTCCTCGTGAAGGCCGGCCTCCTGCCCGAGGACCGGAAGCTGGCGGAGGAGTTGCACAAGTTCGATCCCTACTGGTTGCGGGCCGCTGCCCTGGACCAGCGACTCGAGCCATGGGAGATCGGACGGGCCATCTTCCACCTCAATCAGCGCAGGGGGTTCAAATCGAACAGAGTGGCCGATGCCGCCGATGATGAGAGAGGGGCTGTGAAGGCTGGGTCGGCCGCGCTTGCGGCCAAGCTCGTTGCTGAACAGGCGAGGACGCTGGGTGAGTTGCTCGCTCGTCTGAACGGCCGGGACAAGTTCGGCCGACGCTTGAAGGACGCCGGTTCGCCTGGCTCGTCCCGCCAACGTTCCGTGCGGTTTCGACCCCGTGCTCAAGGTTCAAAGAACCTCTACGACCTGTATCCGACGCGAGACATGCTTGCAGATGAGTTGAACGCGATCTGGCTCGCCCAGCAGCAGTGGCATGGGCCCGAGTTGTTGAGCCCGGAGACACTCCAAAGGGTCCGTAGGATCGTCATCGACCAGCGACCCTTGAAGAAACCCCTGGTCGGGCGTTGCACGTTGTCTCCTGACCCGGATGTTGTCCGGTGTCATGGCCTGAACATCGACCGGGGTGAACGGGCGCCCAAGGCGCATCCGCTGTTCCAGCGGTTCCGGATTCTCCAGGACGTGTGCCAGCTTCGGGTTCTCCGACCGGGACTGCCGGAGCGCGCGTTGACGGTGGCGGAGCGGAACGCGATTGCGGACGTTCTGATGAGCCGGGCCTCTTGTGTGGCTTTCGAGAGGCTCCAGCAAGCGGCGGGCATTTCGGAGGAGTGCCGCTTCAACCACGAAGGATGGGGCCGTACAGGACTCGACCCGGACGAGACTGCCGCGAGACTCGCGAAGAGAGGTTCTTTCGGCCCCGGTTGGAGGAAGCTCGACCGGGAGCAGCAGGTCGAGGTCGTCGAGCGTCTGCTCGCTGAGGACGACGAGGTGCGACTGCTTGACTGGTTGACGAGTCGATTCGAGTTGAGTCGCGATCAAGCGAATGCGGTTGCGAACGTTCGGTTGCCGCAAGGTCACTGCCGGTTCGGGCGGACGGCCTTGAGCAAGCTGGTCTTCACGATGGAGCACGAGTCGAGAGACGCCGTGGACAAGGGGACAGGCGAGATCTATGAGCGTCCTCTGACCTACGACGAAGCCGTTTCGGCGATGGGTCATCATCACTCGGATCGGCGGCCCGAGTCGAAGCTGGACCGATTGCCGTACTACGGTTCGGCTTTGCCGAGTCACGTCATTTCGTGGCCAGGCTCTCCGGAAGGGAGCCAGGAGAACATCGGCCGGGTGCCGAATCCGACCGTGCACATCGGCATGAACCAGTTACGGGCCGTTGTCAACGCGCTGATCGAGACCTATGGGCGGCCCGGTGAGATCGTCGTGGAGCTGGCCCGCGAACTGAAGCTGAGCGCTCAACGGAAGCGGGAGTTGCAGCGGCGGCAGAATGACGGTCGGAAGCGGAACGAGGCTTTCAGAGAGGAACTGGCCCGCTTGGGCCTTGGCGACACCTATCGGAACCGCCTGCTGTTGCGGCTCTATGAAGAGCTACCGGCTGACGAGCGAGTCTGCGTCTACAGCGGGTCGCCCATTTCGAAGAGCATGCTGTTCAGAGAGGACGTCGAGATCGACCATGTGCTGCCTCATTCACGGACGCTCGACGATAGCTTCTGGAACAAGGTCCTGTGCCTTCGTGCCGCCAACCAGCAGAAGGGCAACCAAACGCCAGCCGAGGCGTGGAGCGAGGACGAACTGAGCGAGATCGGCGAGCGTGCCGGACGGGTTGTGCCGGCCAAGGCGTGGAGGTTTGCGCCGGACGCCCTTGAGAGGGTCGGGGACGAAGGTGGCGATCTCCTATCTCGGCACTTGAGGGACACGCAGCACCTGTCAAGACTGGCGAAGACGTACCTTGAGCTCGTGTGCGGGAAGGTGCGAGCGTCGCCGGGCAGGCTGACGGCGATGCTGCGGGCAAAGTGGGGGCTGAACGGACTCTTGAGCGGGTCAGGAACGTCGTCCGAAAGCGCGGGCAAGAACCGCCTCGACCACCGGCATCATGCGGTCGACGCGTTCGTGCTCGCCTGCACGGACAAAGGCCTGCTACAGCGCGTGTCGAAGGCGTCGGGCCGTGCGGAGAAACTGGACCTGGACCGTCTCTATCCGAAGTGCGAGTTTCCGGAGCCCTTCAAGGGTTACCGACAGGGTTTGGCGGAGCGCTTGGGCTGTATCGTCGTCAGTCACAAACCAGACCACGGCATCGCGGGTGGCAGGGGCGATCTATCCAGAAGCGCTACGTCGGGCAGGCTGCTGGAAGACACGGCATATGGCCTGGTGGAGGAGCACGTTGACGGCAAGGACTACAACCTCGTTTCCCGCAAGCCCCTGATCAGCCTGAAGCAAGCGGAAGTCGATCGGATTCGTGACCCGGCGCTCCGACGTGAACTGCGGTGCTTGACGGAGGGCTGTAGCGGGGCCGAGTATCATCGGGCTTTGGAGTCCTTCTCGAAGCGCACCGGTGTCCGGAGAGTTCGAATCCTGAAGAGCAAGGGGCCGGTTCAGGTGGTCCGCCACGGTAGGAGCTTCGAGAAGGCATACCTTCCGGGCGACAATCATCGGATCGAGATCTACGAAACGCCTGACGGAAAGTGGCGCGGAGAAGCGGTCAGTGTCTTCGCCGCCAATCAGGCCGGCTACGAGTCGAAGTGGCGGCAGCAACATACCGGCGCTCGGATCGTCATGGTCGTCCACAAAGGCGACTTGATCGAAGCTGACTTCAAGGAAGGGGACGGCCGGATCGCGTATCGAGTAGTACGGCTGGAAGCCAGTGCGAATCGCCTTCGCTTGGCCCCGCACTTTGCGGCCACCGCGGACGGCGAGTTCCGCAAGGCCTACAGCAGGCTCAAAGCCGCTGGTGCGCGTCTCGTGCGCGTCGACGCCATCGGGCGTGTACGGAGTGCATCTGCGTGACGACCGTGGGGCGGATCGTCGAGATTCAGGACGACGAACGACACCTGGCCAAGTATCGGGGCTTTCTGACGGTGTCGGCGGCAGACGAAGAGATCGGGCGGGTGGCCTTGGACGATGTGGCGGCGCTCATCAGCACGGGGCGCGGAGTGACCTGCTCGGGCAGCCTGCTGGTCGCGTTGGCCCAGCGGGGCGTTCCGGTGGTGTTCTGCGCTGCAAACTACTTGCCCGAAGCTTGTCTTTGGCCAGTTGATGGGCACTACGATCAGGCGGGCCGCATGGCGGAGCAGGCTGCGGCATCCAAGCCCCTTCGGAAGCGGCTTTGGGCACAGATCGTCAGCGCGAAGATCCGCGCCCAAGCTGAGACGCTTCGCGCGGTGGGAGCGCCCCACGGGGCCGTCGCTGCCATGGCGCGGCGAGTGCGGTCGGGGGATCCTGAAAACGTGGAAGCTCAGGCGGCGCGGCGGTACTGGAAACTGCTCTTCGGAAGCGACTTTCGCCGTCGCCGCGGCGAAGGCGGCGCCAACGGGATGTTGAACTACATCTACACCGTACTGCGCGCCGGCGCCGCCAGGGCGGTGATGACCGCTGGGCTCCACCCGAGCTTTGGTCTGGCCCATCGACAACGAGGCAACAGTTTCGCCCTCGCGGACGATCTGATGGAGCCTTTCCGCCCCGTGGCCGACTTGCTGGTCCACGAGCTGGCCGCCTCAGGGCGGTCACGAGTCGATAAGGAAACGAAGCCGGAACTTGCGAAGATCCTGACGGTGGACTTGAGAGACGCCGAGAAGGATCGGCCCGTGGCCGCCTGCCTTCGAGAATTGGCGTTCTCCTTGACTCGTTGCCTCGCCGGGGAAACCCGGACCCTGGCGCTTCCCAAACGCTCGTTGCCGCCGCCGGCTTGAACGGGCAGCGGCCCGCTCTGAGCGGGTACCGGATGATGTGGCTCTATGTGATGTTCGATCTGCCGGTTGGCACGAAGAGCCAGCGTAGAGCGGCGACCCAGTTTCGACAGTTTCTGCTGGACCAAGGCTTCGAAATGGCGCAGTTCTCAGTCTATCTTCGCTTCGCCGAGAGCAAAGAGGCCGTAGAGGCGCACATTCGGAGGGTCCGGGGCGCGCTGCCGAGGCGCGGCAAGGTCCACATCGTCTCCGTCACCGACAAGCAGTATGAGAACGCCCGGGTCTTCGTCGGGCGTCGCCGGCGCAGGACGGCAAAACCTAGCCAGCTGGCGCTCTTCTGAGGGCGACGTGTCAGGTTTGGGGCGAGTCGGACAGGGCCCAAGTACCAGTGATCGCTGGTACTTGGGCCCCGATCCAGTCTAGCCGCTCAGGGATCGGGGGCCAGCCGCAACTGCTCTGGCTGGTGTGGCATGTGCCGCTCGAGTCTAGCCGCTCAGGGATCGGGGGCCAGCCGCAACC
>JAPVWO010000267.1 GCA_027493375.1 Candidatus Multivorans thiocomprendens | reverse complement strand
GGCTGCGGTGGTGGCCCCGGCGGCGGCTGCGGTTGCGGTTGCGGCTGCGGCGCTGGCTGTGGCGGCTGCGGTGGCGGCTGCGGCTGCGGCTGCGGCTGTGGCTGTGGCTGTGGCTGCGGCTGCGGCTGTGGCTGCGGTTGCGGCTGCGGTGGTGGCGGCTGCGGTGGCTGCGGCGGTGGCGGCTGCGGCGCCGGCGGAGGCGCGTCGTTCACGTTCCTCACGGTCACGGCGACTTCTTTCTCGGCGAAGCTGCCTTCTTCGTCCGTGAGCCTCACCGTCACTTCGTAGACGTTGTCCTTGTTCGCGTCCTTCGGCGCCTCGAAGTCCTGCGCCGGCAGGCTCAGGTTCTTCAGCGAATCCAGGGTGAAGAGCGCCGCGTCCACGCCCGACTTGGTCACCGTCGTGACGCCGAAAGGGCTGCCTCGAAACGTCGGGGCGCCCCCGGCCCACGCCGAGTTCTCGTTCACCGCGCCGTTCGCCGGACTCAACAGCGCCAAAGGGCGGGGAAGCTGATCGATGATGCGGACTGTGATGCTTTCCGTCCTCCGGTTCCCGTCCTCGTCCGTGGCCTCAAGCGTCAGCTCGTAGTCGTTGTCCCCGTCCGCGTCCTGAGGATTCTCGTAGTCCTTCGCGGCGAGCACGAAAGCGCCGCCCGACATGGTGAACTGGGAAGCGTCCGCTCCGGTCGCGCTGAAGGTCACGGCCCCGGACGGGCCGTCGTCAAGGACGTCCACTCCACCGCGGTCGACGATCCGTCCGCGCATGCGGGGTCTGATGGTGAGCGCGATTCGCTCCGGGTGCTTCCCGCCGGAAAAGCCGGCGATGTCGAGCGCCCTGGTTTCCACCACGTCCGTCACCGTCACCGAAACGGACGCCGCGGCGAAGTTGCCGTTGGCGTCTGCGCCGATGACGGTGGCCTCGTACACGTTGTCCCGGTTGGCGTCCAGCGCGTTCTCGTAGTCCCGGGGCGCCAGGGTGACGACGCCGGTGGCGCGATCGATCGAGAACCCTTCGTCCCGCGCCTGGAAGGACCAGGAGACGGTTCCCACCGGGCCGCCGCCCAGCGTCGGCGTGGCGGAAGACCAGGCGGCGTTCTCGGCCGCCGAGCCGTTCGCCAGACCGCTGATCGATAGCGAGGGGCCCGCAAGCGCCGGGTCGAAGGAGATCGACGCGGTTCGCGCCGCGTTGGCGTGCTGGAGGCGGTCGGCGACTTCGGACGCGGGAATGGAGAGAGCGAGCGACTTCGCGCTGGCGGCGTCCTGGAGGGTGGCCGCGGCGGTCCGGACCGTGTCGCCGGTGGAGTCGTGCCAATCGAAAGAGACGCCCGGCGAGGTGATGCCGACGGGAGCATCCCAGTTCACGGCTTCGTTCCAGGCCACGGTGACGAGAAAGGGCGAGGCGCCGGCGGTCGCCGGCGAGACGGTGGCGGCCGGCCCCGAGTTGTCGACGTTGTAGGCGCGTTCCGCTCCGGCGGGCCAGGCCGTGGAAAGCGCCGTGCCGGACAGATCCTCGATGTCCTGGGCGGCCGCGAAGCCGAGCTCGACCGCGCCGTCGAAGCCGGGCAGCCCGCCGCCCGAGGCCTCGATGTCGTAAGCGCGCTGGCTGCTTCCTCTGGCCGTCACCGTGATGGTGGGCGAACCGAGGCTCGAGCCGGTCAGCGCGAAGTCGTCCGCCGAGACGTTCCGGACGTCTTTGGTGAAGGCGACGCGCCAGCCGAGCGTGTCCGCCGCGGTCCAGCCGGGAGGCCCGGTCCCCCCCAAGGCGTCTTCCTCCGTCGTGCGCCGTAGCCATGCGACGGCGGGAGCGGCCGTCGGCCGCGCGCGAAACGCGGCCACCACCGGCGCCGAAGCGTTCAGGGTGGCGGCGGCGTCGGCCGGTCCGGTGATCAGACTCGAGTCGGCCGTGGCGGGAACGCCGCGGAGGTCGCCGGTTCTCGTGACCTGGAGGTTGGGGTTCGAGAAGTAGCCGGACCTCCGGCACGAGAGATCCAGGTGCCGGCACATCGTGTGGTAGGCCATGATCGTGTACCAGGCGCGCTCCCGGTTGGGCGCCGGATCCGTCAGAAGGCCCAGGTTGACGTAACCGTAGGAGTGGGCGTGGGGCGTGTTCGCGAAGTTCCCCAGTCTCTCGAGATTGTTCTGGTAGCGGTCGTGCCTCAACCCCATGTTGTGGCCGAGCTCGTGGGCGAACACGACGGCGCCGCAGTCGAACGCGGTGGCGCCGAACGCGGAGTCCGCGAAACCAGCGGAGATGCTTTTCATGACGTAGGCGACTCCGCAGTATCTGGCGCTCGCCTCGACGAGGTGGACGACATCGGCCCCCACCGCGTCCCGCAGCGCGTGCGCCTCGTCCATGTAGCCGTCCGCCGGCAGCGCCAGGCGGATGAGGTCGGTCGAGTCGCTCGTTTCCTCGTAGCCGGTCTCGGCCATGAGAGCCAGGCGAACCCTGGCGTTGACTCCGCTGTCGGCGAAGAACTTGTTCGTCTCGGCGAACCAGAGGTCGATCGTCGTCTCCAGCGCCGTCCGGCGCCGGCCCGACAGCAAGGCGGACGTGTAGAGGATCAGCACGTCGATTTCGGCGGCCTGGATCTGCGGGTTCGCCACGAACGGCGGGTCGGCGGCGGCCGCGCCCCGCGGACGTCCGGTCCCGGGCGGCAGCGCGGCCAGCGGCGCGGCGCCCGGTGGCGAGGCGCCGCCCGGCGGGTCCGGAGAACCGGGCGGCGCTTCCAGTGGATGCGCGGGTTCCGGCAGCGCGCTCTCGTCGACCTGACGGATGACGACGTGACCGTCCTCGACCCGCTCGATCGAGTAGTAGCCGGCCCGCGCGCGCACGGAACCCGCGATCTCCTCGCCGTTGACCACGATGACGACCGTGCCGTACGGCACGCCTTCGAGGTTTCCCGTCAGCGCGAATCCGGCCGAGGTCGGAGCGGTTTCCAGGTCGGTGACGCGGAAGCTCGCGTCGTCGAACAGGTTCAGATCCAGAAGGTCGGCCGGGGCGGCGCCCGCGGCCGCGGCGACGCGGGCGCGCTCGAGCAGGCCCCGGTCGATTCGCGCCAGACGCTGGCGCAGGATCGCTGCCGGCGAGCCCGCGACCGCCGGCGCCGCTCCGGCGGCTTGCGGAACGCCCGCCGGCTCGCCCGGCGCCCCGCCGGAGGCCGGGTCGGGAGGAAGGAACAGGTCCTCGGTCCGGGCCGGCAAGGCGGCGAACGCGAGCAGGGCGACGAGCAGCGCCGTTCGTTTGCTGGCTTCGAGCATTCTCGCAACAGGGGGAGCATACGCCGCGCACCGCCGGGCGCAAAGGAGCCGGACGCGCCCCGGCGCGGGATTGCGCGCGGCGCCCGCCTGGCCCTCGAACGCTGGTTGCGCGGGTCTTCTGACCCGCTGCCGGCGGAGCCGGCCGGGAAATCGCTCCGGCCGAAGGTCGGCGACCTCTAGTGGCCCGAGCGGCCGCGCTTGCGCGCCCGCCGCGCGACGGAAACCAGCACCATCAGCCCGAGGACTCCCGCCACGAGGCCGAGATCCCGGGTCAGCCACGCTTTCGGGCCGAGGCCGCCGACGACGACCTGATCGACCATCCGCAGGAACAGGAACGTCGAGGCGATGAGCAGCGGGGAGTTGTACTCCCGGAGGCCGACGGTCCGCCAACTGAAGCGGATCTCCGGCGCCAGCCACAATCGGGGCCGGGGCCAGAAAGCAGGCGTTCGCTCCGACCAGCGGCGGTGGGTCGCGCCGAAGCGCTCGCCGAGGAAACGCTCTTCGGCGGCGATCACCCGTTGGTAGAGCAGCCAGTAGGCGAGCAGTGCGATGAGCACGAACCACCACGACTTCAGGGCGAGCGCGAAGCCCGTCAGCACGAAGAGGTTGCCGAGATAGACCGGGTGCCGGCAGAGCGAGTACATGCCGGTCACGTTCAGGCGGCTGGCGCTCGGCGCCCTGCGGCTTCGAGTGGAAGCGCCAGGAGGCGCGGAACCCAGCGCCGCCCACCGCACGCCGAGTCCGAGCAGGGACACCGCGAGGCAGAGCGCGAGCCAGCCGAGTCCCGGGTCGGCGGGCAGTGCCGCCGACCGGCGCTCGAGCACCACCAGCGCCGCGGCGGGCAGCAGGGACACGACGAACAGGCTGCGGCGCCGGAACAGGAAGAGGCCCTGGTCGGCAAGCCGTCGGCTGTCGTTCATCGCTCGGATCTTCCGGCCGCGGCAACGCGGGCGGCCGCTTCCGGAGTCGTCAGCAGGACGTGCCCCTGCTCGGGATCGTGGTCGCGGGCCACCTCGACCAGGTCGAGCGGAGGGGAAAGACGCTCCAGGTTGTCCCGTTCGATGAGAAGCCAGACGGGCCCATCCGTGCGGGCGACGTAACGTCGCAGGGCCTCCTCGTCGCCCTCGTCGTGGGCCAGGGCGCCGCGGTGGAGGTCAACCGCGAACCGGCGGGTGTAGAAGAGGAAGGCGGCGTCGGGAACAGGGTAGATCGCGTACGGTTCGTCGGGTTCCGCCCACTGGACCAGATCGCTCGAGAGGGCGCGGGCCGACTTGAAGGCGTCGCCCAGCGGCAGCAGGCGCACGGCGGTCACCGACATGGTGAGTCCGAGGGCGGTCGCCAGGCAAGCGACCAGCAGGTCGGGCCGCCGCCGGGCCGCCAGGTACACGCCGATCAGACCCGCGACGAGGGGGATGGCGGCGACCGCCTGCAGCGAGGCTATGGTTCCTTCCGCGATCGATCCGTCGGGGAGGTCCGAGGCCGCGCCCGGTACTGCCAGTACGACGACCCCGAAGAGAAGAGGCACGGCCGCCGCCGAGGCCAGGAACACCGCGCGATAGCGCGGCCAGCCGTCCCGGATCGCGAGTACCCCGTAGGCCGTGAGCATCGCGAGCGGCGCCGCGAGCGCCAGCAGGTAGACGGTCCGCTTGCCGCCGGAGACGCTGAAGAAGACGAAGGTGCTGGCGATCCAGATCATGAGGAAGCGGACCGCCCGCGCTTCGCGGCCGGCGGACTCGCGGTGGGAAACCCGAAAGGCGGCGTAAACCGCTACCGGGGCCAGCAGCGTCCACGGCGCGAACGTGCCGGGCAGGGTTCGGAAGTAGTAGTGCCAGGGCCGGGGGTGGTAGGTGGCCTCGGCGTAGCGCGACACGGTCTGGTCGAGGATCAGGGCGTCGAAGTAGGACTGTCCGGCGATCCATACGGCCGGCCCGAACCAGGCCAGGACCATCGCGGCCCAGAGCAGGAGTCCGCGCCCCAACCGGAGCTCGGCGACGCCGGCCCGGTCGCGCTCGAACGCGAGCCAGGTCACCACCGCGAGGAGCGGCACGATCAGCCCGACCGGCCCCTTGGCCAGGGTGGCCAGCCCCAGGCAGGCGAAGAACGGGAGATTGGCGAGTTGGCCGCCGGGACGCGGGCCCGGATCGTCCGGCGCCCACGACCGGCCCCGGGCCCAGAACAGGATGGCGAGCAGTTCCAGAAAGGTCAGGGTCATGTCGATCTGGCCGACTCGCCCGTTCCACATCACCAGGGCCGAGGTCAGGAAGATCGGCGCCGCCAGCCAGGCGGTCGTCCGGTCGAACAGCCGGCCGGCGAGCGCGAACACGACGAGCACCGAGCCGATGCCGGCAAGGAGCGACGGCAGACGGGCCGCCACCTCGTCGACGCCGCCGCGAAGCGCGCCGAACAGGGCGATGTTCCAGAAGTGGAGCGGCGGCTTGTGGTCGTACCGTTCGCCGTTCAGGCGCGGCACCAGGAAGTGCTCGATCGCCCGCGGCTCGAGCAGCATCTCACGCGCGACCTCGGCGTAGCGCGGCTCGTCCGGGTTCCAGAGGTCGCGGCTGCCGATGCCGGGCAGCAGCACGGCCGTGGCTGCGGCGGCGAGGACGAGGTAGGGAAGCAGGCGTCCTCGCACGGGTCGATCCTGCCACAGGGGAATCGGCGGGCTGCCGTTCTCCGTCGTCCCTCGCGGCGATAAGGTACCCGTCCTGCGCACCGGCACAGAAAGGGGATTCAGGCGATGGGCCAGCTACCGAAGTCCGTGACGATCACGGACGACACGATGAGAGAGGGTCTGCAGATCGAGAGCGCGGACATTCCGGTCGAGGACAAGCTGCGGCTGCTCGACGCGCTGGGCGAGACCGGCGCCAGGGTGATCTCGATCGGTTCCTACGCGCACCCCAAGTGGACGCCGCAGATGGCCTGCATCGACGAGATCGCCGAGCGCTTCGCGCCGAAGCCGGGCGTGCGCTACACCGCCGCGATCTTCAACAAGATCGGATTCGACCGCGCCGACCGCTGGTACCCGAAGCTCGACGTCCGGCAGCGCAGGTTCGGCACCCACGTCGAGCTCTGCGACACCTTCGCCCGGCGCAACTACAACGCGACCCAGGCGCAGCAGATCGAGCGCATCCCGGGGCTGATCGAACAGGCCCGGGCCCGCGGGGCCGAGACGGGCGCGGTGGCGATCGGCAATCCGTTCGGATCGAACTTCGAGGGGGCGTTCACGCTTGAGCAGCGAATGGACCTCATGGCGCTGATGATCGACCGCTGGCACCAGGCCGGCTTCCGGGTCAGCCGGTGCGCGATCATCGAGGCGATGGGCTGGAACATGCCGCACACCGTGCGGGAGACGCTCCTCGCGATCCGTGAGCGCTGGCCCGAGATCACGGACTTCCATTGCCACCTGCACAACACCCGCGGGGCGGCGATGGTCAGCTATTACGAGGCGCTCAAGCTGGGCGTGCGCGAGTTCGACACCTCGATCGGCGGCATGGGGGGCTGCCCCTACTGCGGCAACGGCCGCGCGGCGGGCCATGTGCCGACGGAGGACTTCGTCGACTTCTGCCACGAGTTGGGGATCGAGACGGGCTACAGGCTCGACAAGCTGATCGAGGCGGCGCATATCGCCGAGGAGGTGGTCGGCCACCCGCTCTGGGGCCACGTCTCGAAGGCGGGGCCGCGGCCGCGCGGCGACGGCGATCTCTACCCGCGGCGGATGCCCTTCGTCGAGACGCTCGACGAGGCCTCCCATTTCCGCAACGGCCCGCCGGTCTACAGCGGACAGCGGTCTCCGTGGCGGCCCGACGCGCCGCTGTACCAGGCATGACCGGCGCGGCAAGGAGCCCGGGCGCGGGCGTTCGCTACGAGGCGGACGGCCGGCCGCCGACAGTTCTCGCCGCGACGATGGGCCTGCAGTACGCGACCCTCTGCGTCGCCGGCATCGTCCTGACGCCGGCGATCATCGTACGTGCCGCCGGGGGCAGCGACGAGTACCTGGCCTGGGCGGTGTTCGCGGCCATCTTCGTGAGCGGCATCGCCACGATCCTGCAGGCGGTGCGTCTGTGGCGGATCGGCGCCGGCTTCATCCTGCTCATGGGCACTTCGGGGGCGTTCATCGCGGTCAGCATCGCCGCCCTTAGCCAGGGCGGTCCCATGCTGCTCGCCAAGCTGGTCATCGTCTCGTCGCTGTTCCAGTTCCTGCTCTCCGCGCGGCTCCTGCTGCTGCGGAGGCTGTTCACGACGACCGTCACGGGCACGGTCATCATGCTGATCTCGGTCAGCGTGATGCCGATCATGTTCAACCAGTTGACCCTGGTTCCCGACGACGCTCCCCCTGCCGCCGGTCCGATCACGTTCGTCGTGGCCATCGCGGTCATGGCCGGGTTCGGCCTGCGGGCCAGGGGGATCGGGCGGTTGTGGGCGCCGGTCGCGGGCGTCGTGGCTGGCTCGATCGTCGCCGCGTTTCTCGGGCTCTACGACTTTGAGCAGGTGGCCGCGGCGGCCTGGATCGGCGCCCCGGCCGGCGGCTGGCCCGGGTTCGACCTGTCCTTCGGGCCGGCCTTCTGGGCGTTGCTGCCGGGCTTCGTCATCGTCACGTTGATCGGCGCGGTGGAGACGATCGGCGATGCCGTGGGTATCCAGCGCGTCTCCTGGCGGACGCCGCGGGCGCCCGACTACCGGGCGGTGCAGGGCGCCGTCGCCGCCGACGGACTGGGCAACCTGCTGTCCGGGATCGCCGGCACCGTGCCGAACACGACGTACTCGAGCAGCATCTCGGTCACGGAACTCACGGGCGTCGCCTCGCGCCGGGTGGGGATGTGGATCGGGATCATCTTTCTCGGCCTGGCTTTCCTGCCCAAGGCGCTCTCGCTGATCCTCGCGATTCCCGGTCCGGTCGTCGGCGCGTACGGGCTGGTGCTGATCGCCATCCTGTTCGTGCTCGGCGCGCGCATCGCCGGTCACGGAGGGATCGACTACCGGAAGGCGCTGGTAGTCGGCGTGTCGTTCTGGATCGGCGTCGGCTTCGAGAACGACCTGATCTTCAGCGACCAGCTCGGCGGCTGGGCGGCGTCGATCCTGGGCAACGGCATGACCGCCGGCGGTCTGACGGCCATCGGGCTGACCGCCTTCCTCGAATCGACCGGCCCGCGCCGTCGCCGGCTCGCGGTCGAGGTGAACGCCGCCTCGGGCCCACGGATCGGCGGCTTTCTCCGGAGCCTGGCGGAACGGGCGCGGTGGACGCCCGAGGCATGCGATCGCCTCTGGTCGGCGGGCGAAGAGGCGTTGCTCAGCCTGGCCGGCCTCGACGAGGAGGAGGGCGGCCGGAAACGCAGCCTTCTCGTGGTCGCGAGAGTCGACCGTCAGACCGCCGAGCTCGAGTTCATCGCGGCGCCCGGTGGCCGCAACATCGAAGACCGGCTGGTGGTCATGGCGCCCGATGCCCCCGTCCCCATCGAGAACGAGCTGTCGTTGCGGCTGCTGCGGCACGTTTCGACCTCGGTGCAACACCAGCAGTACCACGACACGGACGTTCTCACGGTCACCGTCAGCAGCGACAGCCGGGAACCGACCGGTCAGGTGGACGCGGCGGGGATCTAGGAAGCGCATCCTTCCTGTAGGATCCCGCGGCGGATATGACCTCTCCGTGAAACGAACTGCGAGCGCCATAGCCACGTGAGTGAGAGCCCCCACCTGACCTTCGTGGAGGAGATTCTGCTTCTTCTCCTGGACGACGATTCCGGCGCGATGAAGCGCGTCGCGCCCAACGTGATGGAGCTGCTGCTCGCCGGCGCGATCCTGATGGACCTCGCGCTGCGTGGACGCCTGGATTGCGACCTCCAGCGACTCGTCGTCGTCGATCCGACGCCGGTGGGCGAGGAGATACTCGACGGTCCGCTGGCTGAGATCGTGGAGGCCGCCGACGAGGCCGACGCCCGCACCTGGGTGGTCCGTCTCTCGGCCCGCAGCAAGCAGGTCCAGGAAGCGGCGCTCGCGCGCCTGGTCGAGCGGGGAATCCTCCGGGTCGAGGATCGGAGCTTCCTGTGGGTCTTCGGCAGCCGTCGCTATCCGATGGTCGACGACCGGGAGGAGCGGGAGGTCAAGCTGCGGATTCTCGATGTGCTCCTGAGCGACCGGATTCCCGCGCCCCGGGATGTCGCCCTCATTTGCCTGGCCGATGCGTCGAACGCCTTCCAGGTCATCCTCAGCCCGCGGGAGCTGCGACACGCCGCGGCCCGGATCGAGCTGGTGCGGGGCTTCGATCTGATCGGCCAGGCGATGGGCCGGGCGATCCAGAAGTCCGTTCAGGATATTGCCGCCGCAACCGCGACGGCGCATCATCCGTTCTACTGAGTTCAAACAAGACGTGAAGAGAAGAGGTGGGTACGTGATCGAGAGCATCAAGATCGGGAAGTCGACGATCGGGGGCGAGACGGTTGGCGACGTGACCGTCTGGGTGCCGGAAGGGCGGGTCGACGCCTCGAGCGCTCCGGACCTGGAGCAGGCGATGACGTCCGGGATCGCGGAAGGCGGGGAGGCGGTCGTTCTCGACCTGAGCCGCACCCGCTACATGAGCAGCGCCGGCCTTCGTGTCGTACTCGTCGTGGCCCGCGCACTGCAGGCGCGCGAGGGGAAGTTCGCCGTCTGCGGCCTGAACGACGAAGTGAAGGAACTGTTCGAGGTCTCGGGCTTCAGCCTGATCGTGGGCATCGAGACCGACCGGGACGCCGCGGTCGCCGCGGTCGCCGCGAAGCCGTCGAGCTGACCGCCGCCCCGCCTACAGCGTCCAGCCGTCCCGGTAGGTCGGCTGGATGTACTCGCGCGGCACCTCGACGCCGTTCGTGATCTTCAGCTTCTTCGGATTCCAGACGATCTCCCGCTGGCTGCGGACCGCCAGGTTGCCGAGCAGAGCGGTCTCGGTCATCGGACCGGCGTGGTCGGCGAAGTTCGAGCCGTCGGGATTCGTCGTGCCTGCCTTGATCGCGTCGATCCACTGCTTGTAGTGGCCTTCGGTCCGGTCGTACTTCTGGGGGACCGGGCTCTTCGCGATCTTCTCGTGCAGCTTCGCGGGGTGGATCACCGGCTCGTTGGCGTAGATGTCGGCGGTGATGACGCCCTTCGTGCCCACGAACATCTGTCCGCTCCGGCCGGGCGGCCACTTGCCTTCCCACACCTTCGGCGTCTTCGGCGTCAGGTTGCCGTCGCGCCAGACCACCGTCATCTTCGGGCGGCCGTCGCGCGCCGGGTACTCGAACGTGATCCGGGTCGAGGCCGGCGCCGTCTCCTTGAACAGCGGCGTCGACTCCGCGTAGACCGACGACGGGTCCCGCAAGTCGAACATCCAGAACGCGGCGTCCATCGCGTGGCAGGCGATGTCGCCGATGGCGCCGGTGCCGAAGTCCCACCAGCCGCGCCAGGCGAACGGGTGGTAGTACTCGGAGTGGTAGGGCCGCTCCGGCGCCGGGCCGAGCCAGAGATCCCACTTGACGTGGTCGGGCACGTCGTGGACTTCCTTGGGGCGCCGCATCGCCTGCGGCCAGATCGGCCGATTCGTCCAGTACTCGACCCGGTCCACTTCGCCGATCACGCCGGCTTCGATCCACTCGCGGATCAGACGCGTGCCCTCGCCCGCGTGGCCCTGGTTGCCCATCTGGGTCGCCGTGCCGGCCTTGCGGGCCGCCTTGCCGACCATCCGCGCCTCGCCGATGGTGCGCGTCAACGGCTTCTGGGTGAAGACGTGCAGGCCGCGTTCGAGCGCGGCCACGGTGATCACGGCGTGCGTGTGGTCGGCGGTCGAGACGAGCACCGCGTCGAGGTCGTCGTGGGCGTCGAACATCTCGCGGTAGTCGTGGTACCGCTTCGCGTTCGGATGTGCGTTCATCGTCTCTTCGGCGCGCTTCCAGTCGATGTCGCAGAGCGCCACGATGTTCTCGCTGGCGACGCCGGCGACATCGCTCCGGCCTTTGCCGCCGGCGCCGATGGCCGCGATGTTCAGCCTGTCGCCGGGCGCCTCTTCGCCGCGTCCGAGGACGTGGCGGGGAACGATCATCAAGCCGGCGCCGGCGGCTGCGGCGCCGAGCACGCTGCGGCGGCTCAGGTCTTGTTCGGCCATGGGGAAGTTGCCTTTCTCGATCAAGGTTCGTGTACGGTAGGTTAGCGCATTCGATGAACGTGCTCCGCATCGTGGGACCGGGCATCGCCTGGTCGATCGGGCTCGTCGCCGTGGCGGTCGGGGCGGAGACGCGGCAGCATGGCAAGTCCGCCCACGGAGAGTGGCGGCACCACGGCGGCGACCACGCGTCCAGCCGCTATTCGCCGTTGGCCCAGGTAGACGGTTCGAACTTCGGCCGGCTCGAGATCGCCTGGCGTTGGCGGACCGCGGACCACGAGGTTCCGCTGGACGTGCTGCCGGGCTACGACACCGGGTTCTACCGTTCCGTGCCGCTCATGATCGGCGGCCGCCTGTTCGCGCCGACCAGCCTCGGGCAGGTGGCGCTGCTCGATCCGGCGACCGGCGAGCAGAAGTGGGTCTACAACCCGAAGACCTGGGAGCGCGGCGGCACCACGATGCGGCCGGTCGGCGCCCGCGGCATCGAGTACTGGACCGACGGCGAGAAGGAGCGCGTGTTCGTCGCGACGATCGGCCGCCAGCTCGTCTCGGTCGACGCCGCTACCGGTGAGGCCGACCGGGCGTTCGGGGAGGACGGCGTCGTCGACCTGGCCCAGGACCTCGGCTCGGGCGAGTACGCGATCCGCCACATCACCCACGGCGCGCCGCCGATCGTCGTCGGCGCGAGTACGGCGTCGAGACCTGGGAGAACGAGTCCTGGCGCACGGCCGGCAACGCGAACGTGTGGACGTCGATGAGCGCGGACCACGAGCTGGGCTACGTCTACCTGCCGACCAGCACGCCGTCGAACGACTACTACGGCGCCGACCGGCCGGGCGACAACCTGTTCGCGGAGAGCCTGGTCTGCGTCGACGCGGAGACGGGCGAGCGCGTCTGGCACTTCCAGACCGTCCGCCACGGCATCTGGGACTACGACATCGCTTCGGCCCCGAACCTGCTCGACATCGTCGTCGACGGCAAGCTGATCAAGGCCGTCGCCCAGGTTTCGAAGACCGGCTTCACGTACGTCTTCGACCGCGCCACCGGCGAGCCGGTGTGGCCGATCGAGGACCGGCCGGTGAACCACGAGTCGACCGTTCCGGGCGAGAAGCTGGCGGAGACCCAGCCGTTTCCGACCAGACCGCCGGCCTTTGTACGCCAGGGCGTCAGCGAGGACGACCTGATCGACTGGACGCCGGAACTGCGCGAAGAGGCGCTGGAGATCGCCGGGAGGCTGGTGCTGGCGCCGATGTTCCCGCCGCTGATCGTCAGGGGCGAGGGCGGGAAGGAAGGCGTGATGGTGGTCCCGGGGGCGGCCGGCGGCGCGAACCACCCCGGAGCGTCCGTCGATCCGATGACGGGCGTGCTCTTCGTCGAGTCCCAGCACCGGCCGACCGGCATGTCCCTGATCGAGCCCGATCGGGCCCGCGGTCCGGACTGGCGCTACGTGATCGCCTACGTCGACACGGCGGGGCCGCGGGGGCTGCCGCTGACGAAGCCGCCCTACCGGACGATCACGGCGATCGACCTGAATCGCGGCGAGCACCTCTGGCGGGTTCCCGTGGGTCCCGGCCCCAGGGATCATCCGGCGATCGCTCACCTGAACCTGCCGGACATGGGCACCACCTACATCGGCATGCCGGCGGACGGCGGTCTGCTCGTCACCCGCACGCTCCTGATCGGCTTTCTGGCCTTGCCCGACGCAGACAACCCCCGCACCAGCAGCGGCGGCCTCCTGCGTGCCTACGACAAGGCGACGGGCGAGGTCGTGGCGGAAGTGGAAACCGACGTCTGGTTTCACGGACCGCCGATGACCTACATGCACGAAGGCCGGCAGTACATCGTGATCGCCGGAGGCGGCGCCCGCAACCGCCGGATCCCCGACGAACTGATCGCCTTCGCGCTACCGGAATCCGAGATCGGAGGTTAGGACGATGAGCACGCCAACGCCGCCCCGAAAGGTCGCCGGCCTCCGGCCGGCGGCGGATTCCAGGGGGCTTCGCCCCAAGCGGGCCGGAAGGCCCGCGCACCGGCAACCGGACCTTCACCGACACCTGTCGGTGCGCGGGTCCTCTGACCCGCATCCGGCGCGAAGCGCCGGTCTCCGGGCTCTGGTCGCTGTGGCTGCGTTCGCGCTGTTCGCCGCCTTGCCGGCGCCCGCCGCCGCCGAATGCGAAGCCCGGGAGGCCGAAGGTCCCGTCACCGTCGAGTCCTGCCCGATCGAGAACGCCGACTACCCCGTGGTGCGGGCGGAGATGACCGTACGTGGCTCCATGGCGGGCGTCATCGCCCTGTTGTCCGACGCCGATGCCTGCCCCGAGTGGCAGGCCATGTGCGTAGAAGAGCGCGCGACAGCGCTCGACGCCCCCTTCCGGACCCTGCGCCAGCGCGTCTCCGGCAAGGGCATCAGCCGTCGCATCACGATGGACCGCGCGGCCTGGTGGCGAACCGCTGACGGTGGCGTGGTCGGCGACATGGCCGGCGCCGACGACCTGACTCCCGAGTTCAAGGGCAAGCGCGTCCTCTGCGTCCGTTCCCGCTGGTTCCTTTCGCCGGGCGACGGGGAAGGAACGGTCACGGTTGTCCAGAAGACCGTCAGCGACCCGCA
>JAPVWO010000266.1 GCA_027493375.1 Candidatus Multivorans thiocomprendens | reverse complement strand
CGAAGGCGAGGAAGACGAGTACCTCACCGACCGCCTGACCGACTTCGCCGTCGAGTTCATCGAACAGAGCCAGGACCGCCCCTTCTTCCTCTACCTGTCGCACTTCGCCGTGCACGACCCGATCGAGGGACGCCCGGACCTCGTCCTGAAGTACCGCGAGAAGGCGGCGCGAATGGACCCCCCCGCCGGGCCGGCCTTTCTCCTGGAAGGCAACCCCGACGATCCCGAACCGCTTTCACGCGCGCAACTGAACGCTCTCCTGGAGCAGCCGTCGCATCAAGAGCACCGCGTACTGCCCCAGGACACCGTCAAGATCAAGCAGCACCAGGACAACGTCGAGTTCGCGGCGATGGTCACCGCCATCGACGACAGCCTGGGGCGCGTGCAGAGCGCCCTCGACCGGCTGGGGCTGACCGAGAACACGATCGTCGTCTTCTACTCGGACAACGGAGGGATGGCAGCGGCCAATCTCGGCAATCCCGCGAGGAAGATACCCCCCGATCTGCTGGACGTCGCCTACTCCACGTCGAACCTGCCGCTGCGCGGCGCCAAGGGCTGGCTGTACGAGGGCGGGATCCGGGTTCCGCTCATCGTGCGCTGGCCGGGAGCGGGCCCGACCGGCGCGGTCCGCGACGAGCCGGTCATCAGCCCCGACTTCTATCCCACGCTGCTGGAGATGGCCGGCCTGCCCACCAGACCCGATCAGCACGTCGACGGCACGAGCTTCGCCGCGGCGCTCCAGGGCCAGGACTTCGAGCGCGGAGCGATCTACTGGCACTTTCCCCACTACAGCAACCACGGGATGCAGAGCCCGGGCGGCGCGGTCCGCGATGGCGCCTGGAAGCTGCTGGAGTACTTCGAGAACGGCACGGTGCAGCTCTTCGACCTGGAGAACGACCCGGGCGAGCAGCGCGATCTCGCCGCCGAGCAGTCCGCGAAGGCCGCTGAACTCCGTGACCGGCTCCACGCCTGGCGCGAGTCCGTGTCGGCGGCGATGCCGACGACCCGGTAGAAGCCTGCGACCCGTCTGGCGACTCTACCGGGCGGTGCGGAACAGGAACAGGTGCTGGGTCGGCAGCGAGTCGATCCGTTCGACGAGTTCGTAGCCCGCCGGGATCCACTCCTTCATCACCTGATCGATCGACATCCGGTGATCGATCTTGATGTGAGCCGCCGTGCGGCCCTCCAGCCGGAACTCCGCCAGAGCGATCACACCGTCGGGCGAAAGCGCCTCCCGCATCGCCTCGAGCATCGCCTCGGGCTCCGAAAACTCGTGGTACACGTCGACCAGCAGCATCAGATCGACCTCGCCCTCGGGCAGCTTCGGATCGTCCTCCGTGCCCAGCACCGTCGACACGTTCGTGACGCCCTCGCGCCGGGCGAGTTCCTCCGCGATCCGCAGCATCTGCGGCTGAATGTCGTTGCACAGCACGCTGCCTTCCGAGCCGACCACCGCGGCCATGCGGCGGGCGTAGTAGCCCGAGCCGCAACCGATGTCGACGACCAGCATCCCTTCACGGTTCGAGCCAGCGGGCGAGCCATCCCAGCACCTCCTCGTGCCATTGAATGCTGTTCGCAGGATTGAGCACCCAGTGGTTCTCGTCCGGGTAGTAGAGCAACCGGGCGGGCACGCCCCGGCGCTTGAGCGCCGTGAAGGCGGCCAGCCCCTGGGTTTCCGGAACGCGGAAGTCGAGCGCGCCGTGGATCACGAGCATCGGGGTCCGCCACCGGTCCACCAGCATGGCCGGGTTGTGGCGTTCGTAGCCGTCCGCGTTGGTGAAGTAGCTCCCGAGGTGATCCCACTCGACGAACCACAGCTCCTCCGTCGTGTAGTACATCGAGCGCAGGTCGAACACGCCGTCGTGGTTCACCAGGCAACGGAACCGGTCAGGCCAGGCCCCGGCGATCCAGTTCACCATGTAGCCGCCGTACGACGCGCCCAGCGCGCACACCCGGTCGCCGTCGAGGAACGGGTAGCGGTCGAGCGCCGCGGCGAGTCCCTTCCGCAGGTCCTCGAGCGGCTTGCCGCCCCAGTCGCCGCGGATCGAATCGGTGAAGTCCTGCCCGTACCCGACCGAGCCGTGGAAGTCGATCATCACCGAGGCGTAGCCGGCGCCGGCGTAGGCCTGCGGGTTCCAGCGGTAGTGGAAGCTGTTGCCGAAGGAGCCCTGCGGTCCGCCGTGGATCAGGAAGGCGACCGGATAGCGGCGGTCGGGGTCGAAGTCGACCGGCCGCACCAGGTAGCCATGTACCGTCTCCTCGTTCCAGCCGGCGAACGTGAACTGCTCATAGCTTCCCGTTCGGGCCGCCGCCCGTCGTTCCGCGTTGATCGCGGTGAGCGGTTTCCGGCCGCCGCCGTCCGGCGCGCTCACGTAGAGCTCCGACGGGCCCGCCAGGTCGTTGTGGAGAGTCACCAACCGGTCGCCTGACACCGCCAGGCCCGCGATCGAGCCTTCGCCGTGCAGCCGGGTCACGTCACCGCTCGTGACATCGACAGCGAAGAGGCTCCGCTGGCCCACGTCGGCCGCGGTGACGTAGAGCGTCCCGCCGTCGGCCGAGAAGGCCAGGCCCGACACGGAACGGTCCCAGTCGGCGGTCAGCGCCCGCTCGTCCTCGAGCCGCGACCCGTCGAGGCGAGCCAGCCGGACGTGGAACCGGTCGGACTCGTAGCCCGGCCGCTCCATCGCAAGCCAGGCCAGGGTGCCGCCTTCCGGCGACGGCACCGGGTGACTGTCCCAGGCCGGGTTGGAGGCGGTCAGGTTGACGGGAGGAGCGCTCCCGTCCGCGGGCGCCAGATAGAGATCGAAGTTCGTCGACCAGGCTTCCTCGGTGCCGCCGAGCCGCGAGGCGAAAACGACCGCGTCGCCGCCATGCCCGAAGGCGATCTCCTCGGCGCCGCCGAAGGGCTTCGGTGGAGCGTCCTGGTCGAGCCCCCGCATCAGGTCGACGGGTTGTCCGACAGCAGCTCCCGAGTCGTCCAGATCGACGACGAACACATGGGAGCGCCGGCCGTCCTTCCAGACATCCCAATGACGCACGAAGAGACCGTCGTAAGCGACGCCCGTGGTCTTCCCCGATGCCCGCTCCTCAAGCCGTTCCGCCGTGCAGTCCAGGGTTTCGCAGTCAACGAACACATCCATCGTGAGGGCGATCCTGCGGCCGTCCGGCGACACGACCAGGTTGCCCGCGTCGAGCGGAAGGTCGGTCACCTGGTGCGGTTCGCCGCCGGAGACGGGCAGGCGCCACGCCTGCGAACTGCCGGAGCGCGTCGACAGGAAGAACAGGCCCTTGCCGTCCGGCGCCCAGCGGGGATGGAAATCGGCCGCCTCGTTCGTGGTGAGCCGGCGGGGTTCCGAGCCGTCGAACGGCGCGATCCAGATGTCCGTCCGCCCGCGGTTGGCCGCCAGATCCGTTGTCCGGACCGTGAAGGCGACCGCCGAGCCGTCCGGCGCCATCCGCGGGTCGGAGAGCCGCTTCATCGCCAGCATGTCGTGGACCGAGAACGGATGGGTTTCCTGCGCCGGAACCGCCCCGGCGGCAAGGAAGACCGGAACGACCAGGGCGGCGAGCGAGAAGCGGCGCATGGCTGAAGCACACGCTATCGCAAGGATCCGGAGCAGGCGGGTGCTAGAGTGCCTTCCGGCAACACCCATCATGAGAGTTCTCATCCTCCTTGTCTCAGCGCTCCTGAGTTCGGCCGTCGCGGCCCAGCCGAACCGGCTCACGACGGCCCGGCTGGACGGCGAGGTACTGCGACTGGACGTTTCCGCCAACCCGC
>JAPVWO010000265.1 GCA_027493375.1 Candidatus Multivorans thiocomprendens | reverse complement strand
GGGTCGGGCGGGGACTAGGCCGGCGGGCCTCGGCGTCGGCTGGCGCCACTACGTGGACCAACGGACCAACGCCGAGCGCTGCGCCAGCCACTTCAGTGACCCCGCAGGAGGTGCCGGAGACGGCCCGGCGCCGTCCTGGCGTAGAAGAACTTCCTGGTGCCGCCGGGCTTCTGCGGATTCAACCGCCTCTCGAGCGCGTGGTTGGCGTCACTCTTCACTGTCTTCATCGCCTCGTGAAACGACTGGTTCTGCTTGAGGTTCGGAATCAGGGCGCGGCACTCCTCTACGAGATCCTCGTACGTCAGCGGATACCGCTCGAGAGCTTGCGTGTCCGTCAGGTGCACCTTCGGCGCGGCTGGGTTGTTCGTGACACCGATCGTGCCACCGCCGGAGAACTCCGGGTTCAGCAGAACGTCGACACGTAAGCTCACGGTGAACCCGGAGTTCGATGGTGTCTGGTCCGAAGTCAGCTTCCTCAGATAGTCCAGGAGCTCTCTCTGCCGCACGTTGGCCGGCTTTACCAGATCCGCTTGACTGAGGAAGCCAAGCGGAAGGAAGTGGGGTGCCTCAACCTGCCGGCCAAACCATCGGCCAACAGCTACAACGAAGTTTCGAACCGCCGCTGAACCAAGTTTCAGCGTCTGTTCCCTGAACTCGGTCCCCAGGTTGCCCAGATGCGCCGCCTCGTCCCTGATCTCGCAGAGTCCCTCCAGGTTGCTTCGCACCTCATTGGCCACCTGAGCCTTCTCGGCTGCCTCTCTAAGGCTGACCGTGAGGATTCTCCCGGATCTGGCTTTTCTGAATCGCTTGGACCCTCGCTCCCGCCTGTAGATCGCCGCTAGATTGTTGCCGTGAATCTGAACGACACGCGCCTTCAGGAGGATCTCCCAGGCATTGACCAGGAGGAGCGCCAGCGTCTGCTCGCGGTAGGCGACTCGAGGCTTGTTATAGATCTCGATGGCGGCGAGCAGCGCGTCTTCCGCACACAGAGCCATCTCCGCTGCTCGGGATCGCCGGCCCACTACTCGGCGCCGTGTGTGATTTCCGACTGGAGCTTCTTGGTCTGCGCCCAGGGCACGAGTTCCACCCTTCCCTCCCGCAGGCGATTGGCGAAGGAGCCTTGGTAGCCGATGGCGCTAAGTACCATGAGCTCCACGAACCCACGAGTCAGCGTCCAGGCTTGGAAGTAGAGGCTGCCCGCGACTTCCGTTTCCTTCCTGGGATGAATGGCGTTGTTCCGCGCCCGCGTCATCGCAAACACGGCGTCCCTTTTCTCTCCCTTCGGGCATCTCAAGCCGTCGACGAACGCGCTAAGGGCTTCGAAGCTGGCTGGCGTTTCCAAGGGGACTCCAGCGTACTCGAGGGCCATCCGAAGCCACTGGGCGCTTGTCTCACTCTCCTTTCCCTTCCAGCGCTTCGGGCGGTAGAAGGTATGTGCAAGGCGCTCCATCGCCGCCTGCAGCAGGATGAGGCCGCCGTCCACTCGGCTGTTCTCCCAGTGCCCCGTGAGGTACCAGTAGATCGCCTCGCGGAGGGCGGCCCGTTTGTCGTGGCCCGTTTCCCAAGTGCGAAGGAAGGCGGAGAAGGCCTCGGCAAGCGTTCGCCCATGCTCCAAGTCGAACCAGGAGTCTGGTTCAGGGCGCCAGGGCGCCACACGTCGACAGCCCCACTGTTCCCAGACGACGGCGTCGTCACCCGAGAACGCCCTTGCAACCGCGGTGGCGCATCCGACTCCTCGCGTGAAGGAGAGAAACCGGTCGAGCGCTTCCAAAAGTCGCAGAGCTTCCTCTTTCTCGATCGGACCGCCGTCCGCTCTGTCAATTCTCGCCTCGTGGGTCGGCGCAAACCCGCGGCTGGCGTGCAGCTCCGCCCTGACGCCGCCTAGCCCAGGCATCTCAGTGAACTCGATCCTCCAGGGTGCCGCTTCGGTCGCGAGATGGCCGACCCGGCAAGATCCGCCAGGGAGTCTCACCGCCTTCATCGTGTCACCCCCGAAGACCGGGAAGTTGAGAATCTCGAGTTCAAGTCGCCTGGCGGCTTCTCGACGCCTTTCAACGACGATGGGCGCGCGTCGGGGTAGAAACACGAGGTTCCACCGTGTCGGTCCCCTCGCGTCGGCTGTCGGCTGCCGATTTACGGTTTCGTGGCCGGTGGCTTCGAAGATCTCAAAAGACTGCCTGAGTCTGTCCTCCGGCGGCGATGAAGGAGATGGTTGCGGCGTGACGTCGAACAGCTCTCCAGAGGTCTTGGGTTGAACCAGGGTCCAGGGCTCCTTGGCCGAATCGAGGCGGAAAGGAGTGTCGTCCGCGATGAGTGCGAGGCTCGGCTTCGGCAGGAGCCGAATCTCCGCCCGCGCGATGACGTCACGCTCGCAGGTGCCACTGTCGACCGCCGTGGCCGGGCGCAACCGCACTGCATTGTCGAGGAGAATCGGTTCGGTGCCAAGGGGCCGCTGGGACATGAACCGGACTCTAGCTTTAGCCTCCCGTCGGCGACTGAACGCGACTGCTCCAGGACGCTAACCCCGGCTATCTGCGCGCGACCGTCCTCCGGCGACGGCGCTTTCGCTTGGGCTGGGCCGCGGCGGAGATGGGGGCGAGCATCTTCTCGTAGAGGGAGAGCAGGTGCTCCAGCCGCTCGTGCTCCGACGCGAAGCGGCGCGGACGGTAGAGACGGTCGACGGCGCGGTCGACACCCAAGTGGGCGCGGCGGAGATCGTCCGGCATAAGGTCCGGGTCGTAGAGTTCGGCCAGCGTGGCGCCGGGGTGGGCGGCGCGGGCTTCGAGCACGGCGTCGGCTAGGGGCGCGAGCTTCTCGTCGAGTGCAGCCGACTCGGCTGGCGGTGTCGGGAAGGTGTTGTAGACGATCCCGATGCCGTAGCTGTAGCGGCTTTCGAGTCGGCCGCCGATCTGGCGGAGCCAGGCCATGTGCATGGCCGAAGTCAGGAGGGCGAACAGAGGCTTCGTGGCGTCTTCGGCGAAGCGCAGCTTGTTGCTCGGGATCGTCGGCGGTTCGAGCCAGCCGATCGGCACGTACTCGCGTCGTTCGGAACTCACCTCCGGGACGGCGAGAAACGGCGCCGTCGGGATGGCGTTCACGTTGTAGCTGCGAGGATAGTGAGCGAGAGCCAAGGTGCTCTTCCTCTTTCTCGTGGCTCGGTAGGCTCTCACTTGCTGCATTCTGTCGACGACGCTGGGCATCCGAGCCAGTTCTTCCGGCTCCGCGTCGTGGAGCGCCAGGATCCACCGTTTGCCGCCCCGAACGTACTCGCGTCCGCCCACATACGGCCGCATGAACTTCTCGGCGAGCGGCTCGGAGGCCAGGAATTTCTCGCGCTGGGCGGCGCTGAAGATGTAGTGCCCGTTGTCGATGGGTTGCGATCCGCTTCGCAGAGGCGGCCAACCGTTGACGGGACGCGCAGTCTCGCTCACCGCGAGATGCGGGTCGGCAAGTCCGCCCGCGTCCACGAGATAAGGCGAGATCGCCGCGTGTCGGCTCTCCTGGGCATCCCCCTTGACGTCGGGATAGGAGAACAACCGCCGATCCCTGGGCGCGTCGGACGCCGAGTTCAACCCGACGATCACGACATGGACATGGGCCATGCCGCGTATGTCGGCATGCCAGGCGAACGGCCGGTGGGCGAACGCGATCTCCAGGCCAAACCGGTCGAAGAGCAGCGGCCACAACTGGGCCACCTGCTCGCCCTGCGTGATGGAGTTCGTCGCGACGAAGCCGATCCGGAGTGGCCGGGCCTGCGAAGCCGCGGCCGAATCGTCGGCCGGGGCCTGCGCTTCAACGCCTCGCCGCAGATACTCGCCGGCCTTGAGGAACCACGCGGTCACGAAGTCCAGAGTGCCGCCGCTCCCGCCGAGCTCCGCGATGCGATGCACCTGGGCCCGCTGCTCGTCGCTCTGGAACTTGGCGCCGCCGAAGGGCGGATTGCCGAGCACGAAGGAGCACTCTTCCGGCGGCAGGACGGCGGCCCAGTCCACCTCCAGGGCATCGCCGCACAGGACTCGCGGGGAGCTCTCCAGCGGGATCCGCGCGTAGGCCTCGCCGAACTCCAGGCTGAGGCGGTTGTTCATGATGTGGTCCATCATCCAGAGCGCGATCTCCGTGATCCGTTTCGGGAACTCGTCGAGATCGATGCCGTGAAACTGGTCCACGTTGACCAGGGAGAGCGCGTCGGCGAGCAGGCCGAGCTGCCGCGACGGGAAGAGCTCCCGGAGAACCTCGATTTCCAGTTGGCGCAGCTCGCGGTATGCGATGACGAGGAAGTTGCCGCAGCCGCACGCCGGGTCGAGGAAGCGCATCTCTCCGAGGCGCTGGCGGAATCGGTGGAGGTTGGGGATGCGCCGGGTGCTCCGGTCCGCCTTGAGGCGCTCGAACTCGGTCCGCAGGTCGTCCAGGAAGAGCGGCTCGATGACCTTGAGGACGTTCGCCTCGGAGGTGTAGTGGCTTCCCTTGATTCGCTGCTCGGCCGGCTCCATGACCGACTGGAACAATGTGCCGAAGATCGCCGGCGAGATCGCGGTCCAGTCGAAGCGGCAGGCGTCGAGCAGCGCCTTGCGCATCGCTGAGTCGAAATCGGCGATCGGCAAAGTCTCCGCAAACAGGTCGCCGTTGATGTAGGGGAAGCGGGCCAGGTCCTCGTCCAGGGTTGCCTGACGGCTGGCTTCGGGCGTGTTCAGGACCTGGAAGAGGTGCGCCAGCCTGCCGCCCACGTCGCTGCCGTCCGGCGAGGTCCGCTCCTCCAGCAGCTCGAGAAGCATGTCGCGCTGCTCGAAGATGCCCGTGTCGTCGGCGAACAGGCAGAACACGATCCGGACCAGCAACAGCTCCAGTTCCCGGCCGCCGTAGCCGACTTCCCCCAGCCGGTCGTGGAGATCCGCCATCAGCGTCGCGGCCTCTGCGTTCACTGGATCCTCGTCGCGGAAGGTCCTCTTCTGGACGCCCAGGATGAAGCCGAACTTCTCCACGTTGTCGGGCAACTCGGCGAGCGCGAACCGCGCCTCTTCTCCTTCGTCCAGATCCATAAGCTCGAAGTGCCGGAAATCGCACAGCAGCAGGTACCGGGGCCGCTCGTCGGCCGGCGCTCTTCTGCTCGACCAGCAGCACGCCCGGCCAGAACAAGTCGATGAACCCCTGCGAGTCGTCCAGCCGCTTGACCTGCTCCTCGTAGCGGGCGACGCTGCGCCTTTCGACGCCGAAGATGCGGAAGAAGGCGTTGTAGAAGCTCTGCGTCTCGCCCTTCTCGTAGCCCGCGTCCGCCCAGTCGCGCGCGAACTCGGCGGCCCGGGGCCGGATCTCGTTCCAGGAGAGCCTCATTGGCGGGAGTGGGGCGCAATCACGAGTCGACGTCGCCCTCGGTGATCTCCAGGAGTTCGGTGAACTCGAAGATGGCGGGGTGGCGCCCGCTCGCCGGGCGTGTGAGATGGAGAATCTCGCCGTCCCGGAAGGTGTTCAGGAGGCGGCGTGCGGAGTAGACCGGCAGGCCTTGGCGGGTGCTGAAGTCCGCACTGGTGAAGATGGGATTCTCGAAGATGAAGTCGAGAACGTCGAGGGCGTAGCGAACCTGGGTCAGACTCGCGACGCGACGCTTGGTCTTGTCGTAGAGATCGAGGATCGCCCGCGCCCGGGCGATGCTGTCTTCGGCCTGTGCCTGCACCGCTTCCAGAAAGAAGAGGCACCAGCCGGTCCAGTCGTCGTCGCGGGATACGCCGAGAAGACGTTCGTAGTAGACGGCGCGGTTCGCCTCGAAGAAGGCGCTGATGTAGAAGTTGGGCTGGTTGATGATGCCCATCTGCCAGAGGTAGAGCGGTACCAGCATGCGCCCGAGGCGGCCGTTGCCGTCGAGGAACGGGTGCAGGGCCTCGAACTCGGCGTGCAGCACGGCGAGCTGGACGAGGCGGTCCCGAGCCTCGGCGTGGAGGTACTTCTCCCACCGGCCGAGCCCATCCGTGAGCTTGCCTGCCTCGATGGGGACAAAGCTGGCCGTGTCGATGGTGCTGCCGGGCGAGCCGATCCAGTTTGCGACGCGCCGGAGTTCCCCCGGGGCGCTACCCTTGCCCCGCGCTCCTTGAAGGAGGACCCGGTGGGCTCTGCGGATGACCTTGAGGCAGAGCGGTAGGCCCTTCAACAGGTCTTGCGCTTCGCGCATGGCGGCGCGGTAGTTCAGAACCTCGACGACATCTTCGCGAAGCTCGGGGGAAGGGGGCGCCTGACCGGCCTGAAACTCGAGAACCTGCCGGGTGGTGGCCTGCGTACCCTCGATGCGGGACGAGAGCACGGCCTCCCGGGCGCCGAGCGGGGCAGCCAGCACGTCGGGGTTGGGTACGGCTTCCAGGAGGCCGTCGTACCGAGCGACTGCAATCGACGCGGGGCCGATCAGGGGCACGAGTGCGGCCCAGTCGAGCCGATCGTCGGGAGGGAAGCTGTCGGCCTGGTAGTGAACGGGGGGCATGAGATCCTGGTCGCTGGGTTCTTGTGGGACGTTTCTGTTCGCCAAAGCGATTAGAGGGACATTCTACTCTGAGAAGTGTTCCACAAAATTGTTGGCGTACAAAGATGGTGCGACAAGAGAAGGAGGGGTCGTACGGGCTCTCCTTTGTGGAGCACAGTCTGTACGTCAAACTGGTTTGTGGAACATCTGGCGCTGAGGAATGTCCCACAAACAGGCTTGACTTGCACAGGTGCAACACAACGCCGCCGATACGTCCAGCCTGCGCCGAGGCCCGGGAGGGAGGATCTCAGCGGGCTGGAGGCCAGCGACTGCCCACGCCCGTCCGTCAACCAACGACCTGGCGGAGCGCGGCCGACCGAAGCGAGCGCTCGCCTCTACCTCCACCTGGAAGGCGCGAGCGTTCGCTGGGACCCTCCCTCCCGGCCTCGGCGCGGGCGGGGCTATCCCCCGGGCCGAGCTACTGCAGCGAGAAGTTGACGGTCAGGTTGATGTAGACCGGGACCGGTTCGCCGTTCAGGGTCGCGGGTTCGTAGCGCCATTCCCGGACGACCTGGACGGCGGACTCGGTGAGGCCTTCCGGCAGGCCCTTGAGCACCTTGACGTAGCCGACGTTGCCCAGGGTATCGACGATGGCCTGCAGGATGACGACGCCCTGGATGCGTGCCTGCCGCGCCTCTTCGGTGTAGTTCGGCAGCGGAGCGTAGGTCTTCTTGGGAGGCAGGACATCGCCTTCGACCCACATGGTGCCGGGCGGTCCGGCGGGCGAGGGGGCTTCGGGGAGGTCGAACAGGACGTCGGCGATGCCGTCGATCTCCAGTTGCGGCGCCTCGAAGAGCTGTTCCCGGATCAGCGGTTCGGGTTCGTCGGGCGTCGGGTCGGGAATGGGGATCTTCTTCGTCTTGCGTTGGGGAATGGGCTCCGCCTTGGCCGGTGGCGGCGGCTTGAAGCGGACGGCCTGGACGACGAAGGCCTTCGGCGCCTGCGCGGCCTGGAGCGCCCGCGGCCTCATGGTGGGGAAGCTGATGACGAACAGCAGCGCGTGGAAGGCGATCGTCGCGATGACGGCGACTCGCAGCGGGGTTCTGCTCTCCGGCTCCAGTTCGTACGGCGAGCCGCCGAGATGGAGGGAACCGGGGGCGAACTTCGACCCGGTCGTCTCGCGTCGTTCGAGCTTGAAGGCCATGGTGGTCGGGGTCTGTTTGCGCCGGGTTGGCTGAGACTCGGAGGAGGGGCTCCACTCGCTGCCGGCTCTGTCCTGGCGCCGGCATCGAGGTTGCCGGCCGCACTCACGAATACGCAACACGCCGGGTTGCGTTTCGCTTCCCGGATTCTACGTCCTCGCGGGCGTATCGGGCGAGAACTCGCGGGCGAGCGCCGCCTCGAGCTTCGGAAAGCGATACTCGAACCCGGTTTCCCGCAGGACTCTGGGCACCACGCGCGCGCTGGCGAGCAGGGTCTCATTCGCCATCTCTCCGAAGGCGGCGCGGAGAGCGAGCGAGGGCACCGGCAGTGGCGCCCGACGCCGCAGGGTTCGTGCCAGGGACCAGGTCAGGCCCGCGTTCGTGACCTCTTCCGGAGCGGCGAGGTTGACTGCGCCCCGAACGTCGCGGTCCATCACATGCTGGATCGCGGCCACCGCGTCGTCGATGTGGATCCAGGGGAAGTACTGCCGCCCCGATCCGAGCCGTCCGCCCAGGCCCAGCCGGAAGGGCGGCAGCATCCTGGCAAGGGCGCCCCCGCGCGCCGAGAGCACGACCCCGAACCGGAGCATCGCGACGCGCTCGCAGACCGCGGACGCTCGCAGGGCGGCGGCTTCCCAGTCCCGGCAGACGGCGGCCAGGAAGCCCTCGCCGGGCGGCGAGTCCTCGTCCAGGACTTCAACGTCGCGGTCGCCGTAGTAGCCGACCGCCGAGGCGCAGACGAAGACGGCCGGCGGTCGCTCCAGGCGCGCGAGCGACTCGACCAGCCGGCGGGTCGCGGGGCCGCGCGAGGCGCGGATCCTCCGCTTCCGTGCGGCGGTCCAGCGGCCGGAGGCCACGTTCTCGCCCGCCAGGTGGATCAGCGCGTCGAGGCTCTCGGCGGCTGGCGATTCGACCAGGCCGCGTTCAGGCCGCCACTCGAGTTCATCCGGCCCCGACGGTGTGCGACGGACGAGCCGCCGGCAGCGATGTCCGTCGGCTTCAAGGCTGTCGGCGAGAGCGCTGCCGATGAGTCCCGAGGCGCCGCTCAGGGCCACGTTCATCACGCCAAGGTAACAGTCGGGGGAAGCGGCGGTATTCTCGCGGTCGCCGTGCCCGCGCCGCCGACGCCGCCGACGAACCGCCGCCTGGCGGCGATGCTCCGCCGTATCCGGCGGCATCTGGAGGGCTCGGAACTGCCGGTCGTGACCTTGATCGCGGAGACGGAGCGCGATCCCTTCAAGGTGCTCGTGTCCACGATCCTGAGCGCGCGGACCAAGGACGAGGCGACCGCCGGGGCGACGAGGCGGCTGTTCGAGGCGGCGTCGACGCCGGAAGAGATCGGCGCGTTGCCGCTAGAGGAACTGGAGCGGCTCATCTTCCCGGTCGGCTTCTACCGGACGAAGGCGAAGAACCTCAAACTCTCGATGACCGTGCTGCGCGAGCGGTTCGGCGGCGAGGTGCCCTGGACGGTCGAGGAGCTCGTCGAGCTTCCCGGCGTCGGCCGCAAGACGGCGAACCTGGTCGTCACCGAGGGGTTTCGCCGGCCCGGCATCTGCGTCGACACCCACGTGCACCGGATCACGAACCTCTGGGGCTACGTCGACACGAAGACGCCGCTCGAAACGGAGATGGCGCTGCGGGCGAAACTGCCGCGCAGCCAGTGGATCGTCCTGAACAAGACCCTCGTCAGCTTCGGCCAGAAGCTGTGCCTGCCGGTGAGCCCGTGGTGTTCCCGCTGTCCGGTCGAGGAGTGGTGTCCCAGGCTCGGCGTCGGGCGGAGTCGCTGACGGCTACGAACCGTCCGCCTGGTCCTCGAGCGACCACAGCCTTTCCCACTCGCTGAGCAGGCTGCTGTCGACGCGGGTGAGCAGGTCGTGGAAGTAGCCGAGCTGGTCGAACACCGCGTCTGTCTTGAACCGGTCGGGAACGCCGCGGCTCAGGACCTTGAACAGCCGGCTCAGGTAGCGGAGAACGACGCCTTCGGACCGCTGCAGGTCGTAGCGCCTGATGAACTCGTCGAAGCCCAGCGAGTCCTCGTAGACCTCGCGGCCGACGCGCTTCGGCCGGATCGAGTCGCCGCGCACCCAGGGGTGGGAACGTCGGAACTCGTCGAAGGTCGGTTCGATGAGGTCCGTCAGGGGGCGCGGATGGGTGATCTCCCGCAGCCGTTCCATCCGTTCCTCAAACGGCACCCGTTTCGCCTTGAGCCGGGCGGCGAGTTCGTGCCTCAGCCTGGCCGCCTGGCGCCGGAGCACGATCCCGGGGTCTTCCAGGATCGCTTCGACCAGGCTGAGCAGGTCCAGGGCGTAGCCCGGATCCTCCTGGTCGAGCAGCTCCAGGGTCGAGACGAGATAGAGCGACAGGTTCTGGTGCATCGAGAACTCGATCTGCAGTTCCCGGTCGGCCTCGACCCGGTAGCCGCCGCCCGGCCGCGCCGCCATCCGCAGGATGCCGCCGCGGTGCAGCGCGCGCACGAGTTCCGCCGACTGTCCGATCAGGCGGTCCCTGGTTGCGGCGGGTTCATGGCAGGCGGCGATCAGCCGCCGCAGCGAGGCGAAGTTCGTGTGGCTCCCGCCGTTGCGGGACGATTCGTCGGCCTGGATCAGGTCGAACACCATGCCGTGACGAAGCCGGAAGCGGGACTCCAGCGTCTCGGGCCGGCTCGTGGTCAGGCGCTCGAAGGTGCGTTCGTTCCACGGCACGAAACCGCGCGGCGCCGACCGCTTGCGGATCGGTTTGCGGCCGCGCCCTCGCCCTCGCCGGGAGACGCTCGCCTTGAGCAGTCGCCGGCGGTTCTCGATCTCGTGCGCCGGCGCCTGGCAGACCACCCAGCCCAGGTCGTCGAAGCCCTTGCGGCCGGCGCGACCGGCAATCTGCTGAAAGTCGCGAACCGTGAGGATCGTGTCCTTCTCGCCGTCGAACTTGCAGAGCTGGCTGAAGAGGACCGTGCGGATCGGCACGTTGACGCCCACGCCCAGCGTGTCCGTGCCGGCGATCACCTTGAGCAGCCCGGACTGCGCGAGCTTCTCGACCAGCAACCGGTACTTCGGCAGCAAGCCCGCGTGGTGAACGCCGATGCCGAAGGCGAGGAAGCGCCGCATCTCCTTGCCATAGGCCGTGTCGAAACGGAAGTCCCCGATCTCCCTGAAGACCGCCTTCTTCTCCTCCCGCGAACAGAGCCTCAGGCTGGTCAGGCTCTGGGCCAGCCGCGCGCAGTCCTGCTGGGTGAAGTTGACGACGTAGATCGGCGCCCGGCCGGCGTTCGCGAGTTCCTCGATCGTGATGTGCAGCGGCGTCTCGCGGTACTCGTACTCGAGCGGCACCGGCCGATCCCTGCCGCTGACGAGCGCCACGGGACGGCCCGTGGCGCGCTCCAGGGCCTCGCTGATCGGCGCCATGTTGCCGAGGGTCGCGGACATCAGGAGGAAGGTCGTGTCGGGAAGCGTGATCAAGGGCACCTGCCACGACACGCCGCGCTCCGGATCCGAGTAGAAGTGGAACTCGTCCATCACGACGTAGTCGACGGGCAGGTCCGCGCCCTGGCGTAGCGCCATGTTCGCGAGCACCTCGGCGGTGCAGCAGACGATCGGGGCCTTCGGGTTGATGCTGGCGTCGCCGGTCAGCATGCCGACCCGGTCGGCGCCGAACTCGTTGCACATGCGGAAGAACTGCTCGGAAGCGAGGGCCTTGACCGGCGCCGTGTAGAAGCCGGTCCCGCCCTCGCACAGGCCCTTCCACAGCATCGCCATCGCGACCAGCGACTTGCCCGAGCCGGTCGGCGTGTCGAGGACGACATGGCGGCCCGCCATCACTTCGAGCAGCGCCTGCTCCTGGGCGGGGAACAGCTCGAAGCCGAGCCCGTCGACCCAGTCGAGGAACTGTTGCAGGAAGACGTCGGATGAGACGCCGCCCGCGACCGCCGGCAGGCGATCTCCCAGGCTGGCAGGAGTCACGCCCGTAGCCTAGTTGGGTGCTTGGGTCTTCCGGCACGCTGCCGCCGAAGGCGTGTGGCCACGGGTCTTCTGACCCGTGGAAGGCGAGGCGACGGCAGTCGGGCCGGCTCCGCTTTGCGGTGGACGGCGTAGACTGACCTCCGGGAGCCGGACCCAAGCAATGCCAGTAGACGCAGGTCGGGAGGAATCAGTTGCGCCCGTCATCGTGCTGGTCGGTCCGCAGATGGGCGAGAACGTGGGCGCGGCGGCCCGGGCGATGCTGAACTGCGGGCTGACCGAGCTGCGGCTGGTCTCCCCGCGCGACGGCTGGCCGAACGAGCGCGCGCAGGCGATGGCCACCGGGGCCTCGCGCGATGTCGTCGACCGGGCGCGGGTGTTCGCGACCACGGCCGCGGCGGTCGCCGACCTGCACCGCGTCTACGCGACGACGGCCAGGCGCCGGGACATGCTGAAGCCCGCGATCGGCCCTCGGGAACTGGCGGCCGAGGTCAGGGAGCGCGCGGCGCGGGGGCGGCGCTCGGGAGTGCTGTTCGGTCCGGAACGGGCCGGTCTCGACAACGACGACGTGGCTCTGGCCTCGCACATCGTCCACATACCGCTGAGCCCCGCGTACTCGTCCCTCAACCTGGCGCAGGCGGTGCTGCTGGTCGCCTGGGCGTGGTTCGAGGGTGCGTCCGGAGCCGCCACGGCGCCGCGCGACCAGCGTTCGGCGACGCTTCCGGCCACCTCGGCGCAGCTCGTGAACCTCTTCGAGCACCTGGAGCAGGAACTCGACGCCTCGGGGTTCCTGCGAGTGGCGGAGAAGCGTGGCATCATGGTTCGCAACCTGAGGAGCATCCTCCACCGCGCCGAACTCAGGGAACACGAGGTGCGGGCGCTGCACGGCGTGGTGAGTTCCCTGTCGGGCCGGCGCAAGGACGGCAGGCCGGTGCGGCGGCCGGCCCTCGGGAGAGGGGCGGTCGGGGAAGAAGGCGAACCTGGACCGGGTTGAACCGAACGATGAAGCTGCGTAGCCAACTCATTCTCGCCTTCCTGGTGCTGGCGGTCCTGCCGCTGGCCGGCATCGTCGGCTATTCCTATGTATCGTCCGCGAACGCGTTCCGCGCCGCCGTGCAGGTCGAGACGTCGGAAGTCACCAGACAGATTTCGTTCGGGCTCGACCGCGCCCGGCAGGATCTGACGAGATACGTGGACGCGTTGGGCAGGGTGCTCCCCTTCGACGATCCCCAGTACGTCGACAGAGGAGCGCTGGTCGAGCAACTGCTGGGCGATGGCGCGGACTTCGTCGAAGCGCTGGAGTACGTGCCCGCCGGCTCCCCGGAGCCGGGTTCGATGATTCCGCCGGTGGCATCGCCGGATTCGCGCCGACCGGGCCGGGGAGCGCGGCGGTTCATCTGGTCGCGCGGGGGCGCCCGGGACGGCCCGGCCGGCGCGGAGGGCGACGGCGACGCCGGTGACGAATGGGCGCGAAGGGCCCGTGACGTGGCGCGGATCTTCGGCGGCCCGGTTTCGACCGCGGTACATCGCGACGGCCATGAGGTAGGCCATCTGCGGGCCGAGATCCGTACCGAGTTGCTGATCCGGAACGTGTTGCGCCGGATTCCGGGTGCCGGCGGCGCGGTAGCGTTTGCCATCGACGCGGAAGGCGAGTTCTACACCTCCGGGCCGGAGGAGTTGGAACTGCTCCAGGGCGTGCGGTGTCCCGGAGGGCAGCCGCTCCCCGAAGCCCTCGTCGCCGGAGACGCCAACCTGTGGAGAGGCGTGAGCGATTGGGTCGTCGTGACCCGGTCCGGTGCCGAGAGCGGTCTGGTCTACGGCATCGCGCGGCCGATCGGTGCGTCCCTGGCCGAGATGCGCGCTGCCTCGCTGCGCAATCTCGGGGTCGGCGTCGGCCTGATGAGCCTTTCCCTGTTCGCCGCCGCCCCGCTGGCCAATGGCCTCACGCGCCGGCTGAGCCACCTGACCAGGCAAGTCGATCGCCTGGCCAGAGGCGATGCGGCGGCGCGGGCGCGCCTGGGCGGCCGCGACGAGGTCGGCAAGCTGGGCGAAGCGTTCAACCGCATGGCGCGCGACCAGGAGAAGAGCCGACGCCAGTTGCTCGAGCAGGAGCGGTATCGGCGCCAGCAGGAGGTCGACCGTCGCTTGCTGGAGGCGGAGAACGAGCGGCAGACCAGCGAACTCGAGGAGGCGCGGAGGTTCCAGCTCTCGTTGCTGCCCGTTGCCCTCCCCGAGCACCCCGACCTGGAGATCGCCGCTCTCCAGCGCACCGCCTCGGAAGTGGGGGGCGACTACTACGACTTCAGCCGGCTCCGGGAGGACGGTGCCCTCACCATCGCGGTCGGGGACGCGACGGGACACGGGGCGCGCGCCGGCACCATGGTGACCGTGGTCAAGACGCTGCTCGCGTCGGCCGACATGGGCCTCGACCTGGCCGACTTCCTGTCCCGTGCGACGGCAACGATCCGCTCGATGAACCTGGGCCGCCGGGCGATGGCCCTGGTGCTCGCGCGCTATCGGGAGGGGGTCCTCGACCTGGCTTCCGCGGGCATGCCGCCCGTGCTGATCAGCCGCTGTCCTTCGGGAGAGGTCGAGGAGATCATGAGTTCCGGCGTGCCGCTCGGCACCCTCGCCGTCGCCTCGTACGAACGCCATCGGGTGCGCCTCGAACCGGGCGACGCGGCGCTCCTGATGAGCGACGGCTTGCCCGAGATGCTGGATGCGAGTGGCGAGCCGGTGGGCTATCCGGCCATCGCCGAGCGATGGCTCGAGGTCGGCCAGCGCCCGGCGCAGGAAGCGGTCGCCGAGTTCGAGAGCTGGGTGGAGGAGCTCTCCCCACATGGAGTACCCGCCGACGACGTGACCTTCGTCGCGGTCAGGCGCCGTCCGTCCGAGTGACCCGAGGAAGCCGGAAACGGTGTAGAATCAGCGGTTACCGTGGCGTATCCGGAGACTGCAGCCGCTGAAGATCTGATGGAGCCGTCGACTGCGCCGGCGCCGGCCGAGCCTGTGGAGGCGGCGCCGGACCCGCGTCCCAGGCGACTTGCGCCGGCCATCGAGCCCGGTCTTCCCGAGCACTACAACAACCGGGAGTTGAGCTGGCTCCAGTTCAACAGCCGGGTTCTCGAGGAGGCGCGCGATTCCCGGCATCCGCTGCTCGAGCGGGTCAAGTTCCTGTCGATCTACGGCAGCAACCTGGACGAGTTCTTCATGGTCCGCGTCGCGGGCCTGGTGCGGCAACTCGAACGGGGCGCGCTGGAGGCGCCGCCCGACGGGATGACGCCGTCCGAGCAGTTGGCGGGCATCCGTTCCCATCTGGAGCGGGAACGCCGGCAGGCCTATCGCTGCTGGCACGAAGACCTGCTGCCCAAGCTCGAGGACGAAGGCATCGGGATCGTCTCCTACGATGCTCTTTCCGCAAAGAAGAAGCGGAAGCTGCGGACGTACTTCAAGCGCGACATCTTCCCCGTCCTGACGCCGCTGGCGTTCGATCCGAGCCATCCCTTCCCCCACGTCTCGAACCTCAGCCTGAACCTGGCCGTGGTGATCAAGGACGGAAGCCAGGGCGAGCGCTTCGCCCGGGTCAAGGTTCCCCAGGTGCTGCCGCGGCTGGTGCGGGCGCCGGGCAGCGGCCGCGACGAACTCGGTCTCGACTCGGGGCGGGGCAAGTTCGTCTGGATCGAGGAACTGATCGCGGCCAATCTCGACCTCCTGTTCCCCGGCTTCGAGGTCGCGGCCGCCTACACTTTCCGGGTCACCCGGGACGCCGACCTGGAGGTCGAGGAGGACGAGGCGGGCGATCTGCTGACGGCGATCGTCGAGGTCGTCGGGCAGCGGCACTTCGGCTCGGTCGTCCGTCTGGAGGTGCGCGAGGACATGCCGAAGCGCATCCGTGCGATCCTGGAACGGAACATGGGGCTGGCGCGGTTCCAGGTCGACACCCTGCCGTCGCCGCTCGGCTTTGCCGACCTGAGCGAGATCGCCTTCCTCGATCGTCCGGGACTCCGCGACAGCGCGATCCGGCCCGTGCGCCACGCCGCTCTCAGGAGCGACGAGTCGCTGTTCGAGGCGATCCGTCGGCGCGACCACCTCCTGTACCACCCCTACGACAGCTTCTCCCCGGTCGTCCGGCTGCTGCAGGAGGCGGCGGCCGACCCGGACGTGATCGCGATCAAGCAGACGCTCTACCGCGTGGGGGCCAACTCGCCCGTGGTCGAGGCCCTGATGGAGGCACGCGAGAAGGGCAAGCAGGTCTCGGTCCTGGTCGAGTTGAAGGCCCGCTTCGACGAGGAGTACAACATCGGCTGGGCGCGGGCGCTGGAAGCCGCCGGCGTCCACGTGGTGTACGGCGTGATGGGGCTCAAGACCCACGCCAAGATGTGCCTCGTGGTGAGGCGCGAGGCGGGCAAGCTCCATTCGTACGTCCACGTCGCGACGGGCAACTACAACCCGGTGACGGCCCGCATCTACACGGATATCGGGCTCCTGACCGACGACGCGGAGATCGCCTCGGACGTGGCCAAGCTGTTCAACGCGATCACCGGCTACGTCCGCGAGGAGCGCTACAGCCGCCTGCTGGTCGCGCCCGACCAGATGCGGCGGGAGCTCATCCGGCGGGTCGACCGGGAGATCGAAGGACATCGCCTGCGCGGAGACGGCAGGTTGATCTTCAAGATGAACTCGCTCGTGGACCGCGAGTGCATCGACGCGCTGTATCGCGCCTCGCAGGCCGGGGTGGAGGTGCTTCTGCAGGTGCGGGGCATCTGCTGCCTGCGTCCGGGCGTGCCCGGCCTGTCCGAGAACGTCTCCGTGACCTCGATCGTTGGGCGGTTCCTGGAGCACTCGCGGCTCTACTACTTCCGGAACGGCGGAGACGAGGAGCTGTTCACGGGCAGCGCCGACCTGATGCCGCGCAACCTGAACGGCCGCGTCGAACTGCTGTGTCCCATTCTCGATCCGGACCTGCGCGAGGCGGCGCTCAGGGACATCCTGGCGCCGCACCTCGTCGACACGGCGAACTGCCGGCGGCTCGAGCCGGACGGCGGCTACGACCGCGTCGAGCCGGAGGCCGGCGACGAGCCGTTCGACTCCCAGCGCGCGCTGCTCAAGGGCAGCCACGGCTGGCACCTGGAGTAGGGGACGGCTGGGGCCGCCTCCGCCCCTCAGTCGACGTCGGCGAAGTTGGGCGCCCGCTTCTGCATGTTCGCCGTCACCGCCTCGACCTGGTTCGGCGAACCGATCAGGCCGACCTGCAGCCGCTCCTCGGTTTCGAGCCCTTCGCGTACGCTGACCGTCGGGGCGGTGTCGAGGACCTGCTTGGCGGCGCGGATCGCGTGCGGCGAGTTGCCGGCGATCTCGCGCGCGAGAGCGAGTGCGTCGTCGAGCGGCTGTTCGGACAACCGGGTAGCGAGGCCGAGTTCCGCGGCCTCGACGCCGCTGATCACGCGGCCGGTGAAGGTCAGTTCCTTGGCGATGTCGGAGCGCACCAGGTGCCGCAGCAACTGGGGGCCGGCCATGTCGGGAATCAGCCCCCAGACGATCTCGCGCACCGAGAGCCGGGCTTCCGGGTGGACGATCCGCAAATCGGCGCCCACCGCGAGCTGGAAACCGCCGCCGTAGGCCACGCCGTGTACCGCCGCGATCACGGGGACGGGCATCGCGTGCCAACCCCAGACCGCGAACTGTGCGCGGTTGGCCGGGTTGTCGTCGCTTCGCTTCACCAGCTCGCGCGACGACGAAGTGTTTCCGGCGTCCTGCTGCATGGCGCGGAAGCTGCCGAAGTCGAGGCCGGCGCAGAAGGCACGGCCGTTGCCCGAGAGCACGACCGCGCGCACGGACGAGTCCTCGGCCAGCTCGCGGGCGGTGGCGCCCAGGGCTTCGAACATCGCGCCGTCCAGCGCGTTCAGCTTGTCCGCGCGGTCGAGACGCACGTCGGCGACGCCGGCTTCGATGTCGACGGCGAGGCGGGGGCGGGCTGCTACATCGGTCATGGAGTTCTCCGGATCCGTGGTGGGTTGTTGGCGGTGCGAGAGCGTACCGCGGCGTGGCCTCAGGGATCGGCCCAGCGCCGGGATCTCTCGACGGCGCGCCGCCAGCCGGCGGCCAGGCGCTCCTGCTCGGCCGGCGAGGACGTCGGCACGAATTCCCGGTCGAGCACCCAGTTCCTCGTCACGTCGTCCTGGTCGGACCAGACGCCGGTTGCGAGCCCGGCGAGGTAGGCGGCGCCCAGTGCCGTGGTCTCGGCGACCACCGGCCGCTGGACGCGCGTGCCCAGCAGGTCGGCCTGGAACTGCATCAGGTCGTCGTTGACCGCCGCCCCGCCGTCGACCCGCAGGCCGCTCATGCCGGAACCGGCGTCCGCCTCCATGGCGCGGACGACGTCGAGGCTCTGGTAAGCCATCGACTCGACCGTGGCTCGGGCCACGTGGCCGGCGGTCGTCGAGCGCTCCAGGCCGATCAGGAGGCCCCGAGCGTAGGGGTCCCAGTACGGCGCGCCCAGTCCGACAAAGGCGGGCACCAGGTAGACGCCGCCGCTGTCCTCTTCGGTCGCCGCGAGTTCCTCGACCTGCTCGGACCGCTCGATGAGGCCGAGGCCGTCGCGCAGCCACTGGACCGCGGCGCCGCCGACGAAGACGGAACCCTCCAGGCAGTAGGTCGGTTGCCCGTCGAGCGTCCAGCCGACGGTGGAGAGCAAGCCGTTCCCGGATGCCACCGCCCGGCTGCCCGTGTTCATCAGGATGAAGCAGCCCGTGCCGTAGGTGTTCTTGACCATGCCCCGCTCGAAGCAGCCCTGTCCGAAGGTCGCCGCCTGCTGGTCGCCGGCGATGCCGGCGACCTGGATCGGACGACCGAACAGATCCGCCTCGGTATGACCGAAATCGCCGCTCGAATCGCGGACCTCGGGCAGCATGGCGCGCGGCACGCCCAGGATCCCGAGCAGCTCGTCGTCCCAGTCCAGGCGGTGGATGTCGAAGAGCAGGGTGCGCGACGCGTTGCTCGCGTCGGTCGCGTGAACCCGGCCGCCGGTCAGCCGCCAGAGCAGGAAGCTGTCGATCGTTCCCGCCAGGATCTCGCCCCGTGCCGCCCGGGCATGGAGGTCGTGTTTCTCCAGGAGATGAGCGATCTTCGTGCCGGAGAAGTACGGATCCAGCACAAGTCCGGTCCTGGCGCGGAACAGGTCTTCGTGACCCTGCTGCTTCAACTCTTCGCACAACGGCGCGGTGATGCGGCTCTGCCAGACGATCGCGTTGTCGACCGGTTTGCCGCCGTCGCGCTCCCAGAGCACGACCGTCTCGCGCTGGTTGGCGATGCCGATGGCGGCGATGTCCGAGACGGCCGCGCCGGCCTTCCTGATGGCGGCGCGGGCCGTTTCGATCTGGGTGTTCCAGATGGCCTCGGGATCGTGTTCGACGTGACCGGGCGAGGGGTAGAGCTGCGGGAACTCCTCCTGCGCGGAGGCGGCGGGGGTTCCCTGGCGCTCGAACAGGATGGAGCGGCTGGACGTGGTGCCCTGGTCGAGGGCGAGAACGCAGGTCATCTTCGGCTACGCCTGCCAGCCGAGGGCCTGGAAGGCCAGCGCGCCGAGGACGCCGCCGGCCAGCGGCCCCAGCACGGGCACCCAGGCGTAGCCCCAGTCGGAGCCGCCCTTGCCCGGGATCGGCAACACCGCGTGGGCGATGCGGGGCCCCAGGTCGCGTGCCGGGTTGATCGCGTAGCCCGTGGGGCCGCCCAGCGAGAGCCCGATCCCCCAGACCAGGAAGCCGACGAGAAGCGGGTTGATGCCGGTGGCGAACACCGCCGACAGGTCGATCTCGCCGGCCAGCTCGGAGGCGTTGGCCGCGATCGCCAGCACGCCGAAGACGAGGACGGCAGTGCCGACCACCTCGGTCACGAAGTTCGCACCCCGGCGCCGCGGAATCTCGGGCGCGGTGCAGAAGACGCCGAGCTTCGCCGCCTGATCGGAGGTGACGGCCCAGTGAGGACGGTAGGTGAAGTAGACGACGACCGCGCCGGCGAAGGCGCCGAGCAACTGCGCGCCGAGGTAGGTCGGCAGCAGGTCCGCCTCCAGCTCGCCGATCGACCACAGGCCGACGCTGACGGCGGGGTTGATGTGCGCGCCGCTGATCCGGCCGACACCGTAGACGGCGAGCGCGACGGCGAGCCCCCAGCCGGTCGTGATGACGAGCCAGCCGCTGTCGTTGCCCTTGGTCCGCGCGAGGACGACGTTGGCCACCACGCCGTCGCCCAGGATGATCAGGAGCGCGGTGCCGACCAGCTCGGCGACGAAGATGTCCATTCGGGTCTCCTTTGCGAGAGCGTCCGAGAATACACTTCGCTCCGCGGCGAGATACGGCCCCGGAGACACAGGAGCAAGCGACGATGGACAAGTGGAAGAATCCGTTCGCGAGACAGACCTTCGCCTTTCTGCGCGAGCTCGCGGAGAACAACGAGCGCGACTGGTTCAAGGCCAACGGCGAGCGCTACGAAGACGTCGTGCGCGAGCCGGCGCTGCAGTTCATCAGCGACTTCGGGACCCGGATCGACGAGGTCTCGACCCACTTTCTGGCGGTGCCGAAGAAGGTCGGCGGTTCCCTGTTCCGCATCCACCGGGACGTGCGGTTCTCTCGCGACAAGCGGCCCTACAAGACCCACATCGGCATCCACTTCCGCCACGAGCGGCATCGCGATGCTCATGCGCCCGGCTTCTACCTCCACATCGAACCGGGCAGCGTGTTCATGGGCGGCGGGATGTGGCGGCCCCACCCCGAGGCGCTGCGGGCGATCCGGCGGCAGATCGTGGAGGACGGAGCGGGCTGGGCCGAGGTCACGTCGAAGCCGGGGCTCGGCGGGGAGCTCGAACTGGGCGGTGAGAGTCTGAAGCGGGCGCCGCGAGGGTTCGACGCGGACCATCCCCGCATCGGGGACATCAAGCGGAAGTCCTTCATGGCCGTCGCGCGTCTCAACCAGACGCGCCTTCTTCGCGCCGGCTTCCTGGACGAGTTCACGGCACTCTGCGTTTCAGCGTCGCCCCTGATGCGTTTCGTCTGCCGGGCAACCGGCGTTCCCTACTGAGCGCGAGGCGCTCGCGCGCGGCAGAAGACTGGGTGCGCCGGCGCCCCCGCCGGCATTCGGCGCGGAGCGCCGGCTCTAGCTCGCCTTGGTCCGGCGGCTGTCGACGGCGGTCGACAGGTTCTCGAAGGTGACCCCGAGGCGTTCGGCGGTGAGCGCGGCGAGGGAAGTCCTGGCGACGCCGCCGTTGAACTGGTAGGTGCTCCGGCGGGCGTCGTCGAGCTCCACCTGGAGGAACTCCAGGCCCAGTTCGTGGTGGTGCTGCTCCAGGGAACGGGCGTGGTCGAGGAAGTGGGTCGTCACGTAGGCCACCGGATCGACGCGCCGGAGGAGCTGCAGGACCAGGGTGAAGACCTCGATGCCCTCCGACGGGTTGGTGCCCGAGCAGAGTTCGTCCAGAATGACCATCGAGCCGTGCTCCATCTCCTCGAACAGGGTGCGGATGCGCACGAGCTCTCGGCCCAGGCGGCCCTCAACCTGGTCCGCGCTCTCGCGTTCGATCAGGGAGACGAAGAGCCCGTTCTGTACCCGCAGGCGGCCCCGGGCGCACGGTGCGTAGAGGCCCGACTGGGCGAGCAGCTGCGCCAGCGCGATGGCCTGAATCAGCCGCGTCTTGCCGCCCGAGTTGGGCCCGGTCACGACCGTGATCGGCACGCTGCCGGTGGTGCTCACGGTGCAGGGGACGGGCGCCTGCTCCTGGTGCAGCAGCAGAAGGTTCCACAGGTCCTCGCAGACGAACCCGGGACCGGTGTCGTGGTCGGGCAGGATCTCGGGGATGCACATCGCGAGGCCGCGTCCCGCGGCGCGGTCCCTCAGCGCGCGCACCGCCAGGTAGAGCTCCAGTTGGCCGAGCATCTGGATCAGCGGGATCAGGGCCGGAGACAGGGAGACGTAGACCCGCTCGATCACCCGGTTCAGGAGTTCCCGGTTCGTCATCGAGTAGCCGCCGATGCCGAGCCGCAGCCGGTCCAGGAAGCGCTTGATCGGTCGCGTCCAGAAGGGGTTGTCGCTGCACTCGTCGAGGGAGCGCACGTCGACCCGTCGGATCCGGCCGTCGCCGCCCAGGGCAATGTCGAGGTTCAGTTGGGCGAGCTGGTCCTCGTAGTCCAGCAACGCGGCGAGGGTCTTGTACTCCTCCGTCTCGTGGATCGCGGCGGCCCCCTCGTGGAGGCGTCTGAGGCCGGAACGGGCGGACTCGAACCGGTCGTGCATCAGGTCGATGACGAGTCGGCTCTGCTTCAGGATGTCCAGATTGTGGGCCGCCGTGTCGACGATGCGGTGGTAGCGGGGCGTACGGTGAAGCGACAGCAGGGCGAACAGTTCGCGGTAGAGCCGTCTGGCCGACGCCAGGATCTCCTCGTTCTCGTCCATCTCGCGCAGGATGGACTGGCGGAATTCGATCGTCTGCAGGTCGGTCGGAGTAGCGGACAGCGCGCCCCGGAGAAAGCGCTCGTTGATCGGGTACCGGACGCCGTCCATCGCTATCTCGAAGCTCTCCGCGATGAGGCGATCGATGAACAGGTCCTGTTCGAAGAATTCCGGCCGCCAGGTGGTCGGCGGCGTCTCCGCTTCCGCCATCAGGTCGTGGAACTCGGTGCCGATCTCCCGGCCGAGAATGGCGAGGCCGAGCAGGTCCGTCAGAGCCTCCCGGTCGATGCCGAGAAATGGCTCCCGGTTCAGGAGATCCGGGATGGGGATCATGGCGGCCTAGCGGCGCAGCGGAGAGCGGCGGCGTCGCTCGTTGAGCGAGCGCATTTCACGGTAGGGGGTGACTCCCTCGACTTCGCTACGAGGCAGCGGGTGACCGAGCGCCAGCTCTATCTGTCGGACGATCGGCTTGTCGAGCCAGGTGCCGATCGACGACACGACGCCTTCGGCGGCGCCGCGGGCGGTGCGGCCGGCGCGGTGTATGTAGTCCTCGGCGGTGTCGGGCAGGTCGTAGTTCAGGATGTGCTCGATTCCCTGGACGTCGATGCCGCGGGCCGCGATGTTCGTCGCCACCAGGATGCGATGCCGACCGGCGCGGAAACTCTCCAGGGCCGCGACCCGGTGCTTCTGCGAGCGGTCGGAGTGGATGCGCGCGACGCTGTGCCGCCCTCGCTCCAGCACCCGGCACAGCCATTCGGCGTCGGACCGGCGCTTGGTGAAAACGAGGGTCGATCCGGGTACCGAGTCGAGCAGCGCCAGGGCGCAGCTCTTCTTGTCCTTCTCGTCGACCAGGTAGAGCCGGTGCTCGATGCCCGATGCTGCGCCGCGGGGCGCCAGGTCGATGCGGAGCGGGTCGTCCATGTAGCGCTGGGCCAGACGCTCGATCGGGGGCGGCATGGTGGCCGAGAACAGCATCGTGTGCCGCTTGCTGGGCACCTGGGTCACGATCCGCCGCACCTGCGGCATGAAGCCGAGGTCGAGCATGTGGTCGGCCTCGTCCAGGACGAGTTCCTCGACGTTGCGAAGGCTCACCGTGCCGCGCTCCGTGTGGTCCAGGAGTCGCCCGGGCGTTACGACCAGGACATCCGGGTCCCGGCGCAACTGGTCGAACTGTGGCCCGATCTTGACGCCCCCGATCAGGCAGGCCGACGTGACCTGCAGCGGGCTCTTGCGGAAGACGTCGAGGAAGGCCTTGGTCTGCAGGGCGATCTCGCGCGTGGGGCAGACGACGAGAGCCCGGACGCCCTTGCCCCGGCCGAGGCGCTGGACGATCGGCAGAACGAAAGCGGCCGTCTTGCCGGAGCCGGTCTCGGCCAGGCCGATCAGGTCCTTGCCGGCGATCGCATCGGGGATCACGTCGGCCTGGATCGGCGTCGGATGTTCGAAGCCGATCCCGGCAAGCACCTCGAGGATCTCCGCGTTCAGCCCGAGGCTGCGGAAGTCCCGGTCGGTCGTCTCGACGTGGTGCTGGGGTATGGCCGGCTCCGCGGGTGGTTCGCCGGTCTTGTTCGGGGCACTTGTACCGTTCGCCACGGTGGTCATCATACCAATGCGCCTGACGCCTGTAAGTGTCTGTTGGTCAGTGGTTTCACGCCGGTCAAGTGTCATCGGCGGCGAAGGCCGAGGCGTTGCAGGAAGCCGCGCCGTGCGGGTGTGAGCTGCTGCGGCGGGTCGGCGCTCCTCGCGATGCGGCCGCCGCGGTCGGTCGCCTCGGCCCAGAACTGAAGGCTGCGGCCACCGTGCTCGGCTCGCGTTACCGTCGCTTCGAAGGCTGTTTCGACGGTTCTCCCGTCGCCTCCTCCGTCCGCTGCGTCGGCCGGCTCGGGGTCGACCGGTCTGAGTGCCGCTTCGACGACATCGCCTTCCCCGTCGCGGTCGAACCAGCGCCAGAAGAAGCGCACGGAGACGACATCGTAGTCGTCCCGGGCGCGAATCCGCAGCACCAGATCCTCGCGGCGGTCGTACTCGACCTGGTCCAGAATTGAACCGTCCGCGGCCAGTATCTCGACGGCGGGGCTTCGCTGGTCGAGGTCGTCCAGCAGCAACTTGAGGGTGGACTCCACCTGGGCCAGACGGCGACGGTTCTCCGCTGTCCGTTCCATGGCGGCCAGGACCTCGAGAGCCTCGTGCGGTCGTTCCCAGCCCAGCACCTCGATCTCCCGGACCGCGGCGTCCAGGTCGCTCTGTCGCTGGAACACCGATTCGATGGAAGCCAGCTTGGCATCGACGGAAGCGGCCTCCCTTGCCGCGTCGCCGCGGAGCGATCTGAGTTCGAGCAGCAGCGTACGAGCCTCTTCCAGGCGGTTCGCCGCCATCAGCCGCCCGGCCGTGTCCTCGATCGCCTCGGCGGCGCGATCCTCAAAGGCGAGGCCGACCGCGAATCGCGGGTGGCGCCGGGCGAAGTCCTGGGCCAGCCGGAGCGCCGCCAACCGGTCGCTGCCGAGCAGACCCTCGATCGCGTCGACCTCAGCCGCCAGCCGCCGCGCGTCGTCGATGTAGCGGGATGCCCGCGGGTCGCGCCTGAGCGCGACCGCCCCCTCGCGCGACAGGGAACCCAGGGTTCGCCTGAGACGGTCGAGGTCGGCATCCGCGAAGCCGCGTTCGAACTCCAGGGCGGCCAGCAGGGCCGGGTCGTTTCCGAGCCGCTCCAGCATCGCGGCCATCGTTTCGCGATGGTCGGGCAGCAGTTCCCCGGCGGCGGGACTGGCGTCGAAGCCGAGCATCAGTCGTCGCGCTTCGCGGAGTCTTCCCTGGGCCATCAGGTCGAGCGCCTCGCTGAGTTCGCGCGGCAGGGGTGGCGGCGGCTCGGGCTCAGGGCGGGATGGCAGAGGAGCCGGGACGCCTCGGGACGCGTTGTCGGTAGCCGCGGTCGGGTCGTCCGGCGCTGTCCAGCGGAGAACCAGCAGGGCCGCCGCAACGCCGATCGCGGCCGCCGCCAGGATCTGCTTCGGCCGCGGCCGAGGCGGCGCGGCCGGTGCGGATGCGGTCGGCGGCATCGGGCCATCCTACTTTCACGGTTTCCCGGCGGCGCCTCGGTCTTCCGTGCGCTGATAAGGTCGATGCGCCTGTTGCCCGCGAAGCGGTGATCGACCCGCGAGGACACGGTTTAGGAGGCCCGCGACGATGACGAAGAGACTTCTTCTCCCGCTCCTGTTCATCCCCCTGCTCGTGCTGGCGGTCCCCGTCCTGGCCCAGGATCCGGGCGCTGTCAACGTCGGCGGCGACCTGCGCGGCGGTGACGTCACCGGCGCGGTCGGCGGCCGGGACAACACGCGCGTGTTCGGCACGATTCTCGACTCGAGCGGAAATCCGCTGTCGGATGTGGACATCTGGTTCCAGAACGACAACATGCCTGCGCCGAGGCTGCGCGCCAAGGGCCGGAAGACCGGTACCTTCCTGCTCCGGAACATGGGCCGGATCTTCAGTCGCGAAGACTACGAAGGGATCGCGGTTCGCGTCACCTTCGAGCGCAACGGCTACCGTTCGGTCGTGACGCGTGTCGCCGTGCAGCGTGACGGGACTCAGCAGGTCTATCCGATCCTGTTCCGGGAAGGCGAGTCGATGGAGACGGAGGGCGTCCGCACCGTCCTCACGGGAAGGGTCCAGGACAAGCGAGGCAAACCGGTCAAGGGCGGTGGCGAGGTGACGATCACGTCAGGCGACGGCAGCTACCAGACGACCGGACCGATCGAGAAGAACGGCGAGTTCGCGGTCGTTCTCTGGGACGCGCCGGAGCGCGTGAACGCGTCCTTCAGGATGAACAAGGGCGGCGTTCGCGACGACATCATCGAGCTGAAGCCGTCGCCTCTCGAGGATGTCGCCGTGCCGCAGTTCTACTACCCGCAGATGTAGGGCGGGACCGGGGCGGCTGCTACCAGCGAGGCCGGCGTTCCTCGCGCGGGCGGGCTTCGTTCACGCGGAGGGTACGGCCGCCGAACTGCTGCCGGTCCAGGGCGGAAATGGCCTCCTGGCCTCCGGACGCCATCTCGACGAAGCCAAAGCCCCGCGGCCGGCCGGTTTCACGATCGTTGATCAGCGAAACTTCCGTCACGTCGCCATGAGCCTGGAACAGCGCGCGAACCGCCTCTTCCGTCGTGTCGAAGGGGAGGTTCCCCACGTAGATTCTCGTTGCCATCAGCTGCTCCTGTTCTCGGCTCCGGGTTCCACATCAATCAACGCTCGAGAACGACAGGCGCATCCTGGTTCGCCGCGTGAGCTCTGCACCCACTGCCTGAAGGCGGAACGCTAGCACAAAGGCGGCCTCCAGCCGCCAAACCCGTCGCAGACTCCGTGTTTGACCCCAGCCCCCACCTCGCTACCCTGCGCCGCTGCACTTGCTTCGCTGCGTTCCGCGGCGCATGCTCCTAGCCGTTCCCGCGCAGGTCCTCGTAGTAGGCGTCGAAGGCGTCCAGCCGATCCTTGAGCAGGCCCTGGATGACGCCGATCTTGTCTCCCAGTTCAAGGACGCCGTCGGCTTCCGGGTCATAGACGGGCCAGTCGGGCAGACCGTCGCCATTGGGGTCGCCGGTGGCCGCGAAGTTCACCCAGTAGCTCGCCATCGTGTCCGCGAGCGCCCTGTCCGTTTCGTCCCAGGCGTGGTTGAAGGGGCCGATCTCGTCTCCCCCCAGTTCACGGGTCTTGTGCAGATTGTCGAACGCGTAGACGATCTCCGCCGCGTGGTACGAGCCGTAGGTTTCCGCTTCATCCCACGGCGGTACGCGGGAGAAGTAGTACATCCGAACGGGCTTCTCGCCCGTGTGGCTCTGCAGTCTGGCCCAGGTGCGCATCTGCCAGGCGAAGAACTGGTCGGCGGTGTTCTCGTAGGTTGCGACGCGCGCCTGGTCGCCGTCCTCGGCGGGGTAGACCGCGAACATCGCGCCGGCGTGTTCGCCATAGGTGTCCGAGAGCGACTGGCGGTAGTCGGCGACGGTGATGCCGGCAGGACCGGCGAACAGAGCGGTCCCCTCGTCGCTGTTGAAGCCGACGATCGTGTCGACGTCGTTCTGTTCGCCGGCCGCGAAGATGTCGTGGATGTCGTTCGGGAATACGTGGCCGTCGCGGATGCCCACGAAGATCGGCAGCTCGGAAGCGCCGGCTGCTTCGTAGACCTCCTCGACGGTGGCGGCGCGCATGGTCGCGAGGTCGCTCGCGCCGAGGCGCTCAGCGACGCGAGCCCCCTCGGACTCCGCGTCGCCTGGCTGCGGCATGGGCCAGAAGATGCCGCCGCTGTGGCCGATCGCGCGATGGAAGAGGCCGGCAGCCAGGGGCGTCGCCGTCAGGTAGTTCACGCTCCAGGATCCCGCCGACTCGCCGAAGATCGTGACCCGGTCCGGGTCTCCGCCGAAGGAGGCGATGTTGGCCTGCACCCACTCGAGTGCGGCGACCTGGTCCAGGATGCCGTAGTTGCCCGATGCTCCCGTCTCGCTCTCGGCCGAGAGTTCCGCGTGGACCAGGAAGCCCATCGGCCCGAGCCGGTAGTTGATCGTCACCAGTACGACGCCGCGGTTGGCCAGACTCTCGCCGTCGTACAGCAGCGTGCCGCCGGAGCCGGTCTGGAGGCCGCCGCCGTGGATCCACACCATGACCGGCAGGGCGGCTTCGGCGTGCTCGGCCCCGGTCCAGACGTTCAGGTAGAGGCAGTCCTCGCTGCGCTCGATGTCGCCGGAGTCGTAGAAGGACCCGGGCGGGGACAGGGGCTGCCAGCAGGAGGCGGAGAACTCCGTGGCGTCGCGGCCGCCCTCCCAGGCGTCGGCGGGTTGCGGCGGTCGCCAGCGAAGGTCGCCGACCGGCGGCGCCGCGAACGGGATGCCGGCGAACTTGAGGACTCCGGACTCGAGCGCCTGGCCCTCGACCGCGCCGAGCTCCGTGTTCACGGTGGTGGTCAGGGGCTCGACCTGCTCGCCGCCGCAGGCAAACGTCAGTGCCAGGCCGGCGCCCAGGATCGCTCCGCCGGCGCGGCGGGTTGTCGCTTTGGTCGACATCGTTTCAGTCCTCCCTGCCTGGGATGTTGAGTCCTGTCTCCGGGTCGTTTCCCGGCGCCGGCCTGAAGCGCAGGGCGACGCCGTTGTTGCAGTAGCGCAGACCGGTTGGCGCCGGCCCGTCGCTGAAGACGTGGCCCTGGTGCCCGCCGCAGCGAGAGCAGTGGTACTCGGTTCGCGGAACGATCAGCCTGAAGTCCCGCTTCGTGTCGACGGCGCCGGCGATGGGCTCGAAGAAACTGGGCCAGCCCGTGCCGCTGTCGAACTTCGTATCCGACCGGAACAGCTCTGCGCCGCAGCCGGCGCAGACGAAGACGCCGCTTCGGTGCTCCTGGTCGAGCGCCGACGTGAAGGGAGGTTCGGTTGCCTCCCGCCGCAGGACCCGGAACTCGTCGCTGCCGAGTCTTGCCCGCCATTCGGATTCGGGGAGGTCGAGCCGGCGGCTCGCGCGGCGATCCTCGGTCGTCATGCCGCCGACATCCTATCTTGGGTCAGAATGGCGTGATCCAGGGAGAATGGGCATGACGACACGACGACCGCCGGTGGACCACATCGTTCGTACGCGCGACCTCTACTCGGGCCTGGGCCACGATCCCTATCGGTGGGTGCGCAACGATGGCTCGCCTCCGTGGACCGAGCTCCGGAAGCCCCTCCGGGAGTGTCGAGTTGGGCTGGTTGGCTCCGGCGGCGTGTACCGGGCGGGGCAGGTCGCCTTCCATCATCGGGACGACATCTCGCTGCGTGTGATCGATACGTCGGTTCCCGTCTCGGAACTGCGGACGAGCCACTTCGCCTACGACCAGACCGATGCGCGTATCGACCCGAACGTCGTCTTCCCCGTCGACACGCTGCACGCACTCGCTGCCGAGGGCGTGATCGGCGAACTGTCGCCGCGCGCCTACGCCTTCATGGGGGGGATCTACTCGGCCCGCCGCGTTCGGGACGTGCTGGCGCCGGAGATCAGCCGCCGTCTCGCGGAGGACCAGGTCGACCTGGCGTTGCTGGTCCCCGTGTGACCGGTCTGCCATCAGTCCGTGGGACTGATAGCGCGGCGGGTCGAGGCGGATGGTATTCCGACCACGTCGCTGACCTCCGCTCTCTCGATCACCCGCTCGGTCGATCCTCCGCGCGCCGTCTTCCTCGACTACCCCCTCGGTCACACGGCGGGGAAGGCGAAGGACCCGGAGCAGCAGCGGGAGGTCGTCGCGGCCGCGCTCGCGGCCGTGGACGAGCTGGAGCAGCCGGGTGCGGTGAAGATGCTGCCGTACCGTTGGTCGCGCGACGACGACTGGAAACGCGAGACGATGCTGGGCGGTGACGCCCGGAGCCATCGCTCGAGCAGCCCGGAGTACCAGTGCGAAGCCGACCGGGCGCTCGCGGTGGCCGCCGGGGACTGTCCGACCTGCGTCTTTCTGTGAGGTGGCGCCGGGCGGTGCAACACGCTTGCACCACCCGGCGCCGAACGGGTCCGTGCCTTGCCCCTTTAGGGCACGAACCCGTTACATATGTACGAACGGAAACCGCCGGGGTTCGACCCGGATTCCAGATTCTCGCCGCGGGGGGGAGGCCAGTGGCCTGACTTCCGTCTGACGGGAATCTGACCGGCGCCCCCCGGCGCTCCTGCCAGGTCCTCAGAACGGCTTGTACAACGAAAGGTACGCGGCGACCGCTGCCAGTAGCGGCAGGATGACGACCAGGGGCTTGGCCAGGGCCTGGCGGCGATATGGCAGTGTCAGGGCGGCGCCGAAGCACAACCAGATGACCAGCTTCACCCAGGCCCAACCGGGCAGGCTGGCGCCTAGCATGCCGAAACCGGCCACGATGCTCAGGATCAGGCCGACTCCGTGCATGGCGGCAAGCAGACCGCGCAGTTGGTTGTCCTCCCGGCGACCGCCGTTCGCGGCATGCACCGCGACGCCGCCCGCCGCGGCGAGAACCATTAGCGCTCCCAGCACGTGCAGGAGCTTGTAGACCATGTAGGGCACTCTCGGGTCGGATCCTCCCCATGTTGGTGGGGCGTCTGCCTGTTAGCGTATCGCCAATGGAGCCGCTTGAGCGACTCGACGACTGGGACGACTTCGTTGCCGAGCTCTACCCGACGCCGGTGGAGTCGGGCGGCGAGCGGCGGGAGGACTACCGGGACTTCGAGGCGCCTCCGCGCGACACCGTGCGCGAGTTCTACCGGCTGAACCACCGCCACCAGACCTGGGACTTCGTCCAGGACAAGAAGGCGGAGTACCTCACACTCGACCGCGCCGAGCTGTCGGCCTGGGAGGCGCTGGAGTTTCTGAACGCCCTGGTTGACGACTCGGACCCCGATCTGGACCTCTCGCAGCTCGATCACCTGCTGCAGACGGCCGAGGCGATCCGGGCCGACGGACATCCCGACTGGTTCGTGCTGGCCGGACTCGTACACGACCTGGGCAAGGTCCTTTGCCTGTGGGGCGAACCGCAGTGGGCCGTGGTCGGCGACACCTTCCCGGTCGGCTGCGCGTTCTCGGACCGGATCGTCTATCCGGAGCTGTTCGAGGGCAACCCGGACACCGCGAATGCCACGTACTCGACGCCGCTCGGGGTGTACGAACCGGGCTGCGGTCTGGACCAGGTTCACCTGTCCTGGGGGCACGACGAGTACCTCTACCAGGTGCTCAGCGACTACCTGCCGGAGCCGGCCCTCTACATGATCCGGTACCACTCCTTCTACGCCTGCCACCGCGAAGGCGCGTACCGGGAGTTGATGAACGACCGCGACCGCGAGATGTTCGCCTGGGTGCGGCTCTTCAACGGCTACGACCTGTACTCCAAGAGCGACAAGCCGCCGGACGCCGCCGATCTGCGGCCGTACTACCAGGGCCTGATCGACCGCTACCTGCCGGCGAAGCTGAACCTGTAGCTGCATCGCGGGGAGTCGTCCGCGGACTGGGTGCGCCGGCGTCCCCGCCGGCTGCCGCCGGAGGCGGCCAGAGTGCCGCGCCGGCCGTGAGGCCGGCTCCGTTCTGCGCGGCGACTCCCGGTGATGCAGGCGGCTACTCGAAGCGCATCAGCGCCGCCACCGCGAGGATGAGCATCGCGACGACGTAGAGCTTGACCATCGCCGGCAGGATGAAGCGCAGCCAGCGCTGGTAGGGGATGCGGGCGAGCAGCAGCATGCCCATGAGCAGGGCGTTCGTCGGCACGATCAGGTTCATCAGTCCGTCGCCGAGCTGGTAGGCGAGCACCGAAGTCTCGCGGCCGACGCCGGTGAGGTCCGAGAGCGGCGCCATGATCGGCATCGTCACGTAGGCCTGTCCGCTGCCCGAGGGGATGAGGAAGTTGCAGACGCTCTGCACCGCCAGCATGCCCCAGGCGGAGACGACCGCGGCGCCGGCACCCAGGCCCTCCGCCCGCTGGAGCAGCGAGGCGATGCCGTGGATCACGGTGTCGATCACCCGGGCGTCCGAGAGCACGACCTCGATCGTGCGCGCGAAGCCGATGAGCAGAGCGGTGCCGGTCAGCTCGGCGGCGCCGCTGGTGAAGGACCTGGCGGTCCGGTTCGCCGACACCCGCCCCAGGGCGGCCGAGATGATCGTCACGCCCAGGAAGAGGGCCGCGAGCTCGACCAGGTACCAGCCGTGCGTGTTGACGCCCCAGATGAAGACGCCGATCATCGCGGCGAAGGAGCCCAGGATGCCGAGGCGAGCCGGCGTGAGATCGGCGGCGCTCAGCTCGTGTCCGCCACCGGAGTAGTCGATGTCACGCACCAGGCTCCGTTCCGGGTCGGCTTCGATGCGGCGCGCGTAGCGCAGGATGTGGTGGACGCCGATCGCCAGCATTCCCGCCAGAAGCGCCCAGCGAAGCCCGAAACCGGTGCTCGGATCCTGGCCGGCGATGTCCTTGGCGATCATCACGGTGAAAGGGTTGATGGCCGCCGTGCCGTAGCCGATGCCGGCGCCCAGGTAGACCATGCCCAGCGCCACCACGGCGTCCATCTTGAGCGCGATGCACATGGCGACCAGGATCGGCACGAAGGGCATGTACTCCTCGGCCATGCCGATGGTCGACGAGCCGACCGCGAACAGGGTGGTCATGCCGCCGACGAGCAGGATCGGCCGCCCTCCAAGGGCCCTGATCGCGGCGCCGATCGCCGCGTCGATCGCGCCGGTGGCGCGAATGACCCCGATCGCGCCGCCGACCAGGAAGACGAAGAAGATGATCTCCGCCGCGGCTTCGAGGCCGCGCGGCACCTTGGTCAGGGCGGCGTGCCAGGGCAGGGGCGCTGCTTCCACCGCGTGGTAAGTGCCGGCCAGCACCTGGCGGTCGTCGCGTTGGTACTCGCCGGCCGGCAGCACGTACGTCAGCACCTGCGCGGCCACGATCATCGCGAAGATGAGGACGAGGGCTTCGGGGAACCCACGCGGCGCGTTCCGCGCCGCGTGCGTCTCACTCGGCGGGCGCGGTAGCCGCGCGCGTCGATGACAAGCGCTGGCTTTGCTGCTCATGTCGGTGCTTCCTCGGCCCGTCCTGACTGGCGGGTCAGTTGACGCCGCGCATGCTTCTGGCTTCTCTCCGCTGCCGCTGCCGGCGTTCGATGTTGGCGATCGAGTCGTCGGGAACGGCGTCGATCAGGCGACGGGTGTAGTCCTCGCGGGGCGCTGCGTAGATCGCCTCCGACGGCCCCTGTTCGACGATCCTGCCGTCGAGCATGACGGCCATCATGTCGGACATGAACTTGACCACCGACAGGTCGTGACTGATGAAGATGTAGGTCAGGCCCCGCTCCTCCTGGAGGTCCTTGAGCAGATTGAGCACCTGGGCCTGCACCGAAACGTCGAGCGCGGAGACCGATTCGTCGCAGATGATCAGCCTGGGCTGAACCGCCAGCGCGCGGGCAACGGATATCCGCTGGCGCTGGCCGCCGGAGAACTCGTGCGGGTAGCGCCGCAGATGGCCGGTCTCCATGCCGACCTCCTCGAGCAGCCGGGCCGCGCGGTCGCGGCGGTCGCCGCGGCTGTCGCCGATCCTGTGGATCGCCATCGCCTCGCTGAGCATCGCCTCGACCGTCATCCGCGGGTTGAGCGACGAGTAGGGATCCTGGAGGATGATCTGCATCTGCCCGCGCAGCGCCCGCAGGCGGCCCGACGGGATCGCCGTGACGTCCTGGTCCTCGAACCGGACCGTCCCGGCCGTGATGTCGATCAGGCGCAGCAGGGCCAGCCCGGTCGTCGTTTTGCCGCAGCCTGATTCTCCCACCAGCCCGAGCGTCTGGCCGGGATAGACGTCGAAGGAGATGCCGTCGACGGCCTTGACGTCGCCCACCTGCCGGCGCAGGAAGCCGCTCCGGATCGGGTAGTAGACCTTGAGGTCGCGCACCTCAAGCAACGGTTCCGTGTCGCCCGGCATGAGTTCGCCGGGTCCCGGATCCTCCGCGTAGCCCAGGTCCACGAGCGCGGTGCGCGGATGGAGCAGGCGGCCGCGCCCGCGGCCGACCAGTTCGTTCAGCGAGTCCTCGGTGATCTCGCGTTCGGTGATTCGGATCTCGCCCTCGCCGTCATCCTCTTCCACGTCCATGAAGTCCGCGACGGTAGGCAGGCGGCGGAAGTCGCGGTCGAGGTGCGGACGGCAGGCGAGCAGTCCCTTGGTGTAGGGATGTCGCGGGTCGTTGAACACTTCGGTCACCCCGCCGCGCTCGACGATCCGGCCGCGGAACATGACGGCGATCCGGTCGGCGATCTCGGCGATCACCCCCAGGTCGTGGCTGATGAACAGGATGGACATGCCTCGCTCGTCGCGCAGGCTGCGGATCAGGTCGAGGATTTGGGCCTGGATCGTCACGTCGAGCGCGGTCGTCGGTTCGTCCGCGATCAGGAGCTTCGGATTGCACGACAGGGCCATGGCGATCATCACCCGCTGCTTCTGGCCGCCCGACATCTCGTGGGGATAGCTGTCCACGCGGCGTTCGGGTTCCGGGATGCCGACTTCCTCGAACAGCTCGATCGTCCGCCTGCGCGCTCTCTGGCGGTTCATCCCGAGATGGACCCGGAGCGCCTCCCCGACCTGGTCGCCGACCCGGAAGACCGGGTTCAGCGAAGTGCCCGGCTCCTGGAAGATCATCCCGATGTCCTTGCCGCGCAGGTTCCGCATCTCGCGGTTCGGCAGGTGAATCAGGTCGCGGCCGAAGTACGCGATCTCCCCGGTTTCGATGTTCGCGGTGCTCTCGAGCAGGCGCATCACCGACAGCGAGGTCACCGACTTGCCCGAACCCGATTCGCCGACGAGGCCGAGCGTTTCGCCCTCCTCGATGGTCAGGTCGATGTCGTCGACCGCGCGGACCGTCTCGCGCTTGCCGTGGAACCAGGTTCGCAGCTCGCGGATCCGGAGCAGGGGCGGCGCCGCGTCGGTCGTTGGTGCGCGAGCAGGCGTGTCCGTCATTGCTGCGACTCTATCCGGGTGTCGGAGGGGACATGCCGAACGGAGTGGCGCCGTGTCACAATCGGCCGTTCACGGGCTACCAGGGCCTTGGAGGAGAAACTGGGACGATGGGGAAGGGATCGTGAACCGGGCGCTGGCGGGGACCCTCGCGGTTGTACTCGTCTTCGCGCTGGGCGCGTGTGGCGGCGCGGACCCGGGCGCGGGTGAAGGCGGTGAAGACACCGCCGCGCGGGGCACGATCGGCTTCTCCGCGATGACGCTGAAGAACCCCTTCTTCAAGATCATCGCGGACACGATGACCGCGGAGGCCGAACGCCACGGCTTCGATGTGGTGGTCACCGATGCCGAGCGGGACGTGAACCGCCAGTCGCAGCAGGTCGACAACTTCCTGGCCTCCGGCGTCGCCGCGATCGTCCTCAACCCGGTGGACCGGATCGCCATCGGCCCGGCGGTCCGGCGGGCGAACGAAGCCGGCGTGCCGGTGTTCACGTCCGATCTCCAGGCCGTCGCCGAGGGAGTCGAGGTCGCCGGTCACGTCGGCACCGACAACTACCAGGGCGGGCTGCTTGCCGGCGAGGCGATGATCGAGGCGCTCGGCGAGGCCGGCGGCCAGGTGCTGGTGCTGCATTTCAAGCAGGCCAACTCCTGCGTCCTCCGCGTGGACGGCTTCCGCCACGCGATCGGGGCGTACAACCGGGATCGGACCGAGGGCCGGATCGAGATCGTCGCCGAGCTCGAAGGCGGCGGTCTGCGCGACGAGGGTTACCGGGCGATGGCGGACGGCATCCAGGCCTATCCCGACCTCGCCGGCGTGTTCGCGATCAACGATCCCTCGGCGCTCGGCGCGCGCACCGCGCTCGAGCAGGCCGGACGCGCCGACCAGGTGAAGATCGTGGGCTTCGACGGTGAGCTCGCGGGCAAGCAGGCGATCCGGGACGGCAAGATCTACGCTGACCCGATCCAGTATCCGGACCGGATGGGGGTCATGACGGTGCGGAACATCGTGAGCTATCTCGACGGCGAGGACTTCGAGCGCGTCCACCTGATCCCGACGGCGCTCTACCGGCAGGCCGACGCCGAGCAGGATCCGGCACTCGACTGAAGACGGCGCACAGCCACTTGCTCGAACTCCAGCGGATCAGCAAGGGCTACCCGGGCGTGGACGCGCTTCGCGCCGTCAGCCTGGCGGTAGGCGCGGGCGAGGTGCTGGGCCTGGTCGGGGAGAACGGCGCCGGCAAGAGCACGCTGATCCGGATCGTCTCGGGCGCGGAACGGCCGGACGGCGGCCGGATCGAGTTGGACGGCCGAGCCGCCGCGTTCGCGTCGCCGGCGGATGCCCGCCAGCGAGGGATCGCCGTGATCCACCAGGAACTCAGCCTGGTGCCGCAACTGAGCGTGCGCGAGAACCTCTTTCTCGGCGCCGGCTGGTCCCGGCGCGGCATCGTCCGCCGACGCTGGGAGGAGCGGGAGGCGCGCCGGCTGCTTCGCCTGCTCGAGATGGACATCGATCCGGGCGCCCGCTGCTCGGAGCTGTCCCTCGGCGCCCGTCAGGCGGTCGAGATCGCGAAGGCTCTGGCGCTCGAACCCCGGCTGCTGATCCTGGACGAGCCGACGGCGGCCCTTTCGCCGCGCGAGGCGCGTGCGCTGCTGCGCCAGGTGCGGGAACTGGCGCGCCGTGGGGCGGCCGCGATCTACATCAGCCACCGGCTGGAGGAGATCGAGGCGGTGGCCGACCGGGTCGCCGTGCTCCGCGACGGCGAACTGGTGCGGAGCATCGACCGGCGCGAATCTGCCGGCGGCGACGACGGACTCGCGCCGCTCGATCGTGACAGGCTGATCGAGACGATGGTGGGCCGCGCCCTGAGCGCGGAGTTTCCCCCTCGACTTCCGGGGGCGATCGGTGAGACGCGGCTCGAGGTCCGAGGCCTGTCGGCTGGCCGCCGTGTCCGGGACGTTTCGTTCGATATCCGCCGCGGCGAGGTCCTGGGCCTCGCGGGCCTGGTGGGAGCGGGCCGGACCGACGTGGCGCGGATGATCTTCGGCGCTGCTGCGCCCGACCGCGGCGAGGTGCGGCTCGACGGCAGGCGGCTTGAGCTCCGGTCGCCGCGCCAGGCGATCAGGAACGGCATCTGCCTGCTGCCGGAAGATCGCAGGGGCGACGGTCTCGTGCTGAGCCGAAGCGCGCGGGACAACTTCGCGCTTCCCAACCTGGACCGCTTCCGGCGCTGGCGGGCTTTGGTCGACCGCCGGCGCGAGGGGCGCGCCTTCAGCCGTTGGAGGGAGCAACTGGACATCCGGCTTGCCCGGCCCGGCCAGCGTGTGGCGACGCTGTCGGGGGGCAACCAGCAAAAGGTCGTGATCGCCAGGTGGCTCGAGCGTGGCGCGAAGGTCGTTCTTTGCGACGAGCCGACCCGGGGCATCGATGTCGGGGCGCGCTACGAGATCTACGAGTGGATTCGCCGCATGGCGGCGGAGGGCAAGGCCGTGCTCCTGATCAGCTCGGAGCTGGAGGAGGTTCTCGGCATGAGCGACCGCGTGCTCGTCATGCACGACGGGCGGGTTCGGGGGGAGATTCCGGAGCCGGCGAACGCGGATCCGGCCGGCGTGTTGCGTACCGCCGCCGGTATCGGCCTTTCGGAGGCGCCGTCAGTTGCCTGAAGGGGTCGCGGAGTCCGCCGCCGGCCGGTGGCGTCGCCGGTCGCTGGACCTCCTGGGCCGGAACCTCTCGGTCGTCGTGCTGGCTCTCCTCTGCCTGATCTCGAGTGCGGCGACCTGGCGGGAGCAGAACCCGATCACGAGTCGTTCCGGCGCCGCGGTCGCGCGACAGGTGCTGGAGGCGTGCCAGGCGCCCTGCTCGGTACTCGTCGTGGCGCGGGACACGGAGGGCGACCGGGTGTTCGTGCAGGCGATCGAACAGGGCCTCGACGCCGCCGGCGCCCGGATCGCCGGCCGCGTGTTCGGTCAGCCGCGCGACGTGCGGCTCGAACTGGAGCGGGTCGCCGGGGCCGGCGGTTCCCTCGACGCGATCGCCACCCACCGGATCGCGTCCGAGTGGGGGCCCGTGCGAACCGCCGGGACGCCGGTGTTCGCGCCGAGGAGCTACCACTGGCCGACGTTCCTGACCGCCCGCAACCTGCTCAACGTGGTGAACCAGAACGCGGACATCGCGATCATCGCGCTCGGCATGACCCTCGTCATCCTGACCGCGGGCATCGATCTCTCCGTGGGCAGCCTGTTGGCGCTGGCCGGCGTGATCGCCGCGGTTGCGGCGCAGGAGTGGTTCGGCGGCGCCGCGGCCTCGCCAGCGGGACTTCTGGCAGCGATGCTCCTGGGTGTCGCGGCGGCTGCCCTGGGCGGTCTGCTCAGCGGGACCATGGTCACCGCGTTCCGGGTACCGCCGTTCGTGGCCACCCTTGGGCTGATGATGCTCGCCCGCGGCCTGGCCCTGATCCTCGCCGTCGGTCATCAACGGCGTCTGGTCGGCGGCGGCGCGGAGGGTACGCCGGAGGCCGTGAGGGTCGATGCGGCGGCCTTCGCCTGGCTCGGCAACGGCGCCGTGCTCGGCGTGCCGAATCCGATCGTGCTCATGCTCGTCCTGTTCGTGGCCGCCCACCTGCTGATGACGCGGACCATGTTCGGACGCTACGTCTACGCGGTCGGCGGCAACGTCGAGGCGGCACGCCTCTCCGGCGCGCCGGTGACCGCGGTGTTGCTCGCCGTCTACTGCCTGTGCGGGGCGTTCGCCGGCCTGGCGGGCATCGTCGACGCCTCCCGCTTCGAGGGCGGGCGGCCCAACGCCGGTGAGCTCTACGAACTGCAGGTCATCGCCGCCGTCGTGGTCGGCGGCGCGAGCCTCGCGGGCGGCCGAGGCCGGATTGCGGGGACGCTGATCGGCGCGATGATCATCGCCGTCATCCAGAACGGCCTGAACATCGCGGGTGTCGCGTCCTACGAGCAGAAGGTCGTGTTCGGTGCGCTGATCCTTGCCGCGGTGCTGCTCGACCGGCTTCAGCCGAGACTTCGCCGGTCCCGACGTAAGTCCTTGTAGGACAACCGTTTACGGGCAGCTTGATGACTCGTTCAGCCCCCCAGGAAGCCCCGCTGCTACTCTCCACCGTCCACGAAATCAGTCGAGCGGGAGAACAAGATGGCCGAAGCTGGTGCTGCCGGGGGTGAAGTACAGGTCTGGATGCAGAAGGTACTCATGTGCTTGCTCGGCCTCTTGGTCGTGTTCGTCATTGCCGTCGCCGGAACACTGATCGGAGCCTCCGTCTTCGCAGAAGGCGACACGCGAACCAACGCTCTTCAACTCCTCGAAGGAGGCGGCGGCTACGTCTGGCAGGCCATCCTCTTGGCCATCGGCTACGCAGTTGGCAAGGGTCGGCAGAAGGCCGATGCGAACTCGGCCGCGGTTATCGGTGCTCTTGCTGGCAATCTCGCTCGGCGGAACCAGTAGAGCGCGTCGTCTGCGAGCATCATGAAGGCCTACGAAGATGCCCTGTTCTGGGCGTTCGTATGGTCGCAAGCCGTCGAGGAGCAAGCTCGAGACTTGGCCGTGAGATGGGAAGAGAGTGGCCGTCTCGAACTTACCGATCGTCAACGGAGAGGGCTTCCGAGGGCCACACTTGGCCGCGTGATCGAGTACTTGAAACCGTGCATCGACAGTGACCTCCATGAGTCCCTAGATGCCTTCTGTGGAGCGCGGAACGACGTCGTCCACCGGTCCAGCTACGTCACCAACATCTTGGCTTGGTCGATTGAACCGGACGATGCCGCTGCTGAGATCAGACGCTTCGAGGAGATCAAGCTGTGGGCTGGAGACCTGTTCGGAGCACTGATTGACCTCTATCCGGGCGAGCACGAATCGGGGCGTTCCTAGATGTCGGGCCCGCTCCGCGTCGCCTCGCCTAGGCGGCCTGGCACGCGCAACCCTGTGGGCGCTAGGAGTCCGACGCACGGCCACGCCTGACTTTGGGGCCAACCGCTTTCTTCGGAGTTCCCCGTGCGGTAGGGCCTGAACCGCTGACACGGACGGGCCGCCTCACCATCGCGACCCGCTGACGCGGGAGCCCATGCTATCTTGCGGCTAGCGGATAGGGAATCCTCGATGGTCATGGTGAGTCTGGATTGACCTGTGAATCCAGTCGAGATTGAAGAGGCCGTCTCCGTTCTCGCGGGCCAAGCCTTCGACGCGGCCGAGTTCCCCTTCGCCTTCCTGCAGGCGTTTGGGAACAGGCCGACCACCATCAAGCGTCTCCGCGCAGGCACTACGAACCGGTCCGACGTTGGTGGGGTTCTCCAGCGGAACAACATCCACATCAAGGTCGTCCCGGTCGGCGGAGTGGCACCCGCGATAAATGACTTGAAGACGAGTCCAGAGACTGGCCGCGCCAGAGCCAAGTTCGTCTTGGCCACCGACGGGCGAGAGTTCCACGCCGAGGAGATGGAGAGCGGAGACCTCGTTGTCTGCGACTTCCCAGAGTTCCACGAGCACTTCGGGTTCTTCCTGCCGCTGGCCGGAATCTCGACCGTCAGGCAGATCCGCGAAAGTGCCTTCGACATCAAGGCAACCGGCCGGCTGAACCGGCTCTACGTTGAGTTGCTGAAACACAACGCCGACTGGGGGACTGTGGACCGGCGGCGCGACATGAACCACTTCATGGCGCGGCTCATCTTCTGCTTCTTCGCCGAGGATACCGAGATCTTGCCCGACCAGGCGCCGTTCACCGGCACTATCGAGAAGATGACCGCGCCGGATGGCTCTAACACGCACAAAGTTGTTCACGAGATCTTCCGCGCCATGAAGACCGAGGTGGAGAAGCGGGCGACGGCAGGACTGCCTCGCTGGGCCGAGGTCTTCCCGTACGTCAATGGCGGCCTCTTCGCGGACTTGACGCTACCTCCGCGTTTCAGCCGGATCGCTCGGTCGTACCTTCTCCACATCGGGAACCTCGACTGGAAGAAGATCAACCCGGACATCTTCGGCTCCATGGTCCAGGCGGTGGCGGTCGACGAGGAGCGCGGCAATCTGGGAATGCACTACACGAGCGTTCCGAACATCCTCAAGGTGCTGAACCCCCTCTTCCTCGACGACCTGCGCGAGCGACTGGAGGAAGCGGGCGACAATGGCAGGAAGCTGTTGAACCTGAGAAACCGTCTGGCCAGGATTCGGGTGTTCGACCCGGCCTGCGGGTCGGGCAACTTCCTCGTCATCGCCTACAAGGAGATGCGGGCTATCGAGGCCGAGATCAACCGGCGCCGGGGAGAGAGCGAGCGCAAGCCAGGCATCCCGATCAGCAACTTCCGCGGGATCGAGATCGGCGACTTCGCGGCCGAGGTCGCACGCCTCGCTCTCGTAATCGCCGAGTATCAGTGCAACGTGAACTACCTCGGCCAGCGAGAGGCCGTGGCCGCTGTCCTGCCGCTCGACGAAGACAACTGGATCACGTGCGCGAACGCTCTTCGCGTCGACTGGGTCCGCGTCTGCCCACAGACAGGAACCGGCGTCAGACTCGTCGCCGACGATCTCTTCCAGACGCCACTCGATCAACCGGAGATCGACTTTGAGAACCAGGGCGGGGAAACCTACATCTGTGGGAACCCGCCTTACCGGGGTAGCCAGTGGCAGACGGCGGAACAGAAGGCCGACCTCAAGGGAGTGTTCGAAGGCCGGTCGAGAAAGTGGAGATCGCTCGACTACGTGGCCGGCTGGTTCATGAAAGCTGCCGACTACGGCGCGCATACGCCCACGGTGTCGGCGTTCGTGGCTACTAACTCGATCTGCCAGGGGCGCCAGGTCGGGACGCTATGGCCGCTAGTGCTCCAGACCGGCCACAAGATCGCCTTCGCACACACGAGCTTCAAGTGGGCGAATCTTGCGAGCCACAATGCGGGCGTAACTGTGGCAATCGTGGGGATCTCGAACCGTCCCGCTCCTATACGGCGACTCTACTCAGTCGGGACCAACGGCGAGACCATGGTTCGGGAGACGCAGAACATCAATCCCTATCTCGTTAGCGGTTCCGATGTGGTCGTGCGAGCCCGAAGAAAGCCGATGACGGAGTTGTGCGAAATGCGCTTCGGCAACATGCCGAACGAGGGTGGCCACCTGCTGTTGGATCGCGACGAAGAGAAAGCTGCCGTTCAAGGTCACGACGTGCCTGCTCGCTTCATCCGTTCGTTCGTAGGTTCTCAGGAGTTCATCCACGGTGCGGAACGACGGTGCATTTGGATTGCAGACGATGACCGATCGGAGGCCACGGAGAACGACTGGCTCGCTGCTCGGTTTGAGGCCGTTCGTGTGCGGCGAGCGGCCTCCGATCGCAACACAACGAGGCAGCTGGCCAGTACGCCGCATCGATTCGGCGAAGTCCGCCAGTCGGGAACCGAGACTGCGATCGTCGTTCCACGAGTCTCGTCCGAGAACCGTTCGCATTTGCCGGTGGGCTTGGTCGCCGCCGGCACCATCATAGGGGACCGGAACTTCGCGCTCTACGACGCACCACTGTGGAACATGGCGCTGATCGCTTCACGTCTTCACTGGGTCTGGATAGGCACCGTGTGCGTTCGACTGCGCGAGGACTTCTCGTACTCAAACACCTTGGGCTGGAACACCTTCCCCGTGCCCGTCCTTACGGAGAAGAACCGGGCGGACCTGACCGAGTGCGCCGAGAACATCCTGTTGGCACGCGAGGCGCATTTTCCCGCGACAATCGCCGATCTCTACGCCCCCGACCGCATGCCGGAGAACGTCCGCGCCGCCCATGACCGGAACGACGAGGTCCTTGAACGCATCTACGTCGGCCGCCGCTTCCGCAACGATACGGAGCGGCTGGAGAAGCTCTTCGCGCTGTACACCAAGATGGTGGGCGAAGGGGGCGTAGCCTGACCGGGCATCGGCTTGACTGCGTGACGGCAGCATGACAGGGTGGTCTCGCATTTGAGAGACGGGAGGCTCGGATGACGACGCAGAGTTCGATGCTGCACGTCCGCATGGACACGGAAATGAAGCAGAAGGCCACGGCGGCGCTGGCGGCGATGGGACTGACGGCGTCGGAGGCCGTGCGGTTGCTGTTCCACCGCATCGCCGTCGACCAGGCCTTCCCGCTTGAGCTCAAGGTGCCGAACGTGCGAACCCGCCAGGCCATGGCGGAGGTGAACGAGATGATGCAGGACCGCGGCGCGCGGTTCGCCGGCGCCGACGAGGTGTTCGCGGAGCTTGAAGAAGCCGGCGGCCAGTAAACGGGCCAAGCTACCCCGCCGAGTCGACTTCTCGCGACAGTTCCTGAGGGACTGGCGGCGGCTCTCCCGCTCCGGCCGCTACGATATGCGCCGGCTGAAAGCCGTGATGCTCCTCCTGATTGCCAACGACGCTCCGCTTCCTCCCGAGCGTAGAGACCACGCGCTCAAGGGCTCGTTGGCGCGCTACCGGGAGTGCCACATTGGCGGCGACTTCCTGGTGATCTACCGTGTCGACGATACGGACGGCCCCAGCGGTTCGATCTACTTCGCCAGGGCAGGCACTCACGCGGACTTGTTCGAGTGACCAGCGTCAAGACCATCCCATCCATCTCGGTCAGGTACGCCCGGACGGGCCGCACAGCCCGGTCGAACGCGCTGGGAATGCGGCCGATGCAGGAGCGGGCTTGGGAGAAGCGCGGAGAGCAGTATCTTCTGATCAAGTCGCCGCCGGCCTCCGGCAAGAGCCGGGCGCTCATGTTCATCACGCTGGACAAGCTCGCGAACCAGGGCCTGCGCCAAGCGGTCATCGTGGTTCCCGAGAAGACGATCGGCGCGAGCTTCGCCGACGTGCCGCTCAAGCGCTTCGGCTTCTGGGCTGATTGGAGTGTCCAGCCGAGGTGGGACCTTTGCAGCGCACCCGGGACCGACGGCGGCAAGGTCAGGGCGCTGAAGGCGTTCCTGGACAGCGACGATCGGGTACTCGTGTGTACCCACGCGACCTTCCGGTTCGCCATGGATCAGTTCGGGGTCGAGGCCTTCGACGACCGGCTCATCGCAGTGGACGAGTTTCATCACGCGTCCGCCAATCCGGACAACAAGCTCGGCACGCACGTCGGCCAGCTGATGGCGCGAGACAAGAGCCACATCGTGGCGATGACGGGCTCTTACTTCCGCGGTGATGCCGAGCCCGTCCTGATGCCCGAGGACGAGGAACGGTTCCAGACCGTTACCTACACGTACTACGAGCAGCTGAACGGCTACGAGCATCTGAAGCAGCTCGACATCGGCTACTTCTTCTACACCGGGAGCTACGCGGACGACATCCTGAAGGTGCTGGATCCGAGCGACAAGACGATCATCCACATCCCGAGCGTCAACTCGCGAGAGAGCACGAAGGACAAGATCCGGGAGGTCGAGCACATCCTCGAGAAGCTGGGCGAATGGCAAGGGGCCGATCCGGAAACGGGCTTCCAGTTGGTGCGGACGACCGAAGGCCGTGTACTCCGCATCGCCGACCTCGTCGACGACAACCCGGCTCGGCGCGATCGGGTCGCTGCCGCCTTGAGGGATCCCCGGGTGAACGAGGACCGGGATCACGTGGACATCATCGTCGCCCTCGGGATGGCAAAGGAGGGTTTTGACTGGATCTGGTGCGATCACGCGCTGACCGTCGGATACCGGTCCAGCTTGACGGAGATTGTGCAGATCATCGGGCGCGCTACACGGGATGCGCCGGGGAAGGCCCAGGCTCGGTTCACGAACCTGATCGCGGAGCCGGACGCTTCTGAGGAAGCCGTCACCGAGGCCGTCAACGACACCCTCAAGGCCATAGCGGCGAGTCTTCTCATGGAGCAGGTGCTCGCTCCGCGCTTCAACTTCACGGCGAAGACGGATGCGAGCGGGCCGATCGAAGGTCTCGACTATGGTGAGACGGGCTACGACGCGGAGCGCTGCAACGTGGGCGTCGATCCTGACACCGGCGAGGTAACCGTGGAGATCAAGGGGCTGGCGGCGCCGAAAAGCGAGGCTGCCGTCCGCGTCTGCCGTGAAGACCTGAACGAGGTCATCACGGCGTTCATGCAGGACCGGGTCACCGTCGAACGCGGGCTCTTTGACGCCGAACTCGTACCGGCGGAGCTGACCCAGGTGCGGATGGGGAAGATCATCAAGGAGAAGTTCCCGGAACTCGACGCAGATGACCAGGAGGCGGTCCGCGAGCATGCCGTCGCGGCCCTGAACCTGACGCAGAAGGCGAAGGAGACTGGGTCGGAACTGCGCGAAGGCGGTCGGGCCGAAGCGGAGTGGGGAGCCGGGAACACGGCCCTGATCGACGGTGTGCGGCGCTACGTGACCGATGTACGGCAACTCGACATCGACCTGATCGACCGAATCAACCCGTTCGGCGAGGCCTACGCGATTCTCGCCAAGGCGATGAACGAGGAGAGCCTAAGGCAGGTAAAGGCGGTGATCACGGCGAAGAAGGTCCGAATCACTCCCGACGAGGCCCGGGAGCTTGCCAGGCGGGCCTTGAAGTTCAAGCAGGAGCGCGGGCGATTGCCGTCGGTCACCGCATCGGATCCTTGGGAAAGGCGCATGGCCGAGGGTGTGGCCGTGCTGCGTCGAATGGCGGCGGAGGCGTCCGATGTCTGAGGGCTTCACCGAGCAGGACGCCGCCCTGCTGGACGAACTCGGTGTCGAAGTTGCGCCGCGGAAGGCAGCGTCGTACACGGTTCGTGAGGAGCGGATCATCGCGGGCTTCGAGGAGATCCAGCGATTTGTCGATTCACACGGACGGGCGCCCGAGCGGGGTGACGACCGCAACTTGTTTGAGCGGCTCTACGCCGTGCGACTGGGCCGGATTCTCGCCGATGACGAGTGGCGCGAGCTTGTTGCTCCGCTGGATCGACAGGCGTTGCTGAGCAGCCGTCTCGACGAGATGACGCCTTTTCCCGAAGCTCTGGACGACAACGAACTCCTAGCTGAGCTTGGCGGGGAGGCGGAGGCGCCGGACATCAGCGATCTACGCCATGTTCGGTCGAGTGCCGAGAAGCGCGCGGCCGAGGAGATCGCGACTCGCACCCGATGCGAGGACTTCGAGCGCTTCCGGCCGCTCTTCGAGCAAGTCCAGAAGGACATCGACATGGGCCTTCGCGAGACGCGACCCTTCGAGCGGAAGGCGGAGATAGAGCCTGGCCGGTTTTTCGTCCTCGGCGGCCAGAAAGCCTACGTCGCCGAGATGGGGCGCATCTTCACCCAGGACTACGGCGACAAAGACGCACGCCTCCGCGTCATCTTCGACAACGGCACCGAGAGCAACCTGCTCCGGCGTTCCCTGCAGCGGGCTCTGCACAAGGACGAAGCAGGCCGGCGGATCACCGAAGCGACGGCTGGACCGCTGTTCACCGATCAGACCGCGGACGGCGACGAGGCGAGCGGGACGATCTACGTGCTCCGGAGCAAGTCCGATCTTCCCTTCATTTCAGAGAATCGCGACCTGGTCCACAAGATCGGCGTCACAAGCGGCAGCGTGCAGGAGCGGATCGCCGGGGCACGGCTCCAAGCGACCTTCCTGCTGGCTGACGTCGAGATCGTGGCCAGCTACAAGCTGTACAACATCGATCCCGGCAAGCTAGAGACGCTCATCCACCGGGTCTTTGGCCCTGCACGCCTCGACATCGGCATCAAGGATCGCTTCGGCAACCCCGTAACGCCGCGCGAGTGGTTCCTGGTGCCTCTCAACGTGATCGACCAGGCCGTCGAGAGAATCAGAGATGGAACGATCACCCGATGTGCCTACGACGTGAGCACGGCGTCGTTGGTCGGTTAGGTCCAGGCCAGCGGCACTGCGGAGGTCGGGTCACAACGGCTGCGCACACTGTCGACGTGGCGGAGTCGACTCGGGCGAGCGATCGGGGTTGACGGAGTGACTTCAGGTGTCCAGCATGTCCCAGTCATCTCCGAGAACCCAGCGAAGTGCGGATAACTTGCCGTTCAGCATTCCCCACTCGAAGTCGCTCCAGGGACCGAGGCGATCGGGACCCAGTTCGGCTTCTGTGGCACGCGCGGCATTGAGCGCAATGTCCCAGACGTCGCGGAGAATGACGTCTGGAGAGTACGTAGCGGGCTCCGAGTCCAGGTCTCGATGGACGACCTTGATGTCGCCCCTCTCGACGCGGATGCGAAGATTGCAGTGTCGGTTGTACCAGACCTGCTTGTAGAGCAGATGTTCCGCGTCGAGCAGTTCGGCCAGCTCCCTGGGTTGCGGGTGGTAGGCGAACTCGTGCTCGAACTCAGCTAGGAGATCGGGGGCAATGAGCCGCACGACTTCGGCCGTGGACGTGGAGTAGTGACAGTCGTCGGGCGCGAAGATGCGGGCGAGGTCAGCGTGCGGTAGGCGATTGTCGCCGTCGTGCAGCGAGAAATCGCGCGTGTTGCGGGTGACAAAGTAGTGCTGCGTGGCGTCCCGTGTATCGGCTCGTGCGGCTTCGGCAAAGATCTCGACCAGGAGCGCATCTACGGTCGAGTTCTTGGATCGGTGAAACGGCGCCTGCTTCTGGATGGCGCGCTCGACCGCGCTGACCTTGACGCTATCGCTGGCCAGGATCGGAGGGGTGGTTGCCATCAGGCGCTCCACGGTCTCGACGATTGGGCGAGCAACACTTCCTCTGGTCGCAATCCTGAGTTGCAGGTCGTCAAGGTGGGCCAGAGTTTCCGGCCTCGCCTCGTCCTCAACCAGCTGCGTAACCGCATCACGGACGTGCTTAAGGTGCGAGGAAAGGCTACGTTGCATTTGCTCTACGACGCGGTCCCGATTGCGCGCGAACTCGTCGAGTACGAGTTGAGGGACAAGAAGTTCGACCTCTCCTTCCCTTACGAGCTCGTCGATTGCTGTGAGCACTGGTGTGAGTCTCGGGTCGCTTGCGAGGTCCAACCAGAGGTTCGAGTCGAGGAGAACGCGGTTTGGGGACATGGGACTCGCAGATGTAGTTCGTGCTCGGCGGGAAGGCAGTCGCGCCGAGGCTGGCCGTCCGTCGCCGGTGACCCCCACCCGTGGAACGGGCACTCTACTCCGTGCTCGTGGAAGCGACTGAATCCGGGCTCAAGCTGGCGGTCGCAGACCTGTCGACGTGTCGGACGGCCCCAGGCCGTGCGCCTCTGGCGTATAGTTCGCCGCCTTGAGTGAACGCGGGGCTGCCCGCTCCACCGGCCGGCGCCGCAACAGTTAGCTTGGATGATCGCGACTCAACATGGGGGACAACACACCGATCGAGTGGACCGACGCGACCTGGAATCCCGTCACGGGCTGCACCAAGATTACGCGTGGCTGTGACAACTGCTACGCGGCACGGCTGACCGAGAGGTTTCGCGGCACGCCTGGCCACCCTTTCGAGAACGGGTTCGATCTCAGGCTCCGTGTGGACCGCGTCTCGCAGCCCCACTCGTGGAAGCGACCGCGGAGGATCTTCGTCAACTCCATCAGCGACCTGTTCCACAAGGATGTGCCTGCCTGGTTCATCGACCGTGTCTTCGAGACGATGGAGTCCGCCAACTGGCACGTCTACCAAGTCCTCACGAAGCGCGGCTCTCTCATGCGTGACTACTTGCAGCGCCGGTACCCTGATGCGAGCACGGCACCTAGACATGTCTGGTGCGGCGTCTCTGTCGAGGATCAGGCGGCGACCGTCCGGATCCAGCACCTTCGCGACACGCCGGTACCGATGCGCTTCCTGTCCATCGAACCGCTGCTCGGGCCGCTAGATCATCTTGATCTCGACGGGATTTGCTGGGTTATCGTCGGCGGAGAAAGCGGGCCAGGTGCGCGTCCCATGAAGGAAGAGTGGGTTCTTCGAGTACGCGATCTCTGTGAGCGTAGAGACGTACCCTTCTTCTTCAAGCAGTGGGGTGGCCCGAGACCGAAGTCGGGAGGCCGGCGACTCCGAGGAGTGGAGTACAACGGCATGCCGGGCTAGAGAGGACAAGTCGTAGCGAGTTTCACATGGCATCCGGGTGAGCCACCACCACCGATCGAGGATCACAGCAAGGCGAAGCTAGAGGTGCTCCGGCGCTACATCCGAGCCTACTTCGACCGCCTCAACGTGGTCCCGCGCCGCGAAGAGTTCAAGCTCGACCTCGCGGACGGCTTCTGTGGCGGCGGCATCTTCAGCGACGGCAACGACCTCGTAGTCGGCTCCCCACTGGTGATGCTCGAAGAGTCGAAGGCGGCAGAGGAGCGGCTGAACCGTTCCCGCTCCAAGCCCCTGCGTGTCGATTGCAAGCACTACTTCGTGGACAAGGAACCAGCTCACATCGACTACTTGAGGGCAGTGCTCGCCGAGCGCGACTACAACACGAACGACGAGGGCATCGTCCTCGACGCGAAGCCCTTCGAGTGTGCCGTCGAGGGCATCCTTTCGGAAATCCACCGGCGGCAGCCGCGAGCCGGCCGGGCGATCTTCTTCCTCGACCAGTTGGGGTTCTCCCAGGTGGAACTGCAACTGGTGGCCCGTATTCTGCGAGAGCTTCCCGCAGCCGAGGTGATACTGACGTTCGCCGCGGACTCGCTCATAAACCGCCTTTCCTTGACGGACCAGATCATCAAACCGCTGGCCCGCCTCGAGCTCTCCAACGCGGAGATCGAACAGCTCATTGCGAACCGTGCGAGTCGCGGCGGGCGGGCTCTGGTGCAACGAACTCTCCGGCAGCACATTCTGGACAAGACGGGCGCGACCTACGACACGCCCTTCTTCATCCGGCCCGAGCAGTCTCGGCGGTCCCTGTGGTTCCTCCATCTCTCGAGACACCCCACGGCCCGCGACGTGATGATCCGGCAGCACTGGGAAGCTAGCAATACGTTCGAGCACGACGGGTACGGCGGCCTGAACATGATGGGCTGGGACCCACTCCGGGAACCCCTGCCGTCGTTGCCTTTGTTCAGCTTCAAGGACCTCGACAGGAAGACGATGCTCGACGACCTTCTCAACACTCTGCCCAACGAACTGTTCGCTTACGCCTCCGACGCTCCAGTCCCGGTGGAGACGGTGCACCGCCAGCTCGCAAACAGAACGGCTGCAAGCTTCGCGGATCTGGACGAGATCATCCTGCGGCTGCGGCAAGAAGGCGAGGTTCGGATCCTCCGCCCCGATGGGAAGGCGCGTTCGCGGTCGTTGAAGCGCCTTCGACCAACTGACCGGATCGCCTTCCCCGACACCCTCCTGCTTCCCGTCATATCCCGGCGGCGCTGATTCCTGGCAGTCGAGACCAACGGCTTCCCTGGGTGACGTAACTCTCCCGCCCGTGCCGTTCCACCTGCTCCCCGTCAAACACTCGTTTGAGCCACGGGGAACGCTGCCCGCCTGAGCAGCGTTCCTCGTCTTACTGCCGCCGGGTTTCTTGCGGCGCTCAAGCGGCCGGCGCCGGCGTCCAGACGCTTGGCAGTGAGAGGGCGATGTCGACGCGCTCCGGCGAAGCCGGCCTAAGGGATCGAAGGCGGTGGCGCGGGTCGGAACGGCGGGGCCGCCCCGATGGTGTCGAAGATTCGCTCACGGCGACCGTCGATCGGTGCCGTACAGCGCCTTGGCGACAGAGTCCTTCAGCAGCGAGACGAACATAGCCGCCTCCATAGCGAGGGCGTCGGAAAGGTCCCAATCGCCATCCGGTGTCCGGCGATCGCCGCGCCGAAACCGGGACCGAAAGTCCTCCACGCGATTGACCTGCCCTTCGAGGGCCGTAGCGTCGGGAAGATGGTGCTTCATCAAACCGTAGATCTCGACCGCGCTTTGGTAGTGGCTCCAGGGAGTGTTCTCCCCCTCGTAGTCGCCCAGCACGTCCCGCTGAACAAGCTGGTTGGCCTTCTTCTCCCTCTCGGACAGATCGTCGAGGCAGGTGGCCAGCAGCTCGAAACGGTGCTGCCTCTTCTGGAGATAGTGGCCGGTCACGACGGACACGACGATCGCCGCCAACGAGACGACGACAGCGACTACGGATATGACTTCGGTCCAGCTCGGTTCAGCCATGCAGCAGACCCTACACGCTAGGGGCACGCTGCCCACCATCGCCGCCCTCTACCGCCGAGCGCTAGCCCCTAGGCGAGAATCAGGGACCTCAGAACGACGCACTACAGGCATCACTTGGGCCTCGGCCGGCTGCGGTATGCTCTGCTCACCGAGTCGCCGATGCAGAGCCTCTTCGGCACGACGCTACGGCGGCGCTCGCCGGTCCAGCGCCGCAGACCGCTCTCCTATAGCCGGCGGTACGAGCACGTGAGAGGAGAGGCTCACTCTCGTTTTCTCCTGTGGTCAGTAGGACTCGGTGTTTGAGTCAGAAGCTAGCAGACCCCACGTGCTACGCTCGCTGCGCTCACTCCGCCCGAGGGGCTAGCGAGGGAGGGCCTGCGGCCCCCCCTTCGAACCCCCCGCCCAGACATGGCCACGCCGCACCGCACAGCGATCGCGCACTGCCGCGTCACCGCGGCCGAGCTGGCGGAGTGGCGGGCCAAGGCCGAGAGCGCCGGCACGACGCTCTCGGAGTTGATGCGGGCGGCGATGCGCCGTACCCGCACATGGACCGCGGAGGACTCCGCGGCGGTGCGCGAGCGCACCCGCCAGGTTGCCCGCATCGGGAACAACCTGAACCAGATCGCCCGCTAGGCGAACCGCTACCGCGGCGCCGCCGACGCGGCCCAGGTGATCGCCCACCTGGTCGCCCTCGATCGCGAGGTCCGCGAGCTGTCGCTGACCCGCGATCCAGACCTGCCTCCGCGCGAGGAGGAAGGCCCGTGCTGATCACGTTCGCCAAACACGGCCAGGGCAGCGCGGCCGCCGCGGCGGACTACCTTCTGGCCGACCGCGACCACGCCGGCAAGGAGCGGGCCGAGGTCACGGTGCTGCGCGGCGATCCGCACCAGGTCGCACAAGTCGCCGACTCCCTGGACTTCGAGCACCGGTACCGCAGCGCCGTGATCGCTTGGGCGCCCGAGGATGATCCGACCAACGACCAGATCGAGGAGGCGCTCGACCACTTCGAGCGCGTCTCCTGGTCCGGCCTCGAACCGGATCGCTACGCCTGGTCGGCGGTGCTCCACCGAGACGATGACGGCGGCGCCCACGTGCATGTCCTGGTCGCCCGCGTGGAGCTTCTGACGGGCAAGAGCCACAACATCGCCCCTCCCGGCTGGGAGGGGACCTACGGCCTGCTGGAGCGGGCGCTGAACCACGAGCACGGCTGGGCGCGGCCGGACGACCCGGACCGCGCCCGCACTACCCGGCCGGGCCGTTTCCCGGCCGACGCCGCCGACCGCGACGCCATCGACGGCTACCTACGCCAGAGAGTCGCCGCGGGCCTCGTTCACGACCGCGCCGGCGTAGTCGCCGCGTTCGAGGAGGCTGGCTACGAGGTGCCGCGCCAGGGCAAGAGCTACATCACCGTGGCGCACCCGGCGACCGGGCAGCGGTTGCGGCTGAAAGGAACCCTCTATGAGCGAGACTTCCAGGCCATCGAGCTTCGCGGCCGACTTGACCGAGAAGACGGCGCAGGACAAGCAGGCGATCCGGGACTATCGGCAGGAGATCCAGGACACGGCGAAGGAGGAGATGCGCGAGCTAGCGCGCGAGCTTGGCGAGACCTCGATGCGATATGCCGCAGACGGTCTGAAGCGAATCGAGAGCGCTATGCGCACCGATCACCGGAGCACGGCCCGGATGCTCGGGATGCTATGGCTGCGGACCGCGCTGATCGGGTTCGGAGTCTTCATGGCCATCTGGTGGGGGCTTTGGGCGATGGGGCGGTGGCAGCAGGACCAGATCAAGGAGAACATCGAGTTCCTGCAGTACCTCGAGCGGCAGATCGAAGAGCGGAACCAGACCCTCGACGAACTGAGCCAGGAGGTGGAGTAGACGATGACCGAACTGGAACGCTTGCTCGCCGCATCCTTGAAGAGGCTCGACGAAGAGCACGCCGCGTCCGTCTCGCAGTTGAACGAGTCCGTCTCGCAGTTGAAGGCTCGGGTCGACGCTTTGCTGACCGACTATCAACAGCTCGTGGGCGAGTACGAGAGGTTGGCGACGGCGTACAGGCGGCTCGAAGCCGACATGAACGCAATCGTCCAGGCATCGAGCGGACGGTGAATCGGCTCCGCCAGATCGCCAGGGAAGACCGGGACCGAGACGGGCCTGATTGGAGCCGCTGAAGACCCGCCGCCGTACTGCAGCGGCTCAGACAGACGCGAAACCCGGCGATCAGGGCCAGGACGAACGCGAGGACGGACCGCCGATCACCACACCCGGCGACGGCCGTAAGGAGGCACCTTCAGAGCTTCCTGCGATAGTCGCGCGGGTCAAGGCACTGATCGTAGAGTGTTCGGTCGATCCTGATCCAGTCGGTCTTGTCGATACCCCTGCGGTTGCGGCTGGCAGGGCTCTGAGGGAACGCACTGGCAATCTTGATCCACCGGCGCTGGTCACGTGCGATTGCCCGGATCTCCTCGGCGACCTCCGAAAGATCCTGGTCTTGGCTCAGGACGATGGCTACGTCGTACTCGCGACGATGGGCCAAGGCGATCACATCGAGCGCGATCCGCACGTCGATCCCCTTCTCTTCCCCGGTCAAGAGAGAGTGTTGCGTACCGTCGGGTAGGGACACCGTGCGGTTCCGGTATCGGAGCGACCGGCTGTAAACGACGACACCCTGTCGCCCCATCGCTGCGAGCTTGTGAGTCCAGAAGAAGTGCCATCTGGCGTTGTCGCCTGCATCAGGGATCCCCGTGTAGAAACGGACCTGAGCGAGCTTCCATCCCTGGCCCGCGCAAAGTCGTTTGGCGAGGGCTGTGACGTCGAAGTTGGGATACGTGTAGCCGAAGGCTTCGCGGGCAGCGTGGAACAGGTTCTGGCCGTCGATGAAGACAGCCGCTCGCTTGACTGGAGGCCTGCTACTCATCCTCAATGGCAAAAGATAACCCCGCCCGAGACCTTACGGTGTGTCGAGCGGGGAGCAAGTGTGCGGAGAGGATACTACGAAGACGGCGCACACGCGACTCTGGCCCGGGATGCCGGCCCGGGACGAGTGAAGAAGTGCCTCGGGTGTGCGACACCGACGGCAGTCCAGTTCTCCGTTCACGTGGCGTAGCCAGCGATGAAGTCGCCCCAGCGTTCCATCAGGCCGCGCCGCCGCTCGAACAGATCGCTTCGCTGATAGGCCCGCTCCGTGGCCGAACCAACCTCGTGCCCGAGCGCTGCTTCTGCGAGTGCCCGATCCTCGCCCTGATCGGCACACCAAGACCGGAAACTCGCTCGGACTCCATGCGGACTGGTCTCGATTCTCAACTCTCGGAGCAGTTTGCCCATCGTCCCCGAGCCGAGCGGCCCGTTTCCGCGACTGGCCGGGAAGAGCAACCTACTCCTGCCGCCTCTCAGTTGCCGAGCCTTCGCGAGCACTTCGAGCGCCTGTGAGGACAACGGGATCCGGTGCTCCCGCTTCGTCTTCACTCTGTTCGCCGGGATCGTCCAGACTGCCGCTTCAGTATCGACCTCCGCCCAGGTAGCACCCCGGACCTCCGCCGTGCGCGTCGCTGTCAAGGCCAGGAAACGAACCGCCAACCGAGTCCCGAGCCAGCAGTCGGCGCTTCCGATCTTCGCCATCGCCGTCTCGATGTCCTTCGGCGGCAAGAAGCGATGATGCCCGCCGTGGGGCTGCCGAGGCAGAACGCTTCCCACGGCGCCCATCGGATCGTCCTGGCGGAAGCCCTGCGCGATCGCCCACCGCAGCACGATCCCGATCCGCTGCTTGACCGTCTTGGCTGCGGCCGGTTTCGCCGTCCACAGCGGCGTTAGGACTCGCAGCACGTCAGCTGCCGTGACTTGATCGACGGTCATGTCACCGAGCACGGGGAACGCATGGGTTGTCAGTGTCTGCCGCCACTGCTGCTCCTGTCGCCGAGACGCGGCTCCAGCCTTCCAGCTGCGACGCTGTAGACGGATCACAGACTCCGTAGCGTCACGGAAGGTCGGGGCGTTGGATCGCTGCGTCCGAGGATCGTCGCCGTCTGCCGCGATTCGGGCGTACTCGAACGCCGTCTCCCGCGCCCTCCTGAGACTCATGAAGGCGCGCCGTCCCAAGCCGAGTTCGACCCGCCTCCCCCGAACGGTGCCGCGCCACGCCCATCGCGCCCGCCCGGAAGACCGGACTCTGAGGATCAGACCGAATCCGCCGGAGTCGTAGTGCTTGCCTGGAGGAGCCTTCCGAACCCAGCCCACAGTGAATCGCTTGGCAGTCAAGTGTCGGCTCCTCATTCGGCGGGGATGCTAGCAGAACCCCCTAATCAGCCCCCCACTCTACGCGTGAGACCTCCTGAACCCCTATGACACCTGTTGAGGGTAAGGCAGACCAGAAATCGACGAGAAACCGTTGTAGAACATAGACTTTCTCGACATCTTTCGAGCGGATGCAGCACCCGACGGAAATGCCGGACCGACTTCAGCCGAAGATCGCCTCCAGGCGGGCCCGCATGACCCGGGCATCGACATCGACACCGGTCCAGTAGCGGATCCCGGCGACGCCCTGGTTGACGAGCATGCCGAGACCGTCGAGTACGGTGCAGCCGCGCGCGGCGGCCGCTTCCAGCAGGCGGGTTCTGGGCGGGTTCGGAATCACGTCGGCGACCACCATCGCGGGTCGAAGAGAGTCGAGTTCGAGCGGGAGTTCGGCGTCCACGTCCGGGAACAGGCCGATCGACGTGGCGTTGATCGCTACGTCGACCTCCGCGGCCAGCCGGTAGAGGCCGCGCCAGTGCTCGAACCGGGCCCGGGTCGCGGTGTTGCTGGCGATGTGCCTTGCGAGTTCTTCGCCCCGCTCGCGGGTGCGGTTGACGATGCTGATTTCGGCTGCTTCCGCCAGCGCGAGTTCGACCGCGATCGCCCGTGCCGCGCCGCCGGCGCCGAAAATCGCGACTCGCTTGCCGGCCGCCGGCGTCACTTCCTGAAGAGAGCGCAGGAAACCCTTGCCGTCCGTGTTCTCGCCGATGAAGCGGCCGTCGCCGGCGCGGACGACACAGTTCACCGCGCCGATCAGGCGGGCCGATTCGCCCAGGCCGTCGAGGTGGTCGATCACCGCGACCTTGTGCGGCAGCGAGCAGTTGAAACCGGCCCAGCCCATTGCGCGGGCGCCCGCCACGGCAGCCGCCAGGCGGTTAGCCGGTACCTCGCAGTTCAGGTAGCGCCAGTGAAGGCCGTGGTGACGGAATGCCGCCTCGACCATCTCCACGGTCGGGTTCTCGGACGCCGGGTCGGCAAAGGAACCGACGATCTGGGGGAGGAAGTTCATGTGCGGCGCCGGTCGGGCGCATAGTGTAGGGGGTCGCGGATCGAATCAACGAAGGAGGCAGCAATGGCCAGACGCTTCGTACTCGCGCTTCTGATCCTGACGGTAGCCGCCTGCGGCGGCGACGATGTCGCCGACTCCGGCGTCGACCACGGCGAGGAGGGGGCCGGTGAGGAAACGGCCGATGCCGCGCCGACTCATCTCGGCGACTGCATCCTGCTTTCTCCGGTCGGCGATGTCCCCGACGACGTGTACCAGCACGGCGACGTCGTCGCCACCGATGCGATGCCGCCGTTCACCAAGGAACTGCAAGTGTACGGGCTCAAGCTGGCGGCCCGCGACGACATCTCGGACGACTTCCTGCGGCTGGTGGCGAAGACGATTTCCGAGTCGTTTCCGCGGGACGCCGGCCTCGACGCCGATCTCCAGCGCGAAGTGCTCGCGAACCACTATCGCTACAGGGCCCTGATTCCGGTTCCGCTCGGTGAGGACTTCAGTTTCAGGGATGAGAACGAGGAGCAGTGGGCCGAGATCGAGAAGAACAACTCGGTGTGCGACATCATCATGCAGGGCACTCCCGTAGGGCCCGAGGGCCAGGTGATGGAGGTTGTCGAGCACATCCTCCACTACGTGACGGACATCGGCCTGCACTACACGTTCCCGGAGGTCTGGGGTATCTCGGAAGACTCGGAGCTCGCCCGCGCGATGAGGAAGGCCGACGACGAGGGCTACTACGTACTGGACAAGTACCTCGACTTCGCAGACGAGGAGGTCCGTTTCCGGATCCAGATGCAGGAATTCGCCTACTGGTTCATCTCGACGGCCTGGAACCTCCAGGCGCCCTACGGCCCCGTTTGGGAAGACGAGTGGACCATCCTCGACCAGGAGGACCTGCGCCGGAAGCTGCCGGAGATGTACGCCGCCTACGAGGAAACCGCGGCCCGCGTGATGGTCGCGCCCAGCCTGGAGACGTTGCAGGAGATCGGTCCGACCCGGGCGGAGGAACGGGGAAACTAGCGTCGCGGAGGAATAGCGCCGGAACCGGCCAAGTTACACGTTGCCGGTCCTTTACCGTCCGTTGACCGGGTAGAGTAGGCGGTTCGCATGACGATTCTCCTCCAGAGCCAGCCGGAGCCCTCGCGGGGCGATGTCGACCCGCTGTT
>JAPVWO010000264.1 GCA_027493375.1 Candidatus Multivorans thiocomprendens | reverse complement strand
CACAGCTACCGCAGCCTCGGCGGCTGCGGCGAATCGATACAAGACGGTGACCGGAATCAACCCCGGAAAGGTACAGGTGCGCCGGCGTCCTCGCCGGCTGCCGCAGCAAGCGGCCATGGAAGGATCGCTGCGATGCAACGGATGAACGAACTCGCCTTCTACACCCTGGCCGGCCAGCCCGAATCCCCGGCCGAGCTGTTCAAGGAGGTGCGCACCGGCGAAGCGATGGGCTTCGGCTCCGTGTTCATCTCGGAGCGCTTCAACATCAAGGAGGCGGCCACCCTCTCCGGCGCCGCCGCGGCCTGCTCGACGGAACTCGGCGTCGCCACGGCTGCCACGAACCAGAACACCCGCCATCCGCTGATCACCGCTTCCTACGCGCTGACGATGCACCGGTTGACCGGCGGCCGCTTCTCGCTGGGCCTGGGCCGCGGCATCGCCCGCGTGTTCGACGCGCTCGGCCTGCCCCGAATCACTACCGCGCAGATGGAGGACTTCGTCGGGCTGATGCGGCGGATGTGGCGGGGCGAGGTCATCGTCGGCCACGACGGGCCGGCCGGCCGCTTTCCGGTGCTGCGCCTCGGCGCCGAGGCGCACGACGAGATCCCGATGACCCTGACCGCCTTCGGCCCGAACTCGCTGGCTCTCGGCGGCCGGGCCTTCGACGCGGTCGTGCTCCACACCTTCTTCACCGATGAAACGCTGGCCCGTTGCGTGCGCACCGTGAAGCGGGCGGCGGAACAGGCCGGGCGCGATCCGGCCTCGGTCCGGGTGTGGTCCTGCTTCGCCACGATCGGCGATCACCTCCCCGAGCCCGTGCGCTTGAAGAAGACAGTCGGCCGTATGGCGACCTACCTGCAGGCCTATGGCGACCTGATGGTCGAGACGAACCGCTGGGACCCGAAGGTGCTGGAGCGCTTCCGCGCCGACCCTCTCGTCGCCGGCTTCCGCGGCGCGATCGACAGCCTGGCCACGACGGAGCAACTCGAACGGATCGCTCCGCTCATCCCCGAAGACTGGCTGGTCCCCGCCGCCACCGGCTCACCCGCCCGCTGCGTCGAGAAGATCCGCGGCCAGTTCGACCTGGGCGCCGACGGCGTCATCCTCCACGGCGCCAGCCCGAGCGACCTCGAGCCGATCGTGGACTGCTACCGCGAGAGCCGCGACGCGGGCCGGTTCTCCCACCTGGCGGAGAATCCGGCAGCGTCAACGGTCGACCTCGATCGCCAGCGGCTGCGCAACCGGCTCATCACCGGCGCCGCGTCGCCGAAGGGAGCCGTGGCCGACGCAGACTACTTCGACCGTCTTCGCGACGGGGTCCGTAAAGCCGGTCGCGAGTGAGCGGCAAGCCCGTTCTTCTGCGCGAGCGGACGCCCCGCTGGCGATGGTGCTAGCTAGCCGGTCCGCTGTGCCCGTCTCCCCTGGGCGTAGGACGGGTGCTGTTGCTCCAGATCCCTGGTTTGACGTCGACTCTGTCGCTCGGTCCACTACAATCGGCCGCATCGTTAGCCAGTCGGTACCGCGACCCGCCGTCCTGTCTCTGCGAATTCCGTGAACGCCTCGATCGCTACACGAACACGCCGCACGGCCTCGCCTGTCGGCGTCCACGCCTTGCAGGGCCTTGGCTACGTGGCCTGCGGGTTCCGGCCATGACCGAACTGAACTTCAAGGGCAAGGAATTCGTCTACAACCACCACTTGTCAGTGCCTTTCCGGCCCTTGGTCATGCACGCCGACAGGGGAATCGGCGAACGTTCCCTCGACGGGAACCTGATCATTCAGGGGGACAATCTCCATGCCCTGAAGGCGCTGTTGCCCCTCTACGCGGGGAAGGTGGACTGCGTCTTCATCGATCCACCGTACAACACGGGCAACGAGGGCTGGTGCTACAACGACAACGTGAACGCTCCCATGATCAAGGAGTGGCTCGACGCGAACCCCGTCGGTGTCGAGGATGGCCTTCGGCACGACAAGTGGTGCGCCATGATGTGGCCTCGGCTCCGGCTGCTGCATGAACTATTGGCAGAGGGCGGTAGCTTCTGGATGACCATCGACGAGAACGAAGTCCATCGGGTTCGATCGATGCTAGACGCCCTGTTCGGGGAGCACAACTTCGTAGCTGCCGTGATTTGGCACAAGATGTATGCGCCCAAGGCAACGGTGGAGTACTTCTCCTCGGATCACGATTACTTGATCGTCTATGCCAAGAACAAGGAGACGTGGAGGCCCAATCTTCTTGCTCGGTCGCCCGGCCAAGATGATGTGTACAAGAACCCGGACAACGACCCTAGAGGCCGATGGCGTCCGAACAATCTAGCGGCACGGAACTACTACAGCAAAGGAACGTACGCGATCACGTGCCCGGGTGGCCGGGTCATTCCGGGGCCTCCAACTGGCTCGTACTGGCGCCTCTCGGAGACCAAACTCCGAGAGTTGGACTCCGACAACCGGATTTGGTGGGGACGGGACGGAAACAATGTCCCGGCGCCGAAGATCTTCCTGAACGAGGTGAGGAAGGGGCGGGTGCCGCAGACGCTGTGGTCTTGGTCAGAGGTGGGGCACACGCAAGAAGCCAAGAGGGAACTCCTCAAGATCTTCTCTGAGAATGCTGGCGGTTCTGATGGCGAAGAGAGCCCGGCCTTCATGACGCCGAAGCCAGTCCGTCTCCTTGGGCGGGTAGTGGAACTCGCCGTCGAGCATGCCGGGATCGTTCTGGATTCCTTCGCCGGTTCAGGCACAACCGCACAGGCCGTTCTCGAAGCTAACAAACGCGATGATGGGAATCGCCGGTTCATCCTCGTCGAGATGGAAGACTACGCTGACCGGATCACGGCAGAACGGGTTAGGCGCGTGATCAACGGATACCCCTTCATGGGTACGCAGAAAACGGAGTTACTGCGCGAGAAGGTGACTTGGTCGAAGATCAAGTCCCAGAAGCTGCCGGACGAAGTAGCGGCCATCGAGAACCTGCACCGCCACGAGTACGACGGGATCAAGAGGGAAGTCAAGAACGGCGAACTGATCGTCACCGGAGAAAAGCACGTCGCCGAGCGGGCAGAGGGACTAGGCGGTTCCTTCACGTACTGCACGCTCGGCGAGCCGGTGGAGCTCGACAAGCTACTGACGGGCGAGAACCTGCCGTCCTATGCGGGGCTCGGCGCGGTGCTCTTTCACATGGCGACGAATCGGGCGCTGGCGCCGGAGTCGCTGCGGGAGGCAGATTCCTATCTCGGCGAGGCCGGCGGCCAGCACGTCTGGCTGATCTACAAGCCGGACCTGGACTGGCTCAAGTCTCCGGATGCCGCTCTGACGCTGACGCGAGCCAAGGCGGTCGCGGCGGCGGACCCGCACAAGCGCCATTTGGTCTTCGCGCCGGCCCGCTACGTCAGCCAGAAGATGCTTGCCGAACAGAACATTTCGGTGGAGTTCGCGCCTCTGCCCTTCGCGCTCTACCGCATCAGCCGGGGCTGAAGTTCCCATGAGGTTCCGGCAGTTGGAGTACCAGGACCGGGTACTTCGCACGGTCGACGCCTGGATCGACCAGTTGAAGGCAGAGAAGCTGAAAGCGGACGACATACTGGATCTGGCGGCGACTCATCCCCATCTTGGCCTGGAGGCCCCCGACTTCGCGCGGGCCGCATGGGATGAACTGAAGGCAATGGGCGGATTGCCGGAGTCGCGCAAGAACATCCCCTTCTCGCCACGAAAGGACGGGTGCGGTCGCCCCGTACCGAACGCGGTGCTAAAGGTGCCGACGGGCGGCGGCAAGACCTGGTTGGCCGTTTCTGGCGTTTCGCGGGTCATGGGCCGCTACCTGGAGCGCAACACGGGTTTCGTGTTGTGGATTGTGCCGAACGAGGCGATCTACAGTCAGACGTTGAAGCACCTGAGGCACCGCCAGCACCCATACCGGCAAGCCCTGGACCGCGCTGCGGCCGGCCGGGTGCGCATCTTGGAGAAGATGGACCGGCTCGACGCGCGGGACGTCGAGAGCAACCTGTGCGTGATGCTGCTGATGCTGCAGTCAGCGAACCGCGAGACGAAGGAATCGCTCAGGATGTTCCGGGACCGCGGAGACGTGCATGGCTTCTTCCCCCCGGAGGGTGAGCAGCAGGCGCATCGGGAGGTGCTGGCGGGGACGCCGAATCTGGACGCGTACGGCGGCAGGCTGTTTTCGATGGTCAAGGACTCGCTCGGCAATGCCCTGCGAATCATCCGGCCCGTCGTCGTCGTGGACGAGGGACATCGGGCCATCTCGGACCTCGCGTTCGAGACGCTGTACGGGTTCAACCCTTGCTTTGTGTTGGAGCTCACGGCGACTCCGAAGGACGTGAAAGCCCGTGGCGGCAGGAACCCGAGGCCCGGGCGCTTTGCCAATCTCCTGGTCGAGGTCACGGGCCGCGAGTTGGATCGAGAAGGCATGATCAAGATGCCCCTCAACCTGGAGCCGCGCCAGGGCACCGATTGGCGGGCAACGTTGAACGCCGGGCTCGGAAAGCTGAACGCACTTCAGGCGGAGGCCGACCGTCTCCGGGCGGACGCAAACCGTTACATCCGCCCGATCATGCTGGTCCAGGTCGAGCGGACGGGCGCGGACCAGAGGGGGAGCGGCCACATTCACGCCGACGACGTGAAGGACTGGCTTCTGACGGCTGGCTTCGACGAGGCGGAGGTCGCCATCAAGACCGCCGAGAAGAACGACCTGAAGCAGCCTGAGAATCAGGATCTCCTGGCGCCGACGAACCGGGTGCGGGCGATCATCACGAAACAGGCGCTGCAGGAAGGATGGGACTGCCCCTTCGCCTATGTGCTCTGCGCATTGGCGGCCAGCACCAACAAGAACGCGATGACCCAGTTGGTGGGTCGCATCCTGCGCCAGCCCGGCGCGATGAAGACCGGCGCCGAGGCGCTTGACGAGTGCCACATCGTCACTCACCACGCGGGGACCGCGGCGGTAGTGGAGGCGATCAAGAACGGGCTGGAGCGGGACGGACTTGGCGACTTGGTGCTGGAGGTGTCGGAGGAGGACGGCGCCGCGCCGGTCCATGGCAGCCGCAAGATAGACCGCCGCCCCGAGTTCGCATCCACCCGGATCTACCTGCCAAAGGTCATGGTGCGGGACGACGGCCAAGTCCGGGAACTCGACTACGAGACGGACGTTCTTTCCTGCATCGACTGGAGAGGGTTCGATCCGGCGGGAATCGCGGCGGAGATTCCCGAGAATGCCCAGGCCGCCGACACCCAGTTGCAGCGAATCTCGCTGACGGGGGAACGTGGCGAGCTATTCGCCGACGAGACGGTCGCCCCGGGGGATGAAGTGCTCCGGTTCGACCCCGCTCATGCAGTTCGCATGATTCTGGACATCGTTCCGAACCCGTTCGTGGGGCGGGAAGTCGTCGGCCGTCTTCTTGACTCCCTTCGCGGCCGCGGCTTTGGCGATACGCAACTCGGGGGAATCGCCCGGCTTGTCGTGGAGAAGGCTCGCGACGAACTGGCCAAGGAGCGCGACGCGCGGGCCGAGATGCTGTTCAAGGACGAGGTGGCCGGCGGGGGCATCCAGTTCCGTCTCCGGTTGGACGGCAGGAACTGGCGCATGCCCTCTCAGGTTGACACGGTCCAGCCGCCGAGTGCCCGCCAACTCGTGAGTGGAACCGGCGGCCCCCTGCAGAGGAGTCTGTTCGCACCGGTGTACGAGGGCGAGATGAACCGGGCCGAGCGGGAAGTCGCCGTCTATCTGGACGGTGAGAGAACGCTCGCCTGGTGGCACCGCAACGTGGCCCGCTCGCACTATGGCATTCAGGGCTGGAGGAAGGGCAGGATCTATCCCGACTTCATCTTCGCCGTGCGGAGCGACGGTGCCGCTCAACGCATCGCTGTTCTCGAGACCAAGGGGGACTACCTCGACAATCTCGATACAGACTACAAACGGGAGGTGCTGTCTTTCCTGTCCAGCGCTTTCTCGTGGGACGACTACACCCCGGCCGGGGAACTCGAACTGGTCATGGAGAAAGGCGTAACCGTTCAGTGCGCGCTCATCCTGATGAGCGAATGGAAGACGAAACTGCCGGCTCTCCTGCACGAGTAGGGGGCAGTCGGCTCAGGGGGGATTATACTCGATAGTAACCATTCCTGATCGGCGGAACGGGAGAGGAAGGCGATGTGGTCCTACGGATAGGCATCGATCTCGCGATCTGTATGCACGGCTTCGTCACTGGCGTCGCAGCCCTATCTTCTCCCTAGTTTCACGAACCCACGTGTGGATCACTTCATGAACCTCCGTCTCGCTCGCTTCTGCTTCCTGTAGGGTCTCGACATTCCAGAGATTCTCTTTGTTGTGCAGAGCCGTTTGGATCGGCTC
>JAPVWO010000263.1 GCA_027493375.1 Candidatus Multivorans thiocomprendens | reverse complement strand
TCGCTGGTCGCCAGGTGCTGCCGCCGCGTCGCCATCGAGCGCATGAAGGCGCGCTCGCTGCGCAGGCTGTTCATCCGGATCCGGTCGCCGAGCAGGGCGCCGCCGGTCCGCCGGCGCGTCGGATCGACCGCCAGGAGGGCGATTCGCATCCCATCTCCCCGGGGCATGCACTCGAGGAAGCGGTTCAGCAGCTCGTCGGCCACGCTGCTCTTGCCCGCGCCGCCGGTGCCTGTCAGGCCCACGACCGGAACGCCGGCGCCGGCGAGCCGCCATTCCTTGCGCAGCCGCCGCAGTTCGGATTCGGCGACCGCGCCGCGCTCGATGGCGGACAGCAGGCGCGACAGCTCGATGTCGCCGCTCGCGTCAGAAGCCACGCGCACGCTGAACCGCGGTTCGAGCGCGGGCCGGCGCTTGGCATGCGTCCGCTCGACGACGTCGTCGATCATCGCCGGCAAGCCCATCTTCAGACCGTCGTCGGGATGGTAGATCCGCTCGACTCCGTAGGCCTCGAGTTCCGCGATCTCCTCCGGCGTGATCGTGCCGCCGCCGCCGCCGAACACGAGGACGTCTTCCCTGCCCTCCTCCGCCAGCCTGTCCACCATGTAGCGGAAGAACTCGATGTGCCCGCCCTGGTAGGAACTGATCGCGATCGCGTCGGCGTCCTCCTGCACGGCCGCCCGGACGATCTCGTCGACGCCGCGGTTGTGGCCCAGGTGGATCACCTCGGCCCCGCGGTCCTGAATCATCCGCCGCATGATGTGGATCGCCGCGTCGTGACCGTCGAACAGGGACGCCGCGGTCACGAAGCGGAGCGGGCTGGCGTCCTCGGCGGGCCGGATCCGCGGATCCTGTTCAGGAGTGGTCATGCAACGGTGTCCAGACGGCGAACTTCGGCCCGAAGTCTACTGCCGACGAGCGGATCCGACCGTGAAGCCGACCGCGGGCTGTAAGCTCCGCCACTACCGCCCGATCCTTCGCAACCCCTACCGGAGTTCGCCGTGAAAACGACGACGACGCAGATCCCCTTGGTTCCTCTGGCTTCCCTGCTCCTCATGGCCGCCCCGATCGCCGCCCAGGAGACGAGTCCTCCGAACCGAGCCGACTCCGCCCCGGCGGCCGCCCAGACCGCGGACAGCGACGCCGAAGCCCGGGCCGCGGCCCGGCGCGAGCAGTTCCGCCGCCTGCGCTACGGCAACCTGGCCGAGATCGAACTGGCCGGCAAGCAACTCCGGATCTCCTATCCGGACCTGTTGACGGACAGCGACGACTACGGCGCCTTTGAGGCGCTGGCGGCCGGCGAGGTCGCCTCCTGGACCAGCGGCCGGGCGGTAAAGCTGCTCAGCCATGCCTCTCTTTCCTTCGACGGCATCGTCGTTCCCTACGGCAACGTCTCCCCCGACTATCCCGGCGTCTACAGCCTGTGGCCAAAGCGCACCGCGGACGGCTGGAGTCTCGTGTTCAACGGCGACGCCGACATCTGGGGCAGCCAGCGCGACGCGACGGCCGACGGGGTCGAAGTGCCACTCGAGCACTCGACGGCCGATCAGCCGTCCGAGAAGCTGGTGATCGAGTTCCTGGAGGTTGAACCGGGCGCGGTGCTGCGGATCGCCTGGGGCGAACACCAGTTCCTGGCCGCCTTCGAGGCGGCGGACTAGCAGAGTGTCGCAACAAGAGCGCTACGAGCAGAATCTCGAATCACTGCTGGAGCGTGGCAAGGCAATGCTGGAAGCGGTCTCCGCCGCCACCGTAGAAGGTGAATTTGGCTCAAGCCTGAAGTACACGCCTCGATTTCACGATGGCTACCAAGCGTGGTACTCCGAGTCCCGGGCATTGGTGAAGCAGATCTTGCCCGACAGCTTGGACGACTTTGTCCGCCACTACTCGTCGACGAACCCGAAAGAGTACTCGCTTATCTCGAATCTCCTGCAGGGGAATCACGGAATGGGCGTCGAAGTCCCAATCGGCCGCCTTGGAACTACAGAAGAAGAGGTTCCTGCGGCCGGCAGACGGTGTTCTGACGACCGGTCGACGTCGGCGCGACGCACCCAGTGAAGGCGCGTCGATCTGGAGACCTTGACGTGGTTCAGAAGAGCGCTGCGATGTACTCGTAGTCGCCCTCATCCTCATGGAACAGAATGTGCTTGTCCGCAAACCGCTCGCGCGTCCAGGTGCCGTCGTCATACCGTGCCCGCAGCGCGTCGTAGCGAGTCGCCGACACGATGAACGAGTCGAGAATCACGCGCGACACACCTGGAGGCTTCGCCATGCGTTCGGCCAACTCGGGCAGCCACTCGTGCAGCTTGGCCTTCTCGTCGTTGGCGTATGCAGGCGCATGGATCATCCCGTGCGGTTCGATGAAGACGATCCGCTGCTCGCCGCCCCTCGCGATCCAGAGGATGAAGTCCGGGTAGAAGCCGACGTTCTCGAAGAAGCCAACGCCTGAGCGGGACAGGTTTCGCAGGAGGAAGATCTCCGTCCCGTCGCTTGGGCTCTCGGCGGTCTTCCTGGACCAGTAGCGCTTCAGGTCCTCGACGAAGCGCCTCTCGCTCTCCTTCAGGCCGGGCGGGGTGGTCTTGATCTCGCTCGATGCACCGTCGGCGCTCTCAATGAGAAGGGGCTGGTACAGGTGCCGGTCGAAGTGGATGCGGGGCAACTCGCCGGACTCCTCATCGTACAGTTCGACGTCGCTCGCGAACAGTTGGCGGAGCTTGTCGAGCAGCCAATCCCGACCGCGTGGCACGCTGACGATGTAGCGGCCCGCGCTGTCGCCCTCCTGCACGTTGAACTGGAGGTTCGGATCGGTCTCGTCGAGCTGCCGGTACGCCATGTGGCGGGATTCCCAGCGGGCGCGGCGGCGGCGATAGAGGCTGTCAGCGTAGCGGCACAGGATGGAGACAACCGCCTCCTGCAAGCGTTCCCGGCCAGCCAAGGTGGACGGTCTGACGAGGCTTCGCTCCGCGACCAGCGAGTACACGGGCGGTTCGGCCTCCATGATGCGCCTGAGACCACCCGGGCTGACGGCCAGGTTGTCGAAGCCGCGGCCAGCCCCGTGAGTCAGCACGTCAAGGTACGCCGTGTTCCAGTCCACGAGATCGAGGGCCGCTGAACGAACCCGAATCCCGACGCCGGAACTCGCCTCGGTCGTCTGCACGGTTCCGCCGCCGCTGCTGACGACCTGCGCCCTGCCGGAGAAGTCCAGCGCCACCGGCCGAGTGTCGCCACCTTCGTGCTCGAAGAGCGTTGCGAACTCGCCCTTGAACTCCCGCCCTTCGTCGAGCCGGGGAATCACGAGATTCTTGGCCTTGAGGTCCGCAATGGGACGGACGGCAACCGGCATGTCGAGCGTCTGATCGACCGGCACGCCCTCCCGTTCCAAGTAGCCGCGGAACTTGCTCATGTAGTTGGCGCGCAAGGCGAAGAGGTTGAGCGTCTCCAGCAGCCGGATGTGGGCGGGCGAGCCTGCCTCCAACGCCGCGCTGCGCTTGAGCGTCATGCCCCGGCCGCGCAGCCGCACGCCGCGTCCGAACATCTGAATGATCTGCGCGCCCTCGCTCCTGCCGAGGTTCAGCAGTCCCATGCTCGAAACGCGCCAGGAGTTCCAGCCCTCCAAGAATTTCCTGGCACCGAGCAGCACCCCAATGGTGCTTCCCGGCCGGTTGATCCCCTCGAACAGCGACCCGGATATGGCGTCCGTCTCCAGCGCTATCCCGGCGTCGTCGTCCTGGACCAGCTTCTTGAATGCGGCGGTGTCGCCGATGTAGATGAGTCCGAAGTACTCGTCGGCACCGGCCGCCTTCAAACCGAGTTCGCCGTCAGCGCCGCCGATGTCGTGGATGTGCAGGCCGCCTCCCGCGGGAGCGTGGAGCGCACTCCCGAGCATGTCGGCGTAGATGGATGCAGCCTCCCGCCCATGCAGATAGGCGAACCTGCCCTCGAAGACGTCGCGGCCGCTCTCGTCCACCAGGCCGGACTGCCCATCGAGCAGCCTCTCGATCGCACCGGTCGTCCAGGCGCGGTCGGCCAGCACCCGGTGCAGGAAGCGGGCCGCCGTCAGCACGTCGCTGCGCTTCTGCTTCTTCTCCGAATACACCGCGTTGACGCTGGCGCCGACGAGCGCCCAGAGCGGCTGCTCCAGGTTGTAACCGCGAACATCCGATCCGTTCTCCGCGAACGCGACCTGCTGCTCATAGAACGAAAGCAGGTTGGCGAGCAGGAGCACGTCGGTGTGCTCACCGGCGGTCCGTTCCAGATTGACGATGCTGAAGTCCTTGCCGTAGCCGTCGCCGTAGAAGTGGCGGTAGGAGTAGTCGAACCCGATGGCCTTGCCGTACTCGGCGGTCAGTTCGTCGTTGCGGGCGGCGGTGAGCGCCTGGCCGAACGTGGCGCTGTACTCGAAGGTGAAGCCGGTGGCGCTGATCGCATCGCGAACCTGCCGCCAGGCCTCGCCGCCCGACCCCTTGTGGCCTTCGTCCACGAAGATCAGGTTGCGCCCCTCGAACGCATCGACCGGTACGCTCTCGCCCTCTCCCTTCTTCTCCAGAACGAGCTTCGTGATCTCGGTGACCTCAACTGCGCTCTCGCCGACGAACAGATCCGTCGCCGCGTAAGGGCCGAAGCGCCTGGAGGGGACGTTGGAGGCAGCCATCTCCTCCAGGTGCTGGTCGCTCAGCCCCTCGTTCGGAGTGATCAGGATGACGTTGTCCGGATCGGTCCGGCAGTAGTTCAGGAACTGCCGGTAGTTGAGGTGCAGGAGCAGCGTCTTGCCGCTGCCGGTGGCCATCCAGAAGGCGAGCTTGTTCAGGTCCCCTTCGCCGAACTCCGTGTAGGGCGGGTCCAACGGATTGCGGCCGACGTTCCGGTCCGCGACGAAGTCGTTCAACGACGCGAGCATCTCGGGCTGCCGGTTGAAGCGGTAGTCCAGGAAGATCTCCGCGTACAAGGCCGCCAGGTACTGGAAGTAGCGGAGCACGATGCGCGGCTCGCGGCCCGCGTTCATCGCCTCCAGCGCGCCGCGGACGTTGCCGTCGTAGCGAACCAGATCCTCCGGCCCGATGCCGTTCAGACGCTCGGCACGCGAAAGCAGGCGAGTGCAGGCGTGACTCCTGCCGTCCGCGTCGAACCCCTCGTCCGACTGCGCCATGTCCCGAAGCAGCTCGCGCGTGTCGTGGTAGCCGAGCCGCCGGTGCAACCACGCCAGCAGAATCATGCGGCGGTCCAGGGCCGCGACTCCGCCCGCCGACCCCTTTCGTGTGCGGACCCGCCTCGCCACTCGGCCCAACCCCCGCGTCAGGCGTCCGAGACGCCGGCGAACATCCGCGACTTGAACAACGGTTCGATGGGCCGTGCGCCGGGCACGGACGACGCGCCGTTCACGTAAAGCGCGTCAGCGCCCTCGGCCATTCCCTCCGCCGCGATGAAGTCCCGGTCGCGCGCAAGATCGTCCTCGGCCCAGCCTTCCGTCTCCCGCCAGATCACGACAGCGGTGCGACCCGGTGCCTCCCGAGTCTCGCCGCGGAACACGAGGTAGCGACGCTCGCCGTCCCGGTAGACGCGCCGGGTGCGGACGTGCAGGCCGAGCAGATAGTTGAAGGTCTCCGCCACATCTGCCGTGCGCTCCTTTACAGCGCCATTCGCGCGTACACGGAGGCGGTACGAGAATGGTCTGACCAACTCCGCTGGGTTCAGAAGAGTCTCGCTGTCCTTCGTTTCCCACTGGAGCATGTACTTGAGAAAGTACTCTTCGAGGCCTTCCTCAAGCATCCGTTGACCGGCCGCGTCGTCGAAGCGGATGCTGTCGAGCGCGTCCTCGTAGGACTCCAGGCGCAGGTACTTGACAATCCGCGGGGATCGCTGGGCCTCCTCCGCCGTCGCCTCGCAGGCCGGCTTGCCGTTCTCCCACTCCGGGCTGAACACCACCTTCTTGATCCGGGGCAGGAGCACCGTGTCGAAGTACTCGCCCATTTCGACCAGGATGAACCTGCGCCCACCACCATCCTCCCGATTCAGACCGATAACGGCATGGGCGGTCGTGCCCGACCCGGCGAAGAAATCGAGCGCTGTACTACTCCCTTCACACTTTGAAGCCCGCAGACAATCCGAAACCAGATCGACTGCCTTGGCGAAGTCGAAGTTCCTCTCTCCGAAGAGACGCTTGAGCGCCCTTGCTCCGAGATTGGCTGAAGCGTAGCGCGTGTCTCCCCACCACGTCTTTGGCAGCGATCCCGGATCCATCCGGATCTTGAAGTCGACCTCAAGGCACCCTGAATCGCCGACACGGCGTACACGATACTCATCCGGTTGACTCGCAACACGCTCAGGCCCGCGGTGCCATCGCTTCTCAACTACGTCGCCGCTCTCATCTCTTCTGGTCGGCCAAACGGCGACCTCAGTCTCCCCTGGCGACTCCAGGATTCGGTACTCGTTCGCCGCCCGATCCCACTCCAACATCGGAACTCGTAGCCTGTCCTCGTGGTCCACATAGATCGGGAAGAACATCTTGGGACGGTCTGACCGCCGGTCGCCCGACCCGTGCCGAACCAGGTTGTTCCACGCGTAACGTCCTTTCGCATCCTCCAGCGGGTAGCGGGCGAGTTCCTTCTGCGTTTTGCCGAGGACGCCAGGAGTGGATTGATGAGTGACACCGACGAAAAACGCATACTCGTGGGCAGGCGAAAACTGACCTCTTGACTTCCGACCGGCAGGATTCGAGCGAACCGCCACAACGCCAAGCTCTTTCTCGAACATGGACCGCATAAGGCCCCGCAACCGCCATGCCTCTTCATCGTCGATCGCGCAGCACAGAACACCGTCTCGGGCCATCAAGCTCCTGGCCTCGCCAAGGCCGTTCTCCATGAGGCATAGCCAACTGGAATCCTTGTAGCCGTTCTTGTAGAGAATTGCGGACGCATCGGTGTTGTATGGCGGGTCGATGTAGACGGCGTCGATGCTGCCCGAGTACCTCTCGTGCATTGCGCGGAGCGCTTGCCAGTTCTCACTGTGGAACAGCACCCCGTCGGTCATGCCGTCAACGTCGTCGAACGCCGCCAGCAGGCGATCAGAGAAGTCCTGGCCGAAGTGGGAAGTATCCAGCATCAGCGTGGGGTTGCCCCGGAGGAAGGCCACCCGCTCGTCCCGCGTCTCGCAGGAGTCGAACAGCGTCTCCGGCTCGTCGCCGACCGTGCCCAAGGCACGCCATTCCGCCCATTGTGCGTCGTTGCCGGAAATCTCGGCGTAGAACTCCGACGGCACGCACCGCAAGGTGACGCACCAGTTCGTCTCAATGACGAACTTCCGCTTCTCCCAGAGCGTTCTCTGGAAGCCTTCGATCTGGGCCAAGAAGTCGATGATCTGGCCGCCAACTGCCCGGATGAGCTGCAACACCTGGAACCAGCTCTCGCCGACGAACTCGCCGGCGGCGGCGAGGTCGTCCAGGTTGAGGACCTCGTTCTTCAGGTAGAAGTCCAGTTCCCGCTTCAGGAAGACGCGCAGGTCCTTGTGGATGAAGAAGTCCGAGTCGTTGCGACGCGCGTAGCGGCGCAGGTGGTGTTCCAAGTGCGAGACCGGCTCGTCCTTGTCCACTGTTGGGCGTTCGCGGCCAAGAGCTGCGAGAGCATCCGCACCGAGGCGTTCGGGCAGGGCCTCCAGGGAAGCGGCGATGATGCGGTCCTGTTGATCCGTACCGCCGTAAGAACGCTTCTCTTGGGCGGTGAGGGGCCGATACTCAAAAGGCAGGATCACCGCTCGCCTCTCCTCATCCCACTCGATGCGCGCCATCCGAGGCAGGAAGAAGCGGCTCTCGCCCTTGACGTTGTTCTGCTCGACATCGGCCGCTTCGACCCGGAAGCGGACCGAGACGCCGTTCGGTGCCTTCCAGTCGTAGTTCCGAAAGTGCTCGCCGGTCTTGACGTAGTACTGATCGGCGTTCGCCCAGTGCAGGTAGACCTCTTCGCCGTTGTACGGGATGGCGTAGCGCTGCTTCCGGGAGTAGCGCCGCCTGGAGACGAAGTCGCCGTCCTCGTAGTAGCGACTGAAGAAGGCCGTCAGGTGGTTGTAGACATCGGCTTCGACCGCCTCGCGACTGCGGCTCGCCCCGGCCCGCTCCCTGGCGTCCAGATACTCCCGCGCCACCGGAGTCCCGGCGAGCGCGGGATGTGCAATCTCGCCCTTGCCGTCGATGGCATCCTCGCCGAGACGGTCCAGAACCACCTGACGCGCCTCCTCCAGCTTGGCCTGGGCCAGGGCCTGACGCGCCAGCAGGCCGCTGCTCAACTCTTCGTCGACAGCCTTCGGCAGGTCCTCGGCAATGAACCGCTCAACGACCTCGCGCTTGTGGTTCATGATCCGGTAGATTCCGAAGTCCAGGTCGGCACAGTCGAACTGGAAGAGTTCGCGGAGAAGGTCCTGGAACTTCTCCAAGTGGCCCTCGTGGCCACCGCTTGTGGCGCTGCTGGCGGTCGGCATTCTCGTAATCGGCCCAGCCGTGAACGACCAGGACCGGAGAGCCGAGACTATCGCCTTCCGCCTGCCAGGAATCAGGCCTTCGCCATCCTCTTGGCACGGCCACCGGATGTCCGCCGTGGGCGTCCGGCGCCACCACCGGACCAGCGTCCCAGGCGTAGGCCGCTAGAGACGGCGCGGCTCGCCACGCGGTCGCGCTTGGCGCCCGCGAGGAAACGGCTGTCACCCGCCGCCCTTTCCGCGCATGGACGGCCCGCGCCGTCGCTCCGTATACTCCCGAGCATGTCCGTGACGCTGCTCGACCAGCCGCCGCCGACCCTGCACCGGAGCCTCGGTCCCTACCGCAGGGCAGATCACGCCGCTCTTCCCGACGAACCGCGCTGCGAACTCATCTACGGCCACTTCTACTTGAGTCCCAGTCCCGTCTCCCTGCATCAATACGTTTCGGTGGGGCTCGCTCACCGCTTGTACGAGATCGCCGAACGGACCGGCGGTCTGACGCTGCCCGCGCCGATGGACGTCCATCTCGCGCCGCACTCCGTGGTCCAGCCCGACCTACTCTATGTCTCGCCCCAGCGTCGCGAGATCGTCCAGAACTGGATCGAGGGCGCCCCCGATCTCGTAGTCGAGATCCTGTCGCCGTCGACCGCAAGCCGCGATCAGGTCCACAAGCTGAATCTCTACGCCGAGACCGGCGTGGCCGAATACTGGATCGTCGATCCCGTCGGCCGCCACATCGCTTTCCTTGTCTCGGACGGCGCGGCGTTCACGGTGCACCCGCCGGAATCGGGCCGGTGGCGGTCGCCGGTCGTGCCGGAAGTCGAACTCGACATCGACGGCTTCTGGGACGCCGTGGAACGGAAGTTCGGCCGGCCGGCGGATCCGTAGCGTCGGAGCAGTCCCAGACCGGCGAGGTCGCATCGCAAGCCGAGGACAGCGCTTCCGAGATTCGCGGTCAGCACCGGTGGCTGACGCCACCTCAACCGGCCCGGCTCCGCGACTATTCGGGGCTGTAGGGCAGCGATGAGTGATGAAGGTTGATCTTCAGATCACCGTCAACAAGGACGTAGCCAAAGGTGAACTCGACCTTTGTCTCGCTACCGTCCGGGCCCGTGAAGTAGTAGTTGCCCATGGCCATTGCGGAGGCGTCGTTGGTGTAGATGCCGTCGTTCTCCCACCGAACATTGGTCCAGCCCGAGATCGCGAACCCCTTGTCCTCCGTTCCCTCTTGCCCGATGAAGTAGCTCAGAGCTCCGTCGAACGTAGCGCGGAACTGGTTCTCCGCTGCCATGGTCGGCTTGAACATGACCTTCGTTTCGCCATATGCATAAAGGTCATTGATGTGTTTCGTCGCACGGGCGGCGTAGTCGCCGCCATCGGCATGGGTCTTGGCTATCGCGACGATACCCTCGCCCCAGGCTTTCTGCGCATCAATGACGGTCTGCTCCGGGATCGGTTCCGCTGCGGCTGACGTCGCCATGACGGCGAGGGCGAGGCCGGAGATCGCGGCCGGAACAGGATGTGGTCGATTCTTCATGATGGTGTCCTCTCTTTCGTGAGATCGCGAACTCAGGCCTTCGTCACTAGCGCTTCCTTCCAGGTGATCTTCTTGCCGGAGTAGGTCGCCATCCGACCCATCACGGCCGTCATCGTGGCGATCGCGCCGTTCTTCGCCTCGTTGAAGGGCTTGTCCTCGCGAATCGCCTCGAACAGGCGGTCGTGCTCGACCTGGTACGGGCTCTTCTCGTCCTCCGGCTCGCGGTGGTTCCAGCCGCCCGGCGCCTCGATCAGGCCGGAGGCGAGGCTCGCCCGGCCCTTGCTGCCGTGGGCGTACTCGGCGACCTGGTCCCAGCAGTTCTGGATGTGCCGACACTGGCTCAGCATCACGGCGCCGTCGTCGTAGGTGTACTCGACGAAGTGGTGGTCGAAGATCTCGCCGTGGTCGGGACCGTTCCGCCACTGCCGGCCGCCCTGGCCCTGGGCGTCGACGGGATGTCCGCCCTTGACCCAGTTGCCGACGTCGATGTTGTGGATGTGCTGCTCGACGATGTGGTCGCCGCAGAGCCAGTTGAAGTAGTACCAGTTGCGCATCTGGTACTCCATTTCGGTCTGGCCGGGCTTGCGCGCCCGCACCCAGACGCCGGAACCGTTCCAGTAGACGCGCATCGCGACGACATCGCCGATCGCGCCGTCGTGGATGCGGTCGATCGTCTCGTTGTACATCGCGCTGTGGTGGCGCTGCAGGCCGACGCCGACCTTGAGGTTCTTCTCCTTCGCGGCCTTGGCCGCCTTGAGCACCCGCCGCACGCCCGGGGCGTCGACCGCGACCGGCTTCTCCATGAACACGTGCTTGCCCTGCTCGACCGCGTACTCGAAGTGCTCCGGCCGGAAGCCCGGCGGCGTCGCGTGGACGACGACGTCGACGCCCGAATCGATCACCTTGCGGTAGGCGTCGAAGCCGACGTAGCGGTTCTCGGACGGAACCCGCAGGCGCTTGCCGTTCTCGAACGACCCGTTCTCAGCCTGTTCGGCGAGACGCGCGTAGCAGTTCTCGACGCGGTCCTCGAACGCGTCGGCCATGGCGACGAGTTCGACCGGTCCCGAGGTCGAGAGCGCCTGCGCCGCGGCGCCCGTACCGCGTCCGCCGCAGCCGATCAGGCCGATCCGCAGCGTCGCGTCGCCGCGGGCGCGGCCCACGTCCGAGTTCGTGTTCGCCGCGGCGGCCGTGGCGCCGCCGCCGACTCCGCCAGCCAGCAGGGCCGCCGAGGCCCCGGTGATGAAACTGCGTCTGGAGGTTCCGTCCATGGTGTCTCCCCGCACCGCGAAGGTGCCGTCGTCGTCGATCCGTATCGGCGTATCGGCCGAGCCTTGTCCCGTGGTCGCCATACTCTAGCGCGGCCGAAGGCCCGCAAGCCCGCGCTTCGCGCCGGACGCCGGCGAGGGCGCCGGGCGCACCCGGTTTCGGCCGCGCCGGCGCACGGCATCGGCTACTGGCTCGGCTACCATCGGCCGCCATGAACGACCTTGAAACGCTCCGATTCGAACTGGCCGACAACGTCGCACGGATCACTCTCGACCGGCCCGACGCGGCGAACGCGATGAACCTGCGGATGACGAAGGACCTGCTGGAAGTCGGGATCGAGTGCGACGAGAACCCGGAGGTGCGTGCGGTGCTGCTGCGCAGCGAAGGACGGATGTTCTGCGCAGGCGGCGATCTCGCCTCGTTCGCCAAGGCAGGCGCCGGCCTCCCGCGCGGTCTCAAGGAGATGACGGTCTACCTCCATGCCGCGATCACCCGCCTGACGCGTGGGCGCGCCCCGGCCGTCGCGGCGGTTCAGGGACCGGCCGCCGGCGCCGGGTTCTCGCTCGCCTGCGCGGCCGACCTGGTCGTCGCCTCCGAGCAGGCGGTGTTCACGATGGCCTACACCCGGGCCGGACTGACGCCGGACGGCAGCTCCACCTACTTTCTGCCGCGGCTGCTAGGCCGCCACCGGGCGCTGGAGCTGATTCTCACGAACCGCACCCTGTCAGCCGCCGAGGCCCAGGACTGGGGAATCGTCAACGAAGTCGTTCCGGCCGACGAACTGGACGCCCGCGCCGGGAAGCTCGCGAAGCAACTGGCGGCGGGGCCGACCCGGGCGTTCGGCGCCGCGAAGGAACTCGTCATGCGCTCGTTCTCGGAGGACCTGGAATCGCAGATGGAGTTCGAGTCGCAGGCCATCGCCAACGCGGCCCGCACCGAGGACGCCGCCGAGGGCATCGCCGCCTTCTTCGAGAAACGGCGGGCAGACTTCCGGGGCCGCTAGCAGCTTGCGCCAAGCGAGCAGGCGATGCCGACTGTCGGTGCGCCGGCCGTGGCGCGGGCCGTCCGGCCCGCGCTTACGGCATCCGGCCCGGCTGCGCGCCTCGGCCGCGCTGGCGGCGCTACCGGCCCTGCTCTGGGCCGCCGTCCAGGAACCGGGCGCCGGCCGCTACCCGGACATGCCGCCGGGCCGGCCGCCGGCCGTCGACGTTCCGGCCGCGAACGCAGGCACCGAAGCCGAGATGCGGCCCTACCAGGAACGGGTCGTCGGCGTCAGCGCCGAGAGCGGCGAGCTCCGCCTCGACATGGCGCCGGTTCCGGGCGGCGAGTTCCTGATGGGCAGCCCGGAGACCGAGCCGGGCCGAGGCGAACTGGAGTCGCCGCGGCGCCGCGTTCGAGTCGGCGCATTCTGGATGGCAACCCACGAGACGACCTGGGACCTGTACCGCGTGTTCATGTTCGACACCGACCGCGGCGGCGAGGAACCCGCCGCCGCCTGGGCCGACGCGGTCAGCAGGCCGACGCCGCCCTACCGGCCGATGGACTTCGGCATGGGGGTCGAGGGCTTTCCGGCGATCTCGATGACCCAGTTCGCGGCCCGCCACTTCACGAAATGGCTGTCGATGAAGACCGGCCGCTTCTACCGCCTGCCGACCGAGGCCGAGTGGGAGTACGCCTGCCGGGCCGGCGCCGGGACCCCGTGGTCCTTCGGTGACGACCCGGCCGCGATCGATCGCTTCGCCTGGCACGCCGGCAACAGCGAACGGCGCTACCACGCGGTCGCCCGGCTCGAACCGAACGGCTGGGGCCTCTTCGACCTGCACGGCAATGTCGCCGAATGGACCCTTGACGCCTACGCCGGCTACGCGGAACTCGGCGACGCCGCTCCACTCGTCGACCCGCTCGCCTGGCCTGAGAAGGAGTACCCGCGCAGCGTCCGCGGCGGCTCCTGGCGGGACGAACCGGCCGCCCTTCGCTGCGCCGCCCGCCGCGGATCGGAGCTCGACTGGAAGCGGATGGATCCCCAGCTCCCGCAGAGCGTCTGGTACCACACGAACGCGCGGTTCCTGGGCTTCCGCGTCGTCCGGCCCCTGGTCGAGCCGCCGGTCGAAGAGCAGGAACGATACTGGGCGCCCGACGTTGACTCGGTGGGCCGGATCGTCGAGCGCCAGCGGCGCGGCGAACGCGACTAGCCAGTCGGGAGCGAGGCCTGCGGCCTCGCGCGCTTCTTTCGGAAGGCCGGCGGGGGCGCCGGCGCACCCGGTGTGGCTACTGGGAGGGCACCTCGACCGGCAGGCGCAGCGTCGGATGGGTCTCCGGCGCCGTGATCGCGTTCAGAACCTCAAAGGCGATCTCGAAGCTGGGGCGGGACTCCCCGCTGATCGCCAGGTCCAGGTCGCTGTGCGGCTCGACCCGCATGGTCGACGGGGGGCCGTTGAAGCGGTGCCCGCTGGTGACGCGCAGGTCGAAGGCGGCGTCCGACAGGTTGGAGAGCCTGATGTCGATCAGCTTGTCGCCCGGGCTGCGTTCGACCTTCGTCAGCCGAAGCGAAGCCTCGAGCAGCGGCATCAGCGCGTCCTCACGGCCGATCAGCCAGTTGCCAAACCACGCGACGGTGCGGTTCGCGTGCAACGCCTCCTTGATCGACGCCGCGCTCCGCTCCTTGGCGAACACCAGGGTCACCGTCCGGTGGCCGCCGGCATGGGGCATGTAGTCCCAGTCGATCAGGTAGTGGATGTCCGAGACGCCCAGGATCGCCAGGTCGTTGTCGAGCGCGATCCGCAGCGACTCGGCCGAGTAGAAGTCGCCGTTCGCCACCTCGATGCCGTGAAGCAGCCCGCCGGCGATGAGTTTCCGATGCATGTCGGTCAGCTTGGCGACGCCGTCCGGGCGCTGGGCGGGCCAGTTCGGGTGGTTCCAGAACACGAAGGCGTTCTGTTCGTTCGCCGCCTCGATCGCCCGCCGCGCCTCCCGCTCGCTCGCCGCCTGCTCCTCGGACGTGGAGGGCCGGAGCCGGGTCATGTAGTCCGCCCCACTGCTCTTCACGAGCAGCGCGTTCGCGTCCTGAATGAACACGGCGTTGACGTGGCCCGGCGGCATGCTGCGGGTGATCTCCGCGCCGTTGACCACGATCACGTCCGACTCCGACTCCGCCCCGTACTCGCTGGCGACGACCCAGGAGCGGTTCCGGTCCGGATGCGGGATGTCCGCCTGCCACGGCTGGTACTCCAGATGCTCGGTGACCGCCAGCAACGCGAGGCCGTCCCGCTCGGCCTCCTGCATCCGGATGATCGGCCACACCATGCCGTCGGAGAAGACGGAGTGGGTGTGCAGATCGACCGCGAACGTGCGGTAGCCGTCGATGTCGGGAAACTCGATCGCGCGCTCCTGCGCGACGGCGGGCATGGCCGCGGCCAACCCCGCGAAGAACAGCACCTGCGTCCGGATGGCCAGTCGACTCTTCATGGCGGGCTCCTCTCGGGTTGCGGAGTTCCGGGACAACACGGCAGAGAATAGCCCGTGTCAGGAAACGGCGGCCGCGCTCCGTCGCCGGCGCCAGACGTCCGTCGCCACCGCCAGCAGGATCGCCGCGCCGGTGATGATCCGCTTCGTCGGCTCGCTGGCGCCGGCCTGGGCGAGTCCGGTCTGCAGCACCGCGATCACCAGCACGCCCAGGAGCGTGCCCGTCACCGAGCCCCGGCCGCCGAGCAGCGACGTGCCGCCGATGACGACCGCGGCGATCGCCGAGAGTTCCATCCCGATCGCCGCGTTCGGATCGGCGGACTGCAGGTAGCCGACCTGGCACAGCCCGGCCACCGCCGCCAGCAACCCGGCAAGCGTGAACACCGCGAACTGGATCCGGGCGGGCCGGACACCGCAGCGATGCAGCGCCGTCCGGTTGCCGCCGACCGCGAACACCCAGCGGCCGAAGGCGGTGCGCGTGAGGACGAACTGCAGCGCTCCGACGACCGCGAGCGAACCGACGAAGGCGGCCGACAGCCCCAGGATCGGCACGCTGACGCCCAGCGCGGCGACCCGGTCGCCCAGATAGCTCGTCCTCGAGGCGGTCACCAGGTAGGTCGAGCCCCGGGCGATCTCCAGCATCCCGAGCGTGACCAGGAACGACGGGATGGACCAGCGAGCGACCAGTGAGCCGCTGATCGCGCCGCACAACCCGCCGACCGCAAGCGCCACGAGCGCCGCGAGCAGCAGCGGCAACCCGTGATCGACCGTCAGAACACCCAGGACGGCCGCCGCCAGGGCCAGCACGGAGCCGACGGAAAGGTCGATGCCGCCAGCGATCAGCACCAGCGTCAGGCCGGCCGAAGCGATGACCAGGGGCGGCAACTGGTTCGCCAGCGTGCGAAACGTCACGGCACTCCAGAAGTGATCCGTGATCAGGCCGAAGACCACGCTCAAGCCGAGGATGACCAGGACCAGTCCTCCCCGGTAACCGAGAGAGAACGAGCGGCGACAGCCGGCAACGGCCAGCGTCATCGGTCGGAACGCCCGGCGAGCATCGAGACGAGGATACAGTCGCGGCTGGCTCCGAGAGCCCCGATCCCATGACAACGCTCCAGCGTCCGATCTAGTGCGCTCTCTCGTTCGCGGGGTCCGGGGCGGTTCGAAGGCAGCGGCATACCGGCTGGCGAAGGGAATGCTGCGCCGGTTCGGCTACGACTTCGAGATCTTCCCCCGCTCGCGGCGAGACGCTCACGCCGCGGCGAGCACGGAGGAGAGCTTCTACCGTGAGTGGAACTCGCCGTCGGCGATCTGGGCGCCCTGGCGCGGCGAGCCCGACTTCCGGGAGGCCTACGACGGCGTCGAGCCGTACACGGTGGTTTCCGCCGACCGCTGTCAGGTCCTCTACCGCCTCGGCCGCCAGGCTCTGTCGGTCGCCGGCGACTTCGCCGAGTGCGGCGTGTACCGGGGAGGCACGGCGCTTCTCCTGTCGCGGGTTCTTGAAGGACGCGGCAAGACCCTCCATCTCTTCGACAGCTTCGAGGGGCTCCCGGCGCCCGACCCGGAGCGAGATCCCGATCTCGAAGAAGGCGTCTTCAGGGCCACGTCCGCCCGGGACGTCAGCGGCCTTCTCGGCCGTTTCCCGGGGACCCTCGAGATCCATGAAGGCTGGATCCCGTCGACGTTCGACGGACTCGATGAGTCTCGGTTCGCCTTCGTCCACATCGACGTCGATCTCTACCGTTCGACGCTCGACTGCCTGGAGTACTTCTATCCGCGGCTCTCCGCCGGGGCGGTCGTCGTCTTCGACGACTACGGTTTCCCCGCCGCCCGCGGGGAGAAGGACGCCGTCGACGAGTTCTTCTCCTCCCGGCCCGAGGCGCCGCTCGCCCTGCCCACCGGCCAGGCCATCGTGACGAAACTCCCGTGATTCGTAGCGGAGCCGGCCTTGCGGCCGGCGCGTTGTCTTCCGGCCGCCTTCGGCGGCAGCCGGCGAGGGCGCCGGCGCACCCGGTAGGCGGCCAGTTTCTAGCCGGGCGACGTGACGATGTCGACCGGCGTCTTCAGGTCCTCCGCCGTCCCGCCGCGCAGAATCTCGAGAGCAGCCTCGATCCCGAAGACCGCGAGCCGGTCGGCGTGCTGGTCGGCGGTGGCGAGGATCTCGCCCTGGGCGACCAGTTCGGCGACCGCCTCGATGTTGTCGAAGCCGACGATCAGCACGTCGTCGCGACCGCTCTGCCGCCGCGCCGCCAGGGCGCCCAGCGCCATGTTGTCGTTGGCGCAGAGAATCGCGCGCAAACCCGGGTGCTCGCGCAGCATCGCCGCCGCCACCGTGTTCGCCTGGGCCTGCTCCCAACCGCCGCTTTGCGTGTCGACGATCTCGGCGCCGGCAGCCGCCATCGCGTCCTCGAAACCGGCCTGCCGCTGCTGGGCGTTGAACGCCGTCGGGATGCCGCCGACGATCGCCACCCGGTCACCCGGCGAGAGCTGTTCCGCCAGCACCTCGCCGACCCGGCGAGCGCCGTCGCGGTTGTCCGGGCCCACGAACGGCGCGTCGAGGCCTGCCTCCGCCGCCACCTCGACGTCGAGCCGGTTGTCGATGTTGACGACGACCACGCCGGCCGCCTGGGCGCGAGCGAGGGCCGGCGCCAGGGCCTTCGAGTCCGCCGGCGCGATGACGATCGCGTCGCTGCCGGAGGCCACCATCTGCTCGACCAGGGCGACCTGCTGGGCCAGATCGCTCTCGTTCCGGGTGCCGTTGACGACCAGGTCGTACTCGTCCGAGTGGACCTCGTGGTGCGCGCGGGCGCCCTCGGCCATCGTCTCGAAGAACTCGTTGGCCAGGGACTTCATGACCAGCGCGATCCGCGGCCGCGCGGCGGCCTCGTCGCCGGGCGCATCGCCGGAGTCTCCACAACCCGCCAGCGCGAGCGCAATGACGGCCAGGGGGCCTGAGAGTGCGTCGCGGAGTCGGGCCTTCACCATCGCGCCACAGAGCCTAGTCCGAAACGGCCAGCTCAACCGACTCCGCGAATCTCGACAACGCGCTCTCCGCGGCCGCCCGGTCGGCGGCCGGCGTCTTCGGACCGTCCGCCTCGTAGTGCAAGGACAGCACTTCCAGACGCCCCTGCTTCCGGTGCGCCTTCAGGTCGAAGCGCGCCACCAGGCGGTCACCCGCCAGCACCGGCATGCAGTAGTAGCCGTAACGCCGCTTCGAGGCCGGCTTGAAGATCTCCAGGATCTGGTCGAAGCCGAACAGATGCGCCACCCGGTTGCGCCGCCAGAGCACCGGGTCGAAGGGCGACAGCAGAACGCCGCGGTCCGGCGCGGGGCGCACCCGCCGCAGCCGGGCCGCGAGTTCCAGATCGGCGGGGCGCGCCCATCCCGGCCGCCCCTTTCCATCGACCGTGACCAGGTCGCACGGCGCCACCTCGCCCGCCGACGCCAGCTCCTCCAGCGCGGTCCTGATCTGGGGTCGCACGTTCTTGAGCCGCCAGGTGTCGGCCAGCGTGCCGATCGTCGCCCAGCCGTGACCCTCGAGCGCACGCAGGATCAACGCCCGGATCCCCTCCTCCAGGCTCCAGTGCTCACTCCGCCAACGCTCGGGGATCACCCGCTCGGGCAGGTCGAAGGCGCGCTGGAAGTTGTGCCGCGAGCGGATCGCCAACTCACCCGTCGACCACAGCGAGTAGGCAACCCACCGCTCCCGCTTGGAGCGCCACATCTCGCCCATCATCGGTCCCTTGAGGTCGAGCGACCGCATCGGCCCCTCCGCCTCGACCTGGCGCAGGATCGCTTTCGCCACGTCCGGGTGCTCGCGTATCCCCTTGCTGTGCCAGGTCCCGCCGCTGCGATACTCCTCGCGTCGGAAGCCGAACGCGGGATAGAGATCCATCGGGATCCAGCTCGCCTCGTGGCCCCAGTACTCGAAGATCGGCTCGCCCGGCTGCAGAAGTTCCTCCGGCAGATTCCGGTCGATTCCGGGCCAGCGCGACAAGGGCACGAGCGCGTGGGTGCGGGCGCCGGCGATCGAGATCGTGTCGAGCTGGAGGTAGCCGAAGCGCTCGATCAGCGCGTGAAGCGCGCGGCGGGCCCGCACGCCGCGACCCGAAGCGGACCGCGGCAGGCCGGTCCACTCGCGCTTGAGCAGACCCGCCCGGACCAGAGCCAGCCGGCGCGCGTCCCGGACCGTGATCTCGGCGATGGAAGCGGACATGCGCGGACTCGGACCGGATCAGCGACCGGCTGCCGAACCGGCCGACAGGGCCTTCGCCAGCCGGCGCCGGGTGACTTCGCCGTCACCCAACGAACCGGCCCGGGCGGCCAGCACGGCCACGCCTCGGTAGTAGCCGGCGTCCCGGGCCAGATCCTCGCGGTTGACCAGCATCGGATTGTCCTGCAGGCCGCGCAACCAGGCGTGGTAGGCGAGTCCGGCCTTGTAGTGACGCGTCGGCGGCTGGAAGATGAACCGGGCGAGTTCTTCGGCCGGGTCCATCAGCTCGCGATAGCGCTCGACGTCCCCGTCGCCGAGTGCGCGAAGCGCCGCGGCAGCCGGCTCGGCTACCGCGTCGAAGGCGCCGAGCAGCGCGTGGCTGAAGTCGCCCAGGGCCACTCTGCGGCCCTTCAGTTCGAACGTGCCGCCGAGTCTGGAACCCCTGGCCGACGGCTGACCTTCCAGCAACCGCGCGAAGTGGTAGTCGTCTCCGGTCAGCACGATCTGGCCGCGCATGCCGATTCGCCGCCGGAGCAGCACCTCGTACTCCTCGTCCAGGAGCGACAACTTGACTCCGCGCACCTTGTCGGCGTGCCGGGCGAGGATGCGCTCCAGGCTGTTGCCCGGGAAGTAGCCGCGCATTGCCGGGTGGAACATCTCGCCCAGCCAGTGCAGGAACAGCGGACCCTCCAGTTGATCGATGATCGCGCCGTAAACGTCGACGTACTCCCGCTCGGAGGCGTCGGTGGCCGCCAGCCGCGGCATCGGCAACAGGACCGGTACTCCGCCCAATTCGGCGATGAACTCCGCCTGCTCGGCCACGGCGTCGACCAGCTCCGTGTTGCTGCCGACCGCATCGAACTGGTCGCTGCCGGCCCCCGCGAGGAAGCCGTTGCGGAGATCGAGCGAGGCGCAGAGTTCGATCAACCGCCGCGCGCTGGGCCAGCCGATCTCGAAGCGCTGGGCCGTGTCCATCGCTTCCGCGACGCCGAAGCCGAGCGAGTCGACGTAGCGGCGCAGGCCGGCCGTCGCCTGCCAGTCGATCCAGTGTTCGATCTCCTGTGCAGAACCGGGCTGTTCGAGCGAGTGGCCGGCCTGGGCATAGCCGTCGCGCACGACGACGTGAAGCGCGGCGAAACAGAGCCTCGGTAGCGGTGCCAGACCGCCAGACGGTTCTTGGCGAACCGGGCTCACAGGGCGGCCGCCTTCTTGATCTCCCTGATCCGGGCGAACTCGGGGGACTGCCGGTAATGCTCATCCAGCGGATAGCAACCGCTGACCATGTTGTTGCGAGGCCCCGTCGTGCAGTCGCTGAAGGTGCGGCAGACGCGCCGCCGCTCGAGCGGCCGCCCCGCCAGGACGTCGGCCGGTAGCCGCGGGTAGGCGAGTACCATCCGGCCGAGGCCCACGAAGTCGACATGGCCGGCGGCGACCTCCGCCTCCGCGACGTACGGCAGCCACTCCTGCAGGTAGCTGTAGCCGGTCCCCACCAGCGGGAGTCGCGGGAACGCCGCGCGCACCGTGCGCACGGCGGCGAGTTGACGCAGCACCGAGCGCAGCGGATCCTCGGGAGGCATGTAGCTGTCCGAAGCGGGATAGGTGAACGGCCGCGACAAGTGCGGGCAACTGTAGGGCGACCCCATCGTCACGTTGACCACTTCGACGCCGGCTTCGACCAGTAGAGCGATGTAGCGGATCGCCTCGGAGCAGGTCGGCTCGGGCAGCCCGACATCCGCCTGGTTCAGGCCGAAGCCAAGATCGGCTGGCCTTGCGCTCTCGACTTCCGGCACGCCGACTCCGGCGCCGTCCGCGCCGAAGGGCGCTACGTCGCCGATGGAAAGCCGCACGCCGACGCCAAGACCCGGACACGCTGAGCGCACCGCCGCAATGATCTCAAGGGGCAGCCGCACCCGGTTCTCGAACGACCCGCCGTAGGGACCAGGCCGGGTGTGCGCGCCGAGCAGCTCGTGCAGCAGATAGCCGTGGCAGCACTTGATGTCGACGAAGTCGTAGCCCGCCTTCTCGGCGCAACGCGCGGCGCGCACGTAGGCGCCGGCGACCTCCTCCAACTGCGCGTCGCTGACGAGAGGCCGGTGCGCGGCTTCTCCCAGTCGTGCGTCGAGTACCGGATGGACCTGCGCCCGCAACGGCCTCGGCAACGCGGGCGGCGGATCGGGCCGCGAAAGCCGCCCCGAGTGGGTCAACTGCAGGCCGATGACCGGCCGGTCGCCGCCGAACCCGCTCTCCCCGTGCCCCGCCAGGACCTCCCGGCGAAGCGCCTGGAGCCACGCGACGCAGTCATCCAGGCGCTCCCCGTCGATGAAGAGCTGGTTGGGATTCGCGCGCCCCTCCGGCACCACGGCCACCGCCTCGCCGCCCCAGATCAGCTTCGCGCCGCTCAGGCCGAAGCGCCGCCAGCGCCGGCGCGTCAAGTCGCTCGGGCTACCATCCCGGTTCCCGTCCCAACCCTCCATGGGATGGATCGCGAACCGGTTGCCCGCCTCGCGGCCGAACAGGGCGAGCGGCTCCGCCAGCGGCCCCTCCGGGCCGAGCAACTCGTCGGCGCAGTCGAACGCCGGGTCGAGACTCCGCAGATGCTCCCGGAAGGCCTCGACGCTGCGGTGGTGGCCCGGAGGCGTGTAGCGCCGGCTCAAGGAGGAAACCCGGGCCAGGAGGGGCGCCGTCCGGTCCGCCGGTTCGAGAACCCAAGAGGACGGCGGAAGATCATTCGGTACCAGATTGCAGTATCATGTCGCCGGTGCGAAGGAAGCATCGTCGAACTCTGGACGCGATCTCCAACGTCCAAGCGGACCTTGACTGGAACGATATCGAAGGGTTGTTCGTGGAACTGGGAGCGGAGATCAAGGAGCGGGCCGGTTCCCGGGTCCGCTACCGGTTCCCCGACGGAACCCGAGCAGTCTTCCACAGGCCGCACCCCTCGAACCGGACGGGACGCGCGACGGTTCGAGCGATTCGGAGCCTGCTGAGGCGAATGGGAGTACAAGAATCATGATGGAGTACAAGGGCTACCTGGGGAAAGTCGAGGTCGAAGACGACGAGTTCTACGGCGTGGTCGTCAATCTCCACCGCGATCACGTGGACTTTCGCGGTCGGACGATCGACGAAGTGCGCGAGGCCTTTCACGACTCGGTCGACTTCTACCTGAAGGGCTGCGAGGAAGACGGCGAAGAACCAGAGCGGCCGTTCTCGGGCCGATTCGTCGTCCGCCTCCCTCCCGCGACCCACCGCCGAGCGAGCACTCTCTCTCGAATCGAGAACAGAAGCCTGAATGCGGTCGTCGCCGACGCGATCGAGACCTACCTGGCCGACCGCGGCGTGTAGCGGTCCCTACGGGGCTGCTGAGGTCTCGGCAGGCCGCCAGGGTTCCGGTCCGTCCGGCAGGGCGCTCAGGAACCGCGCCCCGACTTCGCCGTACCAGGCGTGGAGCCGCGCGCGCATCTCGGCGACACGCTCGGGCTGCTCGGCTGCCAGATCGTTCCGTTCGCCGACGTCGGCATCCAGGTCGTAGAGGTGGACCTGGCCGTCCTCGTAGCGCTCGACCAGCTTGTAGCGGCCTCGCGCTATCGCCCCGCCCGGAAAGCCGCCCTGGTTGCCGTAGTGCGGGTAGTGCCAGAACAGGTCACGCTCGGAGGCCACGGCCGCGGCGTTCTCGCCCGCTTCGCCTCCGCGGAGCAGGTCGAGGAAACTCGACCCGTCGACCTCGATCCCGAGCGGAACATCGACACCCGCCGCCTCCAGCAGGGTCGGGTAGAAGTCCGTGCTGATCACCGGCGCCGCCGTCACATCGCCGGCGGACGCGACGGCCGGCCAGCGGACGATCATCGGTTCCCGGATGCCGCCCTCGTACAGCCAGCCCTTGCCGCCTCGCAGCGGCAGGTTCGAGGTCGGCGACCCCTCCGCCGTCGACAGACCGCCGTTGTCCGAGAAGAAGACGACGATCGTGTTCTCTGCCAGGTCCAGGGCGTCGAGCCGGTCGAGGACGCGGCCGACGCTCGTGTCCAGCGTCTCCACCATCGCCGCGTAGACCGCGTGGTTCTGGACCTCGCGCACCCGCCGGGGTTCGTCGCGCGGCCAGACCTGCTCCTCGTCGCCAAAGTCGTCGGCGTCGGCGGGCGCGCCAACTTCGACGCCGGCCTTGGCCGCGTACTTCGCGATCAGGTCCGCCGGCGCGCGCAGCGGCGTATGCACCGTGTAGTACGAGAGGTAGATCAGGAAGGGCCTGCCCTCCTCGTCCGCTGCGTAACCGTCGACCAGGGCGAGCGCCTCGTCGGTGAGCCGCGCCGTGAGATGCTCATCCTCGGGACCGTCCTCGAGCGTCGGGTTCGAGTAGGGCGAAAAGTAGCTGCGCGGCATGCCGCCGCGGTGGCCGCCGACGTTCACGTCGAAGCCCTGGGCCAGCGGCCAGAACTCCTCCGTCGGCCCCAGGTGCCACTTGCCCAGGAACGCCGTGCTGTAGCCGCCGTCCCGGAGCGCCTCGGCGAGCGTGTACTCCTCGAGCGGCATCCGATCGTTCAGCGGAGCGGGTGCGTAGTTCTCCTCGCGGCGGCCGGCGAAGTAGTTCGTGGCGCCGACCCGCGTCGGATAGCGGCCGGTCATGATGCTGAACCGTGTCGGACTGCACACCGGGTTCGCGGCATAGCCCCGAGTGAAGCGCACCCCGCCCGCCGCCAGCCGGTCGATGTTCGGCGTCTCGTGGAAGGTGTCCGGGTTGAAGGCGCCGATGTCCATCGCGCCGAGGTCGTCGACCAGCAGGAAGACGACGTTCGGCCGCTCCGCCGGCGTTTCGACCGCGCAGGCGGCGAGGCACAGCACGAGACAGAAGAAAACGGGAGCGATCAGCCACCTCGATCTACACGCTGAATCAACGGGTGGGATCATCGGTCGTTTGACACGCCACACGGTCTGCGGTAACTCTTATCGACACCCTGGAAGAACAACAGGAGGGTTACGGGACGAGGAACAGCCGTTGGTGTCGGAACGCGCTGCTGGGCGTCGTCTTCTTCTTCGCGCTCACTGCCCAAGTATGCATGAGCAACGGGAATTCCACGACCGTCGTCTGGATGCACGACGGCGTTCTCCACGGAGCGATCTGGTGCGACGGTGCGGACCCCGCCACGAGTCCCGCGGACGATAGCCGCGAGGGAGTCGAGAGTCAGTCGGCCGTTCGAATCGTCTGCACGGGCAAGACGCTGACGTGCGGTTGAGTCCTGGAACAGGCCGCAGCGCACTCGCGCTGGCGGCCGTTCTGGGCACTTCCGCCGCCTTCGCCGCGGAGTTCAGCGTGCGGCTGGACGACGTTCCGGCAAACGGCATGGTCGTAAGGGTTCGACTCGTCGAAGCCTGCGCGCCTTACGACTGCGGGCGAGATGTTCTGGCAGGCAGGGCCTCGACGCCGGTTTCGGCCGCCTTCGCCGTGAACGCGACCGTCGAACCCGGCAGGGACAGCATCCGAGGGCAGGTGCCCGCGGAGCCGCACACCTGGTGGGTGGTGGTCCACGCTCCCGACCGACTGCCCCTAGCGATCCTTTGGCGACCTCCGGTGGCCAACGGCCATCTTCCGCCCGTGCCACCGATCCCCCGTACGTCTTGTGGCGTTGCCGTGACGGACGCCGATGGAAATCCCGTCGGCGGCGCCCGAGTCGTGCCGGCGGTGGTCGAGGTGGCGGAACCACTTCGGCCCTTGGGGCGCGAGGGTGAGGCGGTGTTCCCAGGCTAGCAGCCTTGGTTGCCAGGAGTCTGGACCGACCAGCGCGGACGTGCGACGCTGCAGGCGCCGGTTGAGGGGCGGACGCTGCTTCGCGTAGCGGCGCCGG
>JAPVWO010000262.1 GCA_027493375.1 Candidatus Multivorans thiocomprendens | reverse complement strand
CCGGTCTGCGGGTCGCGGCCGGCGCGGAGGCTGGGATCTTCCTCGACCAGGCGGGACACCGCCTCGCCGATCTTCTCCTCGTCGCCCTTCGTCTTCGGCTCGATCGCGAACGAGATGGCGGCGACCGGGGCAGAGGGGAAGTCGAGCTTGACCGGCCGCTCGCGGCTCGTGATCGAGTCGCCGGTCGCGCTCGACTTCAGCTTGGCGACGCCGCCGATGTCGCCCTCGACGAGTCGGGGAACGTCCTCGCCGTTCTTGCCCTGCATGTGCATCAGGTGGCCGACACGCTCCGCCTCCTCGCGGCCCGCGTTCCAGTAGACGGTGTCGGAAGCCATGTCGCCGCCGGCAACGCGTAGAAGGGAGATGCGGCCGGTGAAGGGGTCGTTCAGGGTCTTGAAGAGGATTGCGCTCACTGGTGCTCCGTCGCCCCGGTCCAGTTCCACCGGCTCGCCGCCGAGATCGGCGGCCGGGACCGGCGGCGCGTCCACCGGAGAGGGCAGGAGCTGGACCACCGTGTCGAGCAGGGCGGAGTTGCCGATGCCGTGGCCGCCGGACGACATGGTCACCGGAAACAGGGCACGGGACCTGATCGCGGCCTTGAGCCCCTGGATCAACTGCTCCTGGGACAGATCGCCGTTCTCGAAGTAGGCCTCCATCAACTCGTCGTCGCTCTCCGCGACCGCTTCGGTCAGCTTGTTGCGCCATTCGTCGATCTCGTCCGCGAGTTCCGCCGGCGGCTCTGCCGCCTGGCTCCGGCCGGCGCCGTCCCGGTCGTACGTGTAGGCCTTGCGGCTCAACAGGTCGACGACGCCGGCGAAGTCCTTGCCGGCGCCGATCGGGACCTGGACGGGCAGGGCCATGCGGTCGAAGTTCTCCTGGAGTTCCGCGATACAGCCGGCGAAGTCGATGTTGTCGCGGTCCATCTTCGTCAGGTGGAACATGACGGGCTGCTCCATCTCGCCGGCGATCTCCCAGGCCTTCTCGGCCATGACCTGGGTCGGCGAGGCGGCGTTCACGCAGAGGAGCGCGGCGTCCGCGGCGCGCATGCCGGAACTGCTCTCGTGGACGAAAATGCCGGAACCGGGGCAGTCGATCAGATTGACCTTGTAGCTCGCGGCCCCGTCCGACCAGGGCGTGTAGCAGACGGCGAGGCCGATCGAGATGCCGCGCCGGACCTCTTCGTCGTCGAAGTCGGTCACCGTGTTCCCGTCTTCGACCCGGTTCTGCCGGTTGAAGACGCCGCCGGTATAGAGCAGGCCGGCGAGCAGTGTCGTCTTGCCGGTGTCGTTGTGTCCGACGACGGCGAGGTTGCGAATCTGTTCCGAGTTCTCGAGTTGCATCGACGCTCCCGTCGCAGGCGTCGCGAGCCCGTTCCGGGAGCCCGCGCATTTCACGCTTTGCGGGACTCAGTCCGCTCTCCGCAGCGTGAGTCCCCGGTGTGGAAACAGCCGCAGAAGATACCACGCGCGCGGCGTGCTTCGGCGCTCAGCCGGCCGCTTTCACCTCGGTCGTTCCGAGCCCTTCGAGCTGCGGCAGGAGCTCGTCGGCGGGACCTGTCGCGGTGATCGTCAGGCCTTCAGGGAAGAGGTGGCGGAGACAGACCTGGAGGACGTCTTCCGCCGAGGTCGCGCGCACCCGTTCGGGCCAGCGGTCGTACTCGTCGCGGTCGAGGTCGAAGACGGCGAGCGTCTGAAGGCGGGAGGAGAGACCCTGAATCGTCTGCAGCGTGTAGGGAAAGACGCCGACCATGTAGTTGCGGGCGTCGTCGAGTTCCGCTGCGCTCGGAGGTTCGGCGCACATCCGCTCGACTTCCTCGACGGTCCTCCGGCAGGCGGCGCCCGCGACTTCGTTGGCCACCGCTGTCGAGATGACGAAGGGACCCGGGCCGCGCCGGAAGTCGAACGCGCTCGAGACGCCGTACGTGTAGCCGTGCTTCTCCCGGAGCGTGAGGTTCAGGCGGCTCATGAACTTGCCCCCGAGGATGGAGTTCGCCACCTGGAGACGGACGCGGTCGGGGTGAGAGCGCGGTACGCCGGAATGCCCGATCCGCAGTTCGGTCTGCGCGGCGCCGGGCCGGTCGACGACCACGACGCGACGCCCCGATGGCGACGCAAGCTCGGGTTCGAGGCTCTCCGTGGCGGCGTCGAAGCGGCGGCCGTGGGCCCGGAGCTGCGGTTCGACCGTACTCTCGATCGCCCGGCGCACGCTGCCCCGCCCGAGATCGCCGACCGCGATCAGGTGGCACGAGTCCGCTGCGAGAGCCCGCCCATGGAACGCGGCGATGTCGTCGCGGGTGATCGCCTCGGTCGTGCTCCGGTCGCCGATGGCCGGATAGCCGTAGGGCGTGTCGCCGTAGACGGCGCGGGCGAAGGCGAGTCTCGCCTGCGCGGCGGGATCGCTCCGCCGCCGCTCGATCTCGGCCAGGCGGCGCCGGCGCCGGCGCTCGACCTCTTCGTCCAGGAAGGCCGGTTCCGCGGCCGCTTCGGCGACGAGTTCCAGGCCGGCCGCGACGTCCTCGAGGCCGATCGTGGTGCCGACCGCCGCGTTCTCCCAGCCGCAGGACGTCGCGATGGTGGTGCCGAGGTCCTCCGCGGCGGCGGCGAACGCGAGCGCGTCCCGGTGCTTCGTGCCGGCACCGCGAAGCCCCGCCGTGAACGAAGCGAGACCGGCGCGGTCGGGAGTGTCGAGTTCGCTGCCGCCGGCCATGAGCAGCACGACGGTGACCAGCCCGCAGCCCGAAACGTCGAGGGTCCACAGGCGGGCGCCGGACTCGAGCGTCTCGACCTCGAAGTTCGGGAAGGAACAGCTCCTGCTGGGCCCGGGAACCGGCGGCCGGCCGCGGTCAAGCGTGGGTTGTCCGTTCGCGGTCACGCTTCCGGCACCACGATGATCGCGGCGCGGCGTTCCGGACCGAGAGCGCGCCGCGCCAGGTCCTGGACCTGTTCGCCGTCGACCTGGAGCAGGCGTTCGGGTTCGGACCAAGCCCTGGACGGGTCGCCGAAGTAGGTCGCCGCGCAGGACAGGCGGTCGGCGCAGAGGGCCAGGTCCTGCCGGCTGTCGTGGTGCGCGAGCAGGAGGCTCCGCCGCGCTCGCTCGAGTTCCTCCGCGGTCGGGCCGGCCGCGCGGATCGCTTCCAGGTGCTCGAGCGTCGCCTGTTCGAGGGCCTCGGCGTTCGCAAGAGGGTCCGGATCGCGGTTCTGGCAGGTGGCGACGATGGCGAAGGTCGCGCAGATCTCGGTGGGCAGGATGACCGCGGAGACGGACTGCGCGATCTGGCGTTCGTAGACGAGGTCGCGATGGAGGCGGCTCATCCTCCCGGAGGAGAGGATCATCGCCAGCACCTCGCCGGCGTACCAGTCGTCGCTTCCGTAGCCGTCGAGGCACCAGGCGGAGTAACAGCGCGGCAGTTCGATCGAGTCTTCCAGGATCTCCCGCGAAGCGCCGCGGGGACCGATCTCGGTGGCCGGCTCGACGGCGGGCGACGGCGGCAGGGGCGCGGGTGGTATCTCCCCGAAGTAGCGCAGGACCTGGTCGAGAGCGGCTTCGCAGTCGATGTCGCCGGCCAGGGTGAGCACCGCGTTGTTCGGCCGGTACCAGGTGCGGAAGAAGTCCTCGACGCTGTCGAGGTTGGCGGCCTCCAGATCGTCCATGTAGCCGATTACCGGCCAGGCGTACGGGTGACTGGCGCCGTTCGGACGCCGGTAGAGGAGTTCGCTCAAACGTTCCCCGGCCAGGCCGTACGGCTGGTTGTTGACCCGCTGCAGGCGCTCGTTCATGACCACCGACCGCTGGTTCTCGAACTTCTCCTCGGTGAGGGCCTCTAGCAGGAAGCCCATGCGGTCGGATTCGAGCCAGAGGCCGAGCTCCAGGTGGTTCGCGGGCAGGGTTTCGTAGTAGTTCGTGCGGTCGTACCAGGTCGAGCCGTTGGCGACGCCGCCGACCTTCTGGATGTGCTCGAAGTGGCCGTTCTCCGACACGTTCGCCGATCCCTGGAACAGCATGTGCTCGAAGAGATGCGCCAGGCCGGTACGGCCCGTCTCCTCGTTCTTCGAACCGACGTGGTACCAGACGTTCACGGCCGCCAGGGGCAGGCGCCGATCCTCGTGGAGAACGACCCGCATGCCGTTCCGGAGTTCGTGTTGCTCAAGATGCTCCGGCATCGGCCGCGTAGTGTATGCGGCCGGGCGGCGGGTGCTGGCCGGAGAGGGATGGCCCGGTTTGTCTTACGCTGGGTTTGCGTCTAGCATGAGCATCCATGGACGACTTCCTGACCGAGCGCCAGAAGCAGATTCTCGACTTCGTCTGCGAGTTCCACCAGAGACGGGGCATCGCGCCCACCCACCTGGAGATCCGCCGCCGCTTCGGCTACCGGTCCTACGGCACCGTCCACAAGCACCTGAAGCTCCTGAGGCAGAAGGGCTACCTGCGCGGCGGGTGGAACCAGAAACGGGGCCTGGAGCTGACTGAGAAGACGCTGCGCGGCCGGCGTCCGGCCGCGAACGCCGTACCCTTCCACGGCCGGGTCGCCGCCGGCAGGCCGATCGAGGCGGTGCCGGGCGTCGACGACCTGCCGGTTCCCGAGCACCTGCTCGAGCACGGCCCGGCCGGACGGCGCTACGTCCTCGAAGTGGAGGGGGACTCGATGATCGACGACGGCATCTGCGACGGCGACCTGGTGGTGATCGCGGAGCGGAACCGGGCGCGGTCGGGGCAGGTGATTGTCGCCCTGATCGACGACGAGGCGACGCTCAAGCGCTACTTCCCCGAAGGCGATTCGATCCGGCTGCAGCCGGCGAACCGGGAGATGGCGCCGCTCTACGTTGCCGCGGATCGACTTCGCATCCAGGGGATCGTGGTCGGGTTGATGCGCCGCTACTGATCGTTGTGGCCGTGCAGCGGCGGAGCGGCGACCTCAGCTTCCGGCGGTGACGCTGCGCTCGACTCGCGTACCGGGCACGCCGTAGTAGGACAGGATGCCGTTCACGATCGCCTCGGCGACCCGTTGACGGTAGGCGCGGGTCTTCATCAGGCGCCGGTCCTGATCGTTGCTCAGGTTGCAGACCTCGAGCAGGACCTTCGCTGGAATCTGGTTGAAGCGGAGTTGCGCCGGCACGTAGACGCGGCGTCCGCGCCAGATCCGGTCGCGGATCGGGTTGTTGTGATGAACGCCCAGGCCGGTGCGGCGGAAGCTGTCGAGCAGGTGCTCGGCGAGGTCGCGGGACAGGCCCTTGCTGGTCGTCCGTTCGGTTCGCGTGAAGGAGACGCGGGGTTGGGCCCGGACTTCGCGGCGGGCGTTGTACACACTGCCCGACTTGCCGTAGTTGTTCGTGATGCCGACCAGACCGGGAATGTAGACCATGGCGCCGTTCAGCGACGGGTGCAGCGAATCCGCGTGAATCGAGATGAAGATGACCTGACCTGGCCCGGCGCCGGCCTGGCGACGCTGCCGGTAGATCGAGTTCGACAGGTACCACCGGAAGTTCGTCGCCACCGCCGCGTTGTCGATGCGGTACGGGGGGTTCGTGAGCACCGCGTGTCCACGGGAGTGCGGCAGCACGTCTCTGTCCTGGATCCGGAACGTGGCGCCATCCCGCGTGGTCGGCACGACCGTGGCGGCCGTGCGGCTCTCCAGGATCCGTTTGGTGCGCAGCATGATGTCGTAGACGTAGGCGCTCTCCCAGATGCCGCCAACCGGCGCCCCGGTGTCACGCCCGCCGTGGCCGGCGTCGAGCACCACCGTGACCCCGTCGAGATCGAGGGCCAACAGCTCGTTCTCGATCTGTTCGGAGGCCGAACGCTGCGCTTCCCACTCCTGGCGTTGCGGATGATCGAGTGGCAGATAGCGGGCCGAGAGCAGGCCGAGCGGGATCTTGACCTCGTAGCCGACCGGGAGGTCGCGCACGTCGCGGATCGTGTTGCGCTCCCTGATCCGGTCGACCAGTTCGTTCACGTCGGCGGCGAGGAGCCGGCCGGTGAAGCGCATGACGACGCTGGAGTAGAGGGCTTCGCCGGCCTTCAGGCGGTAGCTGGCGTAGTCGCCCTGGTCGTCCGAGCCGTACCGCACGAAGGGCCCATCGCCAACGAAGGAACCGGCTCCGGAGTCCGGCGCCGCCACCAGCTGCCGGGTCGCTGCGGCAGGCAGCATGCCGGAGTAGGGTTCCGAGAGCATGTTGCGCGGGATGAGAATGACCTGACCGGGTCGGATGACGCTGCTGGCCAGGTTGTTTGCCCGCCGCAGTGTCCCGTGGTTCTCGCCCGAGCCGGTGAACCACTCCGCGATGCTCCACAGGCTCTCCGATCTGGCGCCGCGCGAGGAGGAGGCGACACGGTGCCGCCAGCCCTCGGCCGTGGCCTGATCTCTCGGCAGCAGGGCGCGAATGACGGCTTGCCGGTGTCGCCCGGGCAGCAGATCGAAGGGCACCTTGTAGCGCACGCCCCGGCGGAGCCGCCGGACGCCGCCGTTCGCCCGGCTCACGGCGGAAGCGTGCCGGGAGCTGCCGCAGAGCCGCTCGGCGAATGCCAGCAGGCCTTCGTTCCGCCGTGGCTTCGCCTCGATGTGGATCCTCCCGGAGGAGGCCAGCACCGCGACCGGACTCGGCGATCCGATCTCCGGCACGGCCATGCGCCGGGTGGCGGCATCGCTCGCGGCGGGCAGGAGCACGGCGAGGGCGGCGGCGCCGATGAGCGAGGCGCGTACGTTCATGAGACTGGCTCCGGCCGGCACTCGAAACCCGTTTCCCGTTCGAACGCCCGGGCTGCCCGTAGAGCGGTGCCGTCGGCGAACGGACGCGCCAGGATCTGGAGTCCGAGGGGGAGGCCACGGCTGTCGAGGCCGCAGGGGACCGAGATTCCCGGTATGCCGGCCAGGCTGGTCGGCGTGGTGAACACGTCCGAGAGGTACATCGCCAGCGGGTCGTCGACACGTTCGCCGAGCTTGAAGGCGCCGCTCGGGCTGGTCGGGGTCACCAGCAGATCGGCCTTCTCGAAGGCCTCGCTGAACTGCTGGCGAAGGACCCCCGCGATTCGCGCGGCGCGGCCGTAGTACGCGTCGTAGTAGCCGGAGGACAGGGCGAAGGTCCCGAGGATGATCCGGCGCTTGACTTCGGGGCCGAAACCTTCGCTTCGACTGCCGGTGTACATCTCGGCGAGCGATCGGGCGCCGGCTGCGCGGTGGCCGTAACGGCTGCCGTCGAACCGGGCGAGATTCGCGCTGGCCTCGCTGTTCGCGAGCACGTAGTAGGTGGCGACCGCCGTTTCGATCAGCGGGACGCTGACCTCGACGAGCTCGGCGCCGCAGCGCACGAGCGTCTTGAGCGCCCGTTCGAAGCCGCGCGCCGCGTCAGCTTCCAGCGCCGAGGTTCTGACCTCGCGGATGGTGCCGACCTTCAATCCCTCGATGCCGTCCTCGATCGGTTGCAGGAAGTCACAGGCGGGCTCTTCACTGCAGGTGGCGTCCCGCGGGTCGGGGCCGGCGATGGCGCCGAGCGCAAGGGCCGCGTCCCGCACGTTTCGGGCGAGCGGTCCGATCTGGTCGAGTGAGGAGGCGAAGGCGACCAGACCGTAACGGGAAACCCGGCCGTAGGTCGGCTTGACGCCGACCACGCCACAGAAGGCGGCTGGTTGCCGGATCGAGCCGCCGGTGTCCGAGCCCAGCGCGAGGGGCACCTCGGCCGCCGCCACCGCCGCCGCCGAGCCGCCGCTCGAACCGCCGGGCGCCATGGCCAGGTTCCAGGGATTGTGCGTAGCGGCCAGGGCCGAGTTTTCGCACGACGATCCCATGGCGAACTCGTCCATGTTCACGCGCCCGACCGGCACGGCGTCGGCAGCCACGAGACGCTCGACGGCGCCGGCGGTGTAGGGCGCGCGGTAGCCGGCCAGGATGCGTGAGCCGCAGTTCAGTTCGTGCCCCGCCAGGGACATGTTGTCTTTCAGGGCGGTCGGTACGCCGGCAAGCGGACCGAGCGGCAACCCTTCGTCCCGCCGCCGGTCGATGTCGGCGGCCCGCTCGGCCGCTTCATCCCGCCAGAGTTCGAGAAAGGCGCCAACGGCGGCGTCGACCTCGTCGATGCGGGCGAACGTTGCGTCGACTGCGTCGACGGCACTCCGTTCACCCGAACGGATCGCGGCTGCCAGTCCCTCGGCGGTCATCGGTTGCATCACTCTTCGCCGCCCGGCGTCGCCTTGACTTGCGGTACGAGCAGAAAGCGGTCAAGGGAGGCTGGCGCGTTGTCCAGGAATTCGTCGAGCAGTGCGCCGCCTGCCGCACTTGAGGGTCGGGGCAGGTCGTTGTCGGCTGGGTCGCTGGCTGTTTCGGTGTCCGCGAGCGAGGCGGCGCCGTCATCGAACTCCCGGAGTTGATCGATGTAGTCGACGATCTCGGAGAGCTGGCTGGCGAAAGTCGCTTCTTCCTGGGCCGAGATCCGCAGTCTCGCCAGCTCGGCAATCCGCCGCACCTCTTCGGCAGCTAGAGACACTTCGCTATAAGTGTAGCAGTCGTAGCTACTTGGAGCCGCTCCGCCGAGCCGCCACCGGGTCGGCCCGATACACGCGCCGGCCATCAGGCCGGCTCCACGCCGAGGCCCTAGCCCGGCGCTTCGTCGCCGGCGGGAAAGGCCTCGATCGTCCGCAGCGTGTAGGTCTGGCCGTCCAGCTCTACCCTCGCTCCCGGCTCGGATCCGAGCAGACGGCCGGCGAGGTCCGACTCGTACGAGATGATGCCCCGTTCCGGCGCGCTCTCCCAGGGACCGAGGATGGCCAGCGTGCGCTGTTCGCCGCTGTCCGATTCGAGTGTTGCCTGGTTGCCGATGCGCAGGCGGTCACGGGCCGCGCTGGTTGTGTCGATCGGCGTCGAGCGTTGCAGATCCTGCTGCAGCTCGGTCGCCAGGGCCGTGAGGTACTCGTGGCGTTGCCGCGCGGACTTGTACTCGAAGTTCTCGCGCAGGTCGCCCATGGCGCGCGCCTCTTCGATCGCCTTGCGATTGGCCGGAATCTCCTCCTCGACCAATTCCCGCAGCTTCTGGCGCTGAGCTTCGATCGACGCCGGCAGCGCGTAGAGGTCGTCGCTTCCCGTGTCCTGGCCGGCCTGAAGGTCGGGGAACTTCAGGTGGAGAGCCGCCAGCAGTGGTTCCCGGCGGTAGTCCTCGAGCGCTGCGTGACGGATCGCGACCTCCGCCTGGCGGGCTTCATCGAGGGTCAGTTCCGGAAGGAGCCTGGGCGCCGTGCCGCCGGAGTCGAACAGGGCCTTGATGCGGGCCCGGAAGGGTGCGAAGGCCTCGTGCCGCAGTGCCTGGATCAGCAGGTTCAGCAGGCGGCTCTGGCGACCTTGCCGCAGCGACGGTTCGGAGGCGGCCCGTTCGACCAGCCAGGTAAAGGCCGCGGGTGTGCGGTGAGGCTGGACCTGCGCGCGAGCGGCGCAGCGGCTCAGTGTCTCCGCCTCCAGCACCGCGGCGATCGCGTCGATCGCTTTCGTGTCGGATTCCAGCAGGAAGCGTCGTTCGAGCACGTCGAGCCAGTCGTCCCGGCACGCCGGGAGCAGGGCGTAGCCCTGTTCGCGGGCGGCGCGCTGTTCGAGCGCCTCGAAGAACTCGAGCGGATCCGGCAGGGTCTTCAGCAGGTCTTCGGCCGGCCAGGAGGGCTCGGCGCCGAAGCGCTCCAGGGCGTAGCGGAGTTCGAAGGCGAGCGCTGGCTGGGCCTCCTTGAGTGCGCGGCTGAGACGATCGAGCGCGTCCGCCATCCGCCCACGGAGTTCCTGCGACTGGTTGGCCGCCCGCCGGAGTAGCCCGACCTTCTGGCGGTTCGGCGCGGCCTGGAACTCGCGCCACAGGGACTCCTCCGCGTCCGTTGCCTCGAGCCACCGGTAAGTCTGGCGGGGACCGCCGGAGGACAGCACCTGGGGCTGTTTCCGGGCGCTCGTCCACCAGCTCGACCACCGGCGCTCCGGGATGATGCCGACGACGATCACCTTGACTTCGGCGCCGGTCAGCGGCCGGTCGTAGCTCTTGAGGATTCGTTCCAGCAGCTCGGTGGGCTTGAGTCCCGTAAGCTGCTCCGGTTCTTCCAGCTTCTGGCGGAGCACGTGCCCTTCGGGCAGCAGTCTGAGCATCTTGCCGGCTGCCCGAAAGCCGACCGACACGCCCTTCACCTTCTCCAGGTCCACCTTGAAGACGTGGAGCGGCATGTTTACGTCGGCGATTCGGCCGACGCCGCGGCCCTCCATTTCCACGATGTCGCCAGGCCGGAACGCCAGCAGGTTGCGGAGCCGGTCCACCTTGTCCCAGAGCTTGTTTGCGTGCTGTCGTCCCTGATCGAGATGGAGATCCTGGAGCAGGTCGGTCAGGTCGGATTCGCGGTCGCGGTAGAGCTCGTGCAGGGTGTCGAGAACGGTGTCGTAGACCTGTCCGCCACGCACGAAGTAGTGTGCGGCGCCGCGGACGAGATCCAGGCGCGCGGCCCACATGCCGCGTTCCCGCAGTTGGTCGTCGAGGAACTCGAGGAGCGTTCCCACACGATCCTCTTCGCCCAGTCGGACGAGTCCCTTGGTGATGGCGAGGAACTGCTCGACGTCGAGATCGCCTTCGATCGCGGCCAGCCAGTCCGCTTCTACTGCGTCGATGTCACCGCGCGCCAGGCTGTCTTGAGTGCTTTGCGGGATCCTCATGCGGTAGCCGGCGCGGCCTGGGCGTCCGTCGGAGCGCGCCCGCGGCAACGGTGCGTCAACAGGGTCGATGATCGTATCAGCCGGGGCAGGTGTGGCGGGGTCCGCAGCCAGGGAGTTCTTCACGGAGTACAATGGTCTCCAGCGTAATGCCCCGCTTAGCGAAGGCGGCGAGATGAGCGAGCAGAACCCGGCGCCAGAGGAACTTCAGGCGTCCGAGCAGGACCAGGCGTCCGAGGCCAGGCATGAACGGGAGTCCTTCGGCTCCTGGCTTCGCAGCCAGCGTGAGGTTCGGAGCGTCGATCTGGAGACGATCGCGCAGTCCAGCAAGATCAACGTCCGCTACCTGGAGCTGCTGGAGGAGGACCGTTTCGACCTCCTTCCGGCCTCCATCTTCGTCCGGGGTTTCCTGCGGGAGTACACCCGAATCGTCGGCCTCGATGCGGACGAAGTCCTCGACTTCTATCTCGTCGCTTCCGCGGGCGGCGAGTATGAACGGTCCACGGAAACGACCGGAAGCCCCGCGTCGACCTGGCTGGTCGGACGAAGCGTGGCGATTCTCGTCGGTCTTGCGGTGGTCGCGGCCGCCATCGTCTGGCTTACCGCCCTGGACCGGGATCCCGGTGAGGATGTGGAGACGATGGCGCCTCCGGTGACCGAGACGGCGCCGGAACTGCCGCCGGCCGAGCCCCTGCCGGAGCGTGCCTTGCGCGTCACGATGGAGTTCCAGGGGACGAGTTGGGTCGATGTCTACGTTGACGGCGACCGAAGGGTCAGCGAGCTGCGGGTACAGGGGGAGTCCCTGACCGTAGCGGCCGACGAGGAGGTGCGGCTCACCCTGAGCAGGGTGGATGTGACGACGATCGAAGTGAACGACGAGATCATCCTCCGATGATCCCCGATCGCCGCATCTCACGATCACTTCTCGTTGGATTGCACACCCCCGCTCACGATCACTTCTCGTTGGACAGCTCTGCCGCTTGCCGTCAAGTAGACTGTCGGCGATGAACGCTCCGAAGCTGGCAGGTTCGGCGCGGCTGATCCTTGCCTTCATCCTGATCCTCCTTCCGCTGGCGCTGCTCGCTGCCGGACCGGCGTCGGAAGGAGAGGAAGGCGCTGCCGCCGAATCGGATGCCGGGGCGGAGTCGGAGAAGGCCGCGCGGGTCGACGGGGAGGCGGCCAACACGTCCGACATCGACGCGGAAACCGGGCCGGAAGTCCTCGTCGCGAGGATTGACTCGGCGATCCAGGTGGTGGTGGCCGAGTTCATGGAACAGGTCACCGCGGAGGCGGACCTGGCCCGTGCCGAGGCGCTGGTCGTGGAGTTGTCGACGCCGGGCGGCGAGATGCAGGCGATGCGAGCCGCGTTCACCGCGTTTCTGGAGGCCGACACGCCGGTCGTCGTGTACGTCTCGCCGAGCGGCGCCCAGGCGGCATCGGCCGGCTTCTTCATTCTGCTCGGCGCGGACGTTGCGGCGATGGCGCCCGGCACGAACACGGGCGCCGCCCACCCCGTGGCGGGCGGAGGCGGAGACATCCCGGGCGCCATGGGCGACAAGGTCACCCAGGACGCGGCCGCGACCGCCCGATCGCTCGCGGCGCGCCGCGGCCGCGACCAGAAGCTCGCCGAAGAGGCGGTCACGGAGAGCAGGTCGTTCTCGGCCGAGGAGGCGCTCGAGGCGGGCCTCGTCGATCTCGTCGCGCCCAGCCTGCAGTCGCTGCTGGTCGAGCTCGACGGCCGCGTGGTCGAGAAACGCGGCCTGGAGAGAACGCTCAGGACCCGCGACGCCTCGGTCCGCCGTGTCGAGATGTCCGCCTTCCAGCGGATTCGCTCGACGATCGCGCACCCGAACATCGCGATCCTGCTGATGTCCCTGGGCTCGATCGGTCTCATCTTCGAAATCACCCACCCGGGTGCGATCTTCCCGGGTGTCGTCGGCGCCATCTGCCTGATTCTGGGACTCTGGGCGATGTCCGTGCTGCCGATCAACTACGCCGGACTGGCTCTGCTCCTGCTGGCCGGCGTTCTATGGGTGCTGGAGATCAAGATTCCGAGCTTCGGCATGCTGACGCTTGCCGGCGCGATCTCGTTCTGTCTCGGGGCCATGATGCTGTTCCGGGACGCCGATCCCGCGTTGCAGGCGAGTCTGCGCCTGATCGTGGCGACCGGCATCACGATCGGCCTCCTGGCGCTGGCTCTGGGCCGTCTGGCGCTCAAGGCGCAGTTCAGGCGGGTGGCGACCGGCAGCGAGGGACTGCTCGACGAACTCGGGCTGGTCAGCAGCGGCATCGCCGTCGGCGCGCCGGGCAAGGTCCGGTTGCACGGCGAGATCTGGAACGCGGAAGCGGATGTCGCCGTGGCCGAAGGCGACTGCGTCCGGGTCGTCCAGGTGGACGGGATGACCCTTCGCGTCGAACCGGTCCGGGACGCCTGAGCCGGCGGGGACGCCGGCGCACCCAGCGTGACCACACTCTTGAAAGGAACCGAACCCGTATGACCACCCTTCCGTTCATTGGCTTCCTCGTCGTTGCGGGCCTCTTCCTGCTCACCAGGTGGATCAACATCCTGGCCGAGTACGAGCGTGCCGTCGTGTTCCGGCTGGGCCGGATCCTGGAAAAGCCGAAGGGCCCCGGCCTGGTGCTGGTGCTGTGGCCGATCGACCGCATGGTCAAGGTCTCGCTGCGCACCGTGGTGCTGGACGTGCCGCCTCAGGACATCATCACCAAGGACAACGTCTCCGTGAAGGTGAACGCGGTCGTCTACTTCCGCGTGCTGGAACCGACCAAGGCGATCGTTGAAGTCGAGAACTTCCTGTTCGCGACCAGTCAGTTGGCTCAGACGACGCTACGGTCGATCCTCGGCCAGACGGAGCTGGACCAATTGCTGAGCGAGCGGGAGACACTGAACGACCAGCTCCAGACGGTGATCGACCAGCAGACCGACCCGTGGGGCATCAAGGTCTCCATGGTCGAGGTCAAGCACGTCGACCTGCCGCAGGAGATGCAACGCGCGATGGCCAAGCAGGCCGAGGCGGAGCGCGAGAAACGCGCCAAGGTGATTCACGCGAGCGGCGAGCTCCAGGCCTCCGAGTCTCTCGCCCAGGCGGCCAATGCGATCAGCGCGAATCCCGTCACACTCCAGTTGCGCTACCTGCAGACACTCTCGGACATCGCCACGGAACGGAACTCGACCATTCTCTTCCCGTTGCCGCTTGAGTTGTTGAGGGCCTTCGGGAGCTTCCTGAGCCCACCGCCGCAAGAACCCGAAGAGTGAGCCGCGAAGCCTGGGAGCCGTATGAGGTCACCCTCAGCAACACCCAGATTGCCGCGTTCGTAGCCCTTCTGGTCCTGGCGGTAGTGGGCGCCTTCGCGGCGGGAGCCTGGTGGGGTCAGTCGAAAGCCACGGACCTCGCCGGAGTTCAGGAAGAGGAGCCGGTCACCTCCGAACCGGTCCTGTCCGCGGTGGAACCGCCTGCCGCCGCGGCGGAACCGGAGCCCGCCGAGGTTGTTCGTTTCTTCGGTGCGACCGGCGATGAAGACGCCGTCGTCGACGCCTCCGCTGCCGCGGCCGACGCGCCGAGCCGGGCCGTGGGCGCCGGCCTGGTCGTCCAGGTGTTCTCGAGCGCCGATGTCCAGCAGGCGGCTTCGGTCGAGCAGAAGCTGCGGGCCGACGGGCACCGCGCCTTCCTGTCGCCGCAGACGCTGGACGGTCAGGTGATGCAGCGGGTACGGGTGGGGCCGTTCGAGGACCAGGCCGCCGCGGGAGCCGCGGCGGAGCAGCTCGCCAAACAGTACGGACTCGAGACCTGGATCACGCCGAACAACTGAACGC
>JAPVWO010000261.1 GCA_027493375.1 Candidatus Multivorans thiocomprendens | reverse complement strand
CCAGCCAGCGGGTCCAGCCGGCGGCGGCGGTGGCCGCCGCGGTCCAGTCGCCGCCGCCGGTGCGGTGCTCCACGTCGAACCCGGTCTCGTCGGTGGAGTTGTCCGTCCAGGACAGGCCCACGCTGGTCGAGTTGGCGCTCGTCGAGATCAGGTTCGAAGGCGCAGACGGGGCGGCGAACGCAGGAGTGGAGACGGTCACCTGGTCGCTACGGGCGGTTCCGTGCGTGTTGACGGCGCCCACCTGGAACGTGTAGCTCGTTGCGGCGAGGAGCCCGGTGACGGTGGCCGCCTCCGTGTCCGCGGAAAGACTGCTTGTGGTCCATGTCCCGGCGCCGGTCTTGTACCGCACTTCGTAGCCTGTTTCCTCGACTGCGTTGTCGGTCCAGGTCAACCGCACCCGGTTGGGGTCGAGAGCGACGGCGGTCAGGCCGCTCGGCGCGGTGGGAAGGCCGGCGCCGGGCGTTCGTACGGACCAGACCTCGCTGACGTTCTCTCCGTGAGCGTTTCTGGCCACCACGCGAAACACGAGGCGAGTCGCGGCGGGGAGCCCCGTGAGCGTGACGGACGTCGTGTCGGCGGCAAGCGTGGCGCCGACCACCTTGTCGTCGGCCCACGTTCCCAGCCAGGTCTTGTATTGGACCTCGATGGCGCTTTCGCCGGAGGAGTTGTCTTGCCAGTTCAGGCTCACGCTGACGCCGGACTCGACCAGAGCCGCCGTGCCGGTGAGGCCGGACGGCGGGGCCGGCGGCAGCCAGTCGCTCATCTGGGTTGCCGAGGGAAGGGTCTGCTTGATGGCGCGCTCGTTCTCTCGCTGGTTCGCGATGCCGAGGCTCCACCCGTTCGGCGTGACCCGGACGTTGGAGAAGTAGGGTTCCCTCACCGAGTTGTTCGTTCCGTAGCTCATGATCGTCGCGATGTCCGGGTCGGGCGCCGTGTCGGTATGGCCGAACGCGTAGGGTTGGACGGCTTGGTCCGCCGGCAGGTTGCCTCCCCCGTCCGGGTCGTGGTTGCCGCCCAGAACGTGGCCGATCTCGTGCGCGAAGATCGAGTTTCCGGACCGGCTCGAGGAATGGCACGAGAGGTTCGCGAAACCGTAGGCCCAGGGGGCGATCGTCTCGGTTGTGTGTTCCTTGCCGCGGAGATAGGCGGCGCCGCAGCGAGCCCAGTCCGAACTGTCGTGAGTGAAGAGGATCACGACGTCCGCTTCGTGGGTTTCCCGCAGTAGCTTGACCCCTGCGTTCTCGGGGATCGGGTCCAGCCAGTCTCTGCCTTGTTGCGCGACGGTGGACAACTCCGCCGGCGCCGGCGCGGATGCCGCCAGACGAAGCTCCGCTCCCAGGGCGCCGTTCCGGTAGACCGTATTCGTGTAGTCGACGGCGGCCTGAACGGCCGCGGCGTCCGACGTGGTCCAGTAGCTGGACGCCGACCGCGTGTACAGGACGAGCACGTCGAGCTGGTGGGTGGCGTCCCCGATCATCTGGGCGCCGGCTACCCGGTCCGGTGGAGGGCCGCGTGGACCGCCGCTTGCCCGCGACCGGCGCGGGTCGTTCGAACCGCCTGGAAGTGGCGGCGGTCGCGCTTCGCACGCCATTCTTCTTGCCCTCCCGCCGCCGGCGCCGGTCGCGTCCCCGACCGGTTCGCGCAGGACTCCGGCTTCCTTCCGGGAGGTCAACTCGAACTTGAACCGGCCCGGTTCGCCATACGTTCCGATCACATGGCCGTCCTGGAGCGTGAGCACGAAGGTGTCGTAGCCCGTCCCCGCAATGCGTCCGGCCCAGAAGGCGTTGCCGTTGCCCCGATCCTCGAACGCCGTGCGCTCGGCCCGCAGCAGCCGTCCGGTCGGCGTCGGAAACTCGATCGCGGGAGGGCCGGCCCGAATCAGACCGAGGTCGACCGTGACCCGATGTTGCCGGACGTTGGTGGAGGTCGATGCGCTGAAGCGCCTGACCGTCCCGGCGCCGTCCGAGCCGTCCGTTTCGAACCTGAGGAGAGCCTGACCCTCGACCAAGGCCGGACGGAGCGCCGCCAGGATTCCGGCGGCGACTACTCGCCAAAGAAGCCGAGGGCACTCCCGTTGCATGGTCATCCATGAAGTTAGGGCTTCGGGTGGTAATGTGTCGTCCTGACGGACGGAAACGAGCAGAGAACGGACGAATCCGGGTTCCGGCCGCGATCCGCGCGCCAGCTTTCGTCGGGCTCTCCGTCGGCTCCGAAGCGCCGGCCGATCTGGGTCTGGTGGACTTCGGGGAAGGACGCGGCGTGGGTCTTGCGCCTCCTGCTCTCCGACGTGAAGTGGGATGTCGGAGGCCTGCTGGCCGCGGTCACGAAACAGGACGGCCGGTCGTGGCTGCATGGCGTAAGGCCGGAGTTACTGGCGAAGCAGGCCGGGGCGGTGGGACTGCCCCTCAGGACGATCGAGGTGGATCCGAGAGAGGATCCACCGGGCTATGACGAGGCGGTGCGGTCCGTCTGCGGCGAACTTCTGTCGGAAGGCGCCGGGTTCGTGGCCTTCGGCGATCTGTTTTCGGCGCGAAGGCGCCGGCGCCGCCTGCAACTCCTTCAAGGAACGGAGCTGGAGCCCGTGTTTCCACTCTGGGGACGCGACTCCCGGACGCACGCGCGGGAGATGCTCGGTTCCGGATTGCTCGCGCGTGTATGTTCCCTCGTGCCGACGGACCTGCCTCTCACGAGGGTCGGGCTGCGTTTCGATGAGGCGTTCCTGGAACAGTTGCCGGACCATGTGGATCCGTGCGGCGAGGACGACGAGTTCCATACGTTCGTCGAGTGGTGCCCGGGTTGGCGCCGGAGTGTCCGCGTGGCGCCGGGACGCCGCTTCGAGCGGCACGGTCTTGGAATCGCCGACCTGTTGAGCGCGCGGGAAGCGACCTGGCAGCCGAAAGACCTGGCGCTTGCCGACGAAACGCCGGTTGGCGCCGGCATCGCGGCGTTCGACTACTTCGAGAGGCTCCGCCGCGTACGGCGGCACGTGACGGAGAACCTGTCCGGCGATCTGAGCAGCGGACACGCGGCGGCCGTCGCCGGGCTCGCCCGTTCCAGTTTCCGGCGCTACTTCCGGAAGCGGGTGGGCACGACCTATGGCGCCTGGTTGGTTCGCCAGAGAATGGAGACCGCTGCACGGCTGCTGCGCGAGGGCGATTCAGGCGTCGCCGCCATCGGCGAAGCCGTGGGCTACCCGATCGACCGGAGCTTCCGCAGGGCGTTCCGGCAGTGTTTCGGGGTGAGTCCTTCCCGCTACCGGGAGGCTCACCTTGCCGGGCGCCTCGCGGAAGCGCCGCCGAGCGAGGCTTCCGTGTCCGGGACGGCGAAGGGCGCCGCCGGCAGTAGCGCCCGGAATCCCGCGAACGCGCGGGCCCGCGCTCGGAACCCGTGAACGAGGGCTGTCGCGGGACCGGATTCCCGCGAAAGCGCCGGACCCGCGTTCAGACCGTCCGCTCGCGGGTTGCCAGGAAGCGGACTTCCGGCGCGTTCTCGGCGGCGCGGTCGAGCCAGTAGCGGTTCGCGGCCAGGAACAGCGGGTCGCCGTTGTGGTCGTGGGCGACCTTCGCCTCGTTGCGGCGCACGAAGTCGCGCACCGCGCGCTCGTCGTCCGCCTCGATCCAGCGCGCCAGGGACATCGCCGTCGATTCGAAGCGCACCGGCACCTCGTACTCGGTGCGGATGCGGTCGGCGAGCACGTCGAACTGGAGGCTGCCGGCGACGCCGACGATCCAGTCGTTTCCCTCCCGGGTGCGGAACACCTGCGCCACGCCCTCTTCCGCGAGCTGGAGCAGCGCGCGGCCGAGATGCTTGGCCCGCAGGGGATCCTCCGGCCGGACCCGGCGCAGGAGGTCGGGGGCGAAGCTGGGAACGCCGACGAAGCGGATCGGCTCCCCGGCCGACAGGGCGTCGCCGATGCGCAGGTTGCCGTGGTTCGGGATGCCGATGATGTCGCCGGGCCAGGCCTCCTCGGCGAGTTCCCGGTCCCGGGCCAGGAACAGGACCGGGTTGTGGATGTTCAGGGTGCGTCCGCTGCGCGGATGGAACAGGCGGATGCCGCGATGGAAGCGCCCCGAGCACAGCCGCACGAAGGCGATCCGGTCCCGGTGCTTCGGGTCCATGTTCGCCTGGATCTTGAACACGAAGCCGGTGACCGCCCCCTCGCCGGGCTCCACCGTGCGCTCGGCCGCCTGCCGCGGCCGCGGCGCCGGCGCGTGGCGGGCGAGGCCGTCGAGCAGGGAGCCGACGCCGAAACTGCGCAGCGCGCTGCCGAAGTAGACCGGTGTCCGGTTGCCCTCGAGGTACGCGGCGGCGTCGAAGGGCGGGCAGAGCTCGCGGACCATCTCGACTTCCTCGCGCAGCTTTGCTGCCGGCGCCTCCCCGAGCGCTTCGTTGATCGCGCGGGAGGCCAGGCCGGGCACGATCCGTTCCTTGCCGCGCCGCTCCCTGTCGCGCTGCTCGACCAGGACGAGCCGGTCGCCGACGAGGTCGTAGCAGCCCTTGAAGCCGCGGCCCATGCCGACCGGCCAGGTCATCGGAGCGACCTCGAGCTGCAGGGTGTCGGCGATCTCGTCGAGGAGATCGAACGGATCGCGGACGTCGCGGTCAAGCTTGTTGATGAAGCTCGTGATCGGCATGTCGCGCAGGCGGCAGACCTCGAACAGTTTTCGCGTCTGCGTCTCGATCCCCTTCGCCGCGTCGAGGACCATGACCGCCGAGTCGACCGCGGTTAGGGTCCGGTAGGTGTCCTCACTGAAGTCCTCGTGGCCGGGCGTGTCCAGCAGGTTGAAGGTGTTGCCCTCGTACTCGAAGGTCATGACGGAAGCGCTGACGGAGATGCCGCGCTCGCGCTCCACCTTCATCCAGTCCGAGCGGGCCCGGCGAGCCTCGCCTCGGGCCTTCACCGCGCCGGCGAGCTGGATCGCGCCCGAATAGAGCAGCAGCTTCTCGGTGAGCGTGGTCTTGCCCGCGTCCGGGTGAGAGATGATGGCGAAGGTGCGGCGGCGGGCGACGCCGCGGCCGATCGGGGATTCTCGGTGCCGACCTGGCCCGAGGACTACGGCGGCGCCGGCCTCTCGCGGGACGAGGCGCTCGTGCTGCACGAGGAGATCGCGCGCCTGGGACTGCCGATGCCGCTCACGGGCTTCGGCTACAGCATGATCGGGCCGACACTTCTCGATCACGGCACGGAGGCGCAGCGGGCGGAGCACCTGCCGAAGATCGCGCGCGGCGAGATCCGCTGGTGCCAGGGCTACTCCGAGCCGAATGCCGGCTCCGACCTGGCGTCGCTCGCCACATCGGCGGTACGCGACGGCGACTTCTACGTGATCAACGGCCAGAAGATCTGGACGTCCGGCGCCGACCAGGCGGACTGGATCTTCATGCTGGTGCGCACGAATCCGGACGTCAAGAAGCAGCGCGGCATCACCTTCATCCTGGTCGACATGGAGTCGCCCGGCGTGGAAGTGAGGCCGATCCGGCTGATCAGCGGCGCTTCGCCGTTCTGCGAGACCTTCTTCCACAACGTGCGGGCGCCGGTGCACCAGGTCATCGGCGATGTGAACGGCGGCTGGACGGTGGCCAAGGCGCTGCTCGGCCACGAGCGCGCCTCGATCGGCGGCATGGGGCGCGGCGGCGCCGGAGCTTCGCTGCCAGGTCTTGCGCGCGACTACGTCGGCGTGGACGAGAACGGCCGGATCGACGACCCCGCGATCCGGGAACGCGTGACCCAGTGCGAGATGGACGCGATGTCCTACGGGTTGACGATCAAACGGCACGGCGACGGGCTGGAGGCGGGCCACAAGCCCGGCCCCGAGAGCTCGATGTTCAAGTACTACGGGACGGAGCTCAACATGCGCCGCGAGGAGCTGATGCTCTCGATCCGGGGCCCCCAGGCGCTGGGCTGGGAAGGTGAGGGCTTCGAGCCGGCGGAACTCAACCAGACCCGCACTTGGCTTCGGTCGCGGGCGAACAGCATCGAGGGCGGGACGTCGGAGATCCAGTTGAATATCATCGCCAAGCGCGTGCTGGGGTTGCCGGACTGATGGCTTCGCTGGTCCTCACCGCTCCCCAGGAGATGCTGGCCCGGACCGCGGCCGAGCTCGTTTCGAAGCACGGCGGAGTCGACCGCCAGCGCCGGCTCCGCGACGAGGGCGCCGAACTCGGTTACAGCCCCGAAGTCTGGGCCGAGATGGCGGATCTCGGCTGGCTCGGCATTCCCCTGTCGGAGGAGCACGGTGGCCTCGGCATGGGCATGGCCGAGACCGTGCTCATCACGGAGGCGATGGGCCGCGGTCTGGCGCCCGAACCGTTCGTGTCGGCGGTCGTCTTCGCCGGCGGGCTGCTGGCGGACGCCGGCAGCGCGGAGCAGCGGGCCGCGTGGCTGCCGCCCTTGATCGACGGGGAGAAGCGTCTGGCGCCGGCGCTGCTTGAGGCGGGAAGCAGGTACGGACTCGACCGGGTCGAGACGCAGGCGCGGACGAACGGCGACGGCTGGTCCCTCTCGGGCGAGAAGGTCCAGGTAGTCGGCGGCGTCGGCGCCGACGGCTTCCTGATCGCCGCCCGAACGGAGGACGGCGACAACGGTCTGACGCTCTTCCTCGTGCCGGCGGAGGCGAACGGTCTCGAGGTGGTGGCTCAAGGACGGGTCGACTCTCGCAACTCGGCGATTGTCCGGCTGAGCGACGTTCACGTGCCGGCCGGCGCCGTCCTGGGCGCTGTCGGCGGCGGCCTGGAACCGCTCGGCCGGGCCGTGGACCGGGCCACGGTGGCCGTCTGCGGCGAGATGCTCGGATTGATGACCGAGGCCTTTGAGCGGACGATCGAGTACCTCAAGTCTCGCAGCCAGTTCGGCGTTCTGATCGGCACCTTCCAGGCGCTCAAGCACCGGGCGGCGAAGATGTTCGTCGAGATCGAGCTGTCGCGGTCCGCCGTCATGTCGGCGGCTCGGGCGATCGACGAGGGCAGCGACGACGCGGAACTCCAGGTCTCGAACGCCAAGGCGCGCTGCTCGGACGCCCTGATCCTGGTGACCAACGAGGCCCTGCAGATGCACGGCGGCATCGGCATGACGGACGAGCATGACATCGGCCTGTTCATGAAGCGGGCCCGGGCCCTCGAGTTCGCCTTCGGCGACGCCGCCTTCCACCGCCAGCGCTTCGCTCGCCTGCGCGGCTTCTAGGACGGCTGCTGCCGGCTGGACGTCGGTCGCAGCCGAATCACAGCTCGAACCGCAGGCCGATGCTGAGGACCCGGCCCAGCGGGTTGTGGGTCGACGGGTCGTAGTTGATCTGGCGGAAGACGCGGGGTGGATCCTGGTCGCCGAGGTTGAGGATCGACGCGAAGAGGGTGGCGCGGTCGCCCGGGGTGTCCCAGGAGACGTGAAGGTCGTGGGTGGCGAAGGCGTCGATGGGGTAGTCGTCGCCCCAGGGGGCGGGGGCGTCGTGGACATAGGAATCGGCGTAGTTCAGGTGCCAGCGGCCGGTGAAGGGGCCGAACGTGTAGCCGGCGAAGAGACGGCCCTTGAACTCCGGCAGGGCGCGGGCCAGGGAGGTGTCGTAGTTGAGCCTGCCCTTCGCGTCGTACGCCTCGCCGAGGTCCCAGCCTTCGATGCGCCAGGACAGGGTGTGGGTGCCGGAGGCGCCCAGGGTCAGGCGGCCGGGGCCCGCGTTCGTCTGAAGGTCGGCGCGGAAGTCGATGCCGTCGGTCTCGACGTCCGGTCCGTTGACGATCCGTACGGCGAGGGTGTCGAGGTTCTCTAGGCTGGGGACGCCGCCGCTGATGGTCAGACCCCCGAACCAGGGCGAGGCCTCGTCGCACAGCGGGTGGTTCGCGGGCGGGCAGGCGAGGCCGAGGATGGAGTTGAAGGGCTGGATGACGAGCGGGTCGGTGAAGTCGTAACGCCAGTAGTCGACGGTGGCGAAGACGCGGCCGCTGCCGCCGCCAAGGCCGCTGCGCTCGAAGACCAGGCCCGTGTTGAGCGTCGTGGCCGATTCCGGGTCGAGTGCCGGGTCGCCGTGGATGTGGATCGGCTTGAACGTGCCGATGCGGCCGATGAAGAACCGTGAGGTGTCGGCGATTCCATCGATCGTCTGGTTCAGCGTCGGGCCGCGGAAGGTCGTGCCGAAGGAGCCGCGCAGGGCCAGCGCGTCGGTTGCCTGCCAGCGCAGCGCGAACTTTGGGTCGAGGCTCGAGCCGACGTCTCCGCCGTAGTCCTCGAAGCGGAGCGACACCTGGCTTTCGACCGAGGTAGCGAGCGGCAGCGAGAGTTCGCCGAACACGGAGCCGATCCCGCGATCGTCCTCGATCGGGAAGACCGCCGGCAGGTAGGCGAACACGCCCTCGCGCTTCTCGCACGTCGTGACGTCGGGGCCGCCCGGGCAGGGATAGATCGCGATGTCGTGCAGGGCGCCGCCCCGCGGTGTCGGCGCGCCGACCGTGTACGGCCGCAGTTCGTACGTTTCGCCGCGCCACTGGACGCCGGCCGCGTACTCGGCGGCGCCGCCGGGGAGGCTCCAGTCGAGCAGGCCGCTCGCCACCGCCTCGACGACGAGCAGGGACGTCTGGCCGCGATTGCCGAGGATGGTCGTCAGATAGTCGTGCAGGGGGCCGTTGTCGAACGCCGGGTCGTAGTCGGGATTCGAGGCGTTCGGCACCAGCGGATGGGGGCTGATCGAGTTGGAGAACGGGATCCAGTAGCGGCAGTCGCCCTGGCCCGCGTGCCGACGCAGGGTGTCCAGGGAGAAACTCAGGTTGCCGCCCGCGTCGTACTCGTTCGGTACCTGCTCTTCGCAGGCAGGGCCGCCGAGACCGGCCATGGCGCGACGGGCGCGGTAGTGCAGGGCGTCGCCGTCCTCGAACCTGCGATCGGCGCTCGACCAGGAGGCCCGGAACGCCCAGAGGGTCTCGCCGGTCACCCCTTCGAGGTCGAACGCGAACCGCTCCGTGTCGGACTCGCGGATGTGGCTCCGGAGGGGCCCCTCCTGGCCGAACATCCGGCCTCGAATCCAGGCCACTTCCTGCCAGGCCGGATCGATTCCCGCCGCGTCCTGGGCGCCGCCGTCTCCCTGCCAGCCGCACCAGGACGCGTCGCAGAAGGCGTAGGCGCCGTACAGCTCAGGGTAGAGCCGGGCCATGTCGACGAGCCCCGGGTTGTTCGCTCGCACCGACCGCGTGGGATCGACGACCTTGTTCGGCGGATAGCCGGGCGAGGTCTGCCACGAAGGCACGTCGCCCCTGGCGAACAGGAACTCCGCGCCAATATGCCAGCCTCCCTCCGTGTCCCATGAGGCTTCGGTGAACCACTGGCCCCGGCGCGTGTCCTGCACCAAGTTGTCGAACGGCGTGTACTGGACCCTGCAGAGCGGGCTGTCGGGGCTGCTGACCGCGCCGCCGACGCGCTCGCAGTTCGGGTCACGGATCGCCGGCGCGCCCGAGAGCGGGTAGAAGACCGCCGGCCGTCCCGTTCCCGACCAGCCGCCCCGCGGATTCTCGGCGTAGGGCCTGATCGCCCAGTCGCGGTCGCGGAGCCGGATCGGGCTCCGGCGCGAGAGGCCGAGGGAACTCACCACGTGGCCACGGCCGGCGCCGAACGGTCGGCCGCCGATGATGCCGACCTCGCCGTCTCCGTTCGAACCGTCGATCACGCTGTGCTTGCCCTCGAAGGACAGACCGTCGAAGTGGCTTCGCGTGATCACGTTCATCACGCCGGCGATGGCGTCGGAGCCGTACGTCGCGGCGCCGCCGTCACGCAGGAACTCGACCTGCTCGACCGCGACCATGGGCAGGACGCTCGTGTCGACGACGAGTTGTGCCTGGTCCGGGATGGCGCCGGGAGACCAGGTCAACCGGTCGCCGTTCAGAAGCACGAGCGAACGGCTCGGTCCGAGACCGCGCAGGTTGAGCGTCGAGCGATCCTCGTTGGTACGCGCCCCGAACTGGTCGGACTCGAGGTCCGCGCCGAGACTGAAGGAGAGGTTGCGGATGACGCCCAGCATCGATGGCGAGCCTTCCGCCTCGAGATCCTCGCGCGACAGGACCGACACCGGCTGGGCGGCGTCCTCGGGCGTTCCCGGGATCCAGGAGCCGGTGACCGTGACCGTGTGGCTGAAGGTCTCGACTTCGTCGCTGTGGTGCTCGGGCTCGTCGTTGTGGTCGGGGTCGGTCTCCTGAGCGGGGCTGGCCGCCGGGCAGAGGCAGGCGATCAGCGCGAGCAGGAGCGCTGGAGCCGGTCCTGGACGACGTTTCGAGAAGGTGAGGGTCGGGGCCACGCTTTCAGGCTCCCTTGGGTTCCGTGGCTTGAAGCCGGCCTGTGGTGGCGGACTAGCTCACGATCCGGTTCGGGTTCATGCCCGAACAGCCGTCGTGCTTCGCTGCTGTCGAGCAGCGGCCCGTGTAGCAGGAATCGCCCGCGAAACCCTGTGGACGGACGTCGTCGATCCAGCGTTCGACGTTCGCCTGGACCTCGGCCGCGCTTTGGCCGTGCTCCGTGATGAGCACCTTCGACAGGCCCCACCAGGCCCGCCCCAGGTTGCACTGGCAGCAGCACGTGTAGGCCGACCGGTCGCTGCAGCAGGGGGCGGGAATCGGCGTCAGGGCGGCGCGCTTGATCTCTTCCTGGGCCGCGGTCAGCTCAATCTCGGCGTCGTACGCGATCAACCGCTCCATCGGCAGCGCGAGCAGCGCGGCGACCGGATCGTCGCCGGCCGTGACTGTGGTCGACGGCGGCGTGTTGCCGCATGCCCAGGCGACCACGCCAAGAAGAAGGGCGCACAGCGTCGCGGCGACGCCCGGAGGCTTGCGGTACGTTCGTTCCAGCATGGCGCGCGATCTTATCTCCAGAGTCGTCGCGGCAACGAAGTGGACATGGAGTACCCGCCCAGGTGCTCAGGGAGTGTCAATCAATGTGGACTCGAGCGAGGGGACTCGCAGGTAGTCCCGATCGGATGTGAGCAGGTTGCCGTGAAACTGCACCGTTGACGCCGCGATCCAGACATCGTTCAGGGGAATAGGCGTGCCGGCTGTCCGTAGCGAGACGAAGATGCGGGCGTAGTGGCGAACGGTATCCGGCGTCACGTCCAGCACGCTGACGTAGGGGAGGGCCAGAAACTCGGCGAGCACGCGGCGGTTCTCTGCGACGCGGCTACCCGACTCGAAGGCTGCTTCGAGTTCTCCAAGAACGATCACCGGGACGAAGACGTGAACGGCGGCCGTGAGGCTGGCGAGCACCCGAGGGTGTCCCTCACGGAAGTGTGAGTAGGCGCTCGTGTCGAGGACGAGTCGCTCGATTGTCCTCACTCCCAGAGCCGCCGGTCGACCACACGCTGTTCGGCGAGGGCTGCGTTGAACTCGTCGGCGTCGTCTTCCGTCCAGGTGGCGTACCGGAGAAGCTGGGCTCGACGGGCGTCTGGTCCGACGGCCTCGCGGAGCACCCGGAGTACGGTGGCGTTCAGACTCTCGCCTCGCTCCGCGCTGATCGCGCGCAGCCGGCGTGCAAGATCCGCGTCCACGTTGCGGATGGTAAGTTGGGAAGAAGGCATGACAGCACGATTATGCCGTCATGCTGTCACCCTGTCAATTCCGGGACAGGATCCCTTGTGCCGGACGATCTCGAGCTGCTGTCTCAGCCGCAGTCGTTGGTCGAACGTCGATACAACCGGTAGCCGGCCCAGTAGTACGGGTGCGAGGCGTCGAAGTCCACTGGCTGCCGGCCTTCGCCTTGCTCGAAACGAAGCGGCTCGGTCATGAGCCGGCGCTGCGCCTCTCGGAGCGCCGCGACCGGGGTCGCTCCCTGGGTGAGCTTGCTGTAGAACGCGGCGAACAGGTGCGTGGCGGACTCGTCGACGACGGGCCAGAGGGATGCGACTAGGGAACCCGCGCCCGCGGCGCCGAAGACTTCGACGAACGGGCCGGGGCCGATGCCGTGGCCTCCCGTGTCCAGGCCGGAAAGGACGACCAGCGCATCGCGTTCGAGCGCGAGTCTCGACGCCAGTTGGCCGGCGGTCACGGGAATGGCCTGCTCGTCGTACCTCTCGGGTGAGAGCAGCAGAGCCGAACGGTCAGGGTTGGCCGGGTCGATCCTTGCCTCGACCGCCAGGTGCAGGAACCGGACGGCGTAGCTCTCGGCCGACTCCCAGAAGAGGGCGGGCGAGGCGGCCTGACCGAAGCGGGACACCACCGGCAGGCCCAGCGCTCGGATCGTGCCTGCCTGATTGCGGCGCGCGGCATGCCGGCGCCAGGAGATGCCACCGTCACTCATGGAGGCGCCGAGCGGTCGTGCCGGGGGGCGGTACACGGCGTCGGCGATCGCCAGGGCAAGCGGTCTGTCGCTTGCTGGCCGGTCGGCGGCGTTGCCGTCGCCCAGGGCCGGGTCGATCCAGCACAGAGTCCGGGTCTCGATCAGGTAGCGGCCCTGGGGATCGATCGACCGGGGCGCCCGGACAACGCCGAACGGAAGGTCGCTCAACGGTCCGTTGGCGGAAAGGCCGAGCCGGGAGACGTTCCCGAGTCGGTCAGCGGCCGGTGCGAGCAGAACTTCACCGAGTCGGTCTCCGAGGCGGACGATGCGACCGAGAGAGGCCGGCGGCCGGAGCAGCGCAAGCTCACGGATCTCCTCGACGAGAGGTTTCAGGTCCTCGGCGGTCGTTTCCAGGGTCAGCGTCGCAGGCGCCGGGCCTGTCGGTTCCGGAACCACGATCAGGCGTACCGGGCGACCCGGCGAGGCGTCGTAGACGAGGGTCGCGACGCCGGCGGCGGTTGGCCGGAGATGTGCGGGAAGCGAAGCCGTGTTTCCGGTGCTCTGCGCCGACGCCGCCGGCCCGCATAGAAGGGCCCCGACCAGCGTGAGGGCTCGGGCCCGAGCCGAAGCGGACCGCCCGATCCTCGGTGTCTCGCTCGTTGTCGATTCGCTTATGCGCATTGGAAAGGCTGCGTTGTATCTGAGTGGGAGGGCAAACTGGGGGCTGCGGGCCAAACGCGGGGCCGACGGCCGTCGACATGGCCAGGGAGCCTATCCGGCCGGTACGAGTACGATCCCGGACCGATGTCCAACGTTCGGCTCGAATCCGACGGCCAGATCGCTCGCATCACCTTGACGCGGCGGAGGAAGGCGAACGCGCTCGACTCCGCAACCACCGCGGCGTTGCGCGAAGCGGTCATGGAGTCGGCCGAGGCGAGCCCACGGGTCGTGGTCCTCAGTGGTGAGGGCGTCTTCTGCGGCGGCGCCGACATCCACGAGATGGAGGAGCTCGACGCGGTCGCCGCGGAGCGCTTCATCCGCGGCCTGCACCGCGCCTTCCTGGCGATCCGCGAGCACCCGGCGCCGGTCGTTGCCGGGGTTCGCGGAGCGGCCCTGGGCGCGGGCCTCGAACTCCTCGTCTCCTGCGATCTGTCGGTGGCGGCCGACGACGCGATCTTCGGGATGCCGGAACCGCATGTCGGCCTGCCCTCGGTCATCGAGGCGGCCCTGCTGCCGGACCTCGTGGGCCTGGGCCGGGCCAGGGAGCTCCTGTTCCTGGGCGATCCGATCGACGCGGCCGAGGCGGTTCGCATCGGGCTGGTCGGCCAGGCCGTTCCGGCCGCGGACCTGGAGACGGCGGTGAACGCCAAGGTCGAGCGGCTGCTGCGGCTCAGCCCCGAGGCTCTCGTGCTGCAGAAGCGCCTGATCGGCCGCTGGCTCAACCTGTCCCTGGACCAGGCGGTGGAGGCGGGGGTCTCCGCGTTCCGGGCCGCCTATGGCACGGACGGGCCGAAGAGGGAGATGGAGAAGTTCTGGCGGCGTCGCCGGGCCTGAATCAGGCGGCCAGCCACCGCAGGCAGCCGGTCGATTCCAGCACCGCGTCGATCTCGCCGCGCTCGGAGAGCTCGCCGTACTTGCCGCGCAGTGCCGCCAGCGACCGGGCGTGGTACTTCTGCGGCTTCTGGGTCCACTCGCCGCTGCCGAGGCCGACCGAGAACTCGTCCTGGCCGCCGGCGATCGCCCCGGCGTTGGCGACGCTCCAGGGCAGGAAGATCGCGCCCACCTGCTGCTCGAGCAGGGGCCTCAGGGTCGGCGCCAGGGCCGCCCAGTCCTCGAACTCGCCGTTCGCGGTCGGATCGACCAGGCGCTTCACCCACGCGACGGTGCGGGGCGCCCGCTCCTCGAGCAGCGATTTGGGGGTCGGATCGGTCCAGGCCTGGTGCATCTGGAATCCGATGCCGAAGTCGCCGAACGCGGGCCGGTCGCCGAACAGATAGTCGCGACCGTCCAGGTGGGCCTCGATCAGGTCGACGGCGTCGAGGAACGACTGCTCGATCTGGGGCGCGGTCTGCTCGTTCGAACCGACGAACCAGACCCGCGGCACCATCCGCTCCCGCACCTGGGCGGTCATCGCCTGGAGCGTTTCCTCGTCGGCGGCGGGGTTCATGCCCTGGGCGATGCGCCGCGCGCCCGACTCCTGGTCCGCGGGCCGGGCCCAGCGGTAGTGGAACATCCACTTGTTGCCCCACTCGTCCCCGAACTCCTCGAGCAGCACGGAGACGAAGGCCGCGGTCGGGTCCGGCGGATGGATCGAGGGTTCAGGAAACTCGGCCTCCATGGCCTCCAGGATCGGCGTCGAATCCTGCATGCCGCAGTCGTCGGGCGTGACGACGAGCGGCACAAGGGGCAGCCTGGCGTAGCGCCGGAACTCGTCCTGGTTGGCGGGGCTCCGGTGGATCCACTCGTGGGGGATCTGCTTGTAGCGGAAGTAGGAGCGGACCTTGATGGAGTAGGGGGAGAGATCTCCGCCGAAGATTCGGTAGGGTCGGGCCATTGGCAGAAGCCTCCTGGAGGGGAGTCGTTGTCAGACGGTGGAGGCGAATGCTAGGAGGCTGCGCCTCAGAACGCAACGAAGTTGTCGCGCGCGGCCTGCTGGTGAACCGGCGACCCTGGAAGGACTGACGACGGCGTGACGGCGACTCCCGATCTGAAGGCTCCCGATCTGGAACAACGTCTGCGGAGCGTCTTCGGCCACTCCGCATTCCGTCCGCACCAGGAAGATGTGTGCCGGCGGACGGCGGAGGGCGCCGATGGCCTGGTCGTCATGCCGACGGGCGCCGGCAAGTCGCTCTGCTACCAGCTTCCGGGCCTGATGCGCGGCGGCCCGACCCTCGTCTTTTCGCCGCTCATCGCCCTGATGGAGGACCAGACGGCCAAGCTGCGGGAACTCGGGTTGCGCGCCGAACGCATCCACTCCGGCCGGCCGCGGCACGAGTCGAGGCAGGCATGCCGGCTCTACCGCGACGGCGAGGTGGACTTCCTGTTCATCGCTCCCGAGCGCCTCGGCGTGCCCGGCTTCATCGAGTTCCTCGAGCGCTGCCGGCCGGCCCTGATCGCGGTCGACGAGGCGCACTGCATCTCCCAGTGGGGGCACGACTTCAGGCCCGACTACCGCCTTCTCGGCCGGCGCCTGCCGCGGCTGCGTCCGGCGCCGGTGCTGGCGCTGACCGCGACCGCCACGCCGCGCATCCAGGACGACATCGCCGCGCAGCTCGACCTCGAAGGCGACCAGCGCTACATCTACGGCTTCCGGCGCGAGAACCTGGCGGTCGAGGTGGTCCAGAAGCGGCCGGGAGCGCGCGCCGTGGTGGTCAGGGAGGTGCTGATAGAGGAGGACCGGCGACCGGCGCTCGTCTACGCGCCGACACGCAAGGAGACGGAGGCGCTCGCGACCCGCCTCGACGAGGACTTTCCGACTGCGGCCTACCACGCCGGGCTGCCGACGGCCCAGCGGGACGAGGTGCAAGCCGCGTTCCTGGGCGGGGAGATCGACGTCGTCGTCGCGACGACGGCCTTCGGCATGGGGATCGACAAGCCGGACATCCGCACGGTCATCCACACCGCGTTGCCGGCGACCGTCGAGGGGTACTACCAGGAGATCGGCCGTGCCGGACGCGACGGTGAATCCGCGCGGGCGCTGCTGCTGTACTCCTGGGCGGACCGCCGGACCCAGGAGTTCCTGCACAAGCTCTCCTACCCGGAAGTCCAGGTCGTCTCGGGCCTCTTCGGGGCGCTTGGCGACGAGCTTCGCGAGCAGGCCGATCTGCGGCGACGGCTCGGACTCGCGGAAGAGACGTTCGAGGCGGCGCTCGACCAGTTGCGCATTCACGGCGGCGCCGTCGTCGGCGACGGCTATCGCGTGCGCCGGGGCGACGACTCGTGGATCCGGTCGTACCGCGTCCAGCGGCAGCTCCGACTGGACCAGATCGACGAGATGACCCGCTTCGCCGACCACCGGGGCTGCCGGATGCTCCGCCTGGTGCGCCACTTCGGCGACCGGGCCGACAGCGGGAAGCGCTGTACCGTCTGCGATGTCTGCGCGCCCGAAGCGTGTCTCGTGCGGCGCTTCCGGACGCCCCTGGCCGAGGAGGTCCAGGCGATGCAGACGGTCGTGTCGATGCTTCGGCGTCGTGACGGCCTGAGCACGGGCAGGCTGTTCAGGGAGTTCCACGCGGTTCACGGCTCCTACGATCGGGGAGCGTTCGAGGATCTGCTCGGCGCGCTGGGGCAGGCTCGTGTGGTGTTCGTGGAGGACGCCTCCTTCGAGAAGGCGGGCGAGACGATCCACTACCAGCGCGCCGGCCTGACCCCGAGCGGGCGCCGCCGGGGTGTGGACCTGGCGGAGCAGGTCCTGCTGCCGGACGACCCGCCCGATGCCCCGCGGGCGGGTCGCCGGCGCCGGTCCGCGGCGGCGCCGATCGAGATCTCCGAGGCCGACGCGGACCCGGCACTCGTCGAGCAGTTGCGCGAGTGGCGGGGGAAGGTCGCGCACGAGAAGCGGCTGCCGGCGTACACGGTGCTGCACAACCGGACGATCGTCGCCGTCGCTGCCGCGAAGCCGGGCGACCGCGACCAACTGCTCAGGATCCCCGGCATCGGCCCGACGACGGTCAAGCGCTATGGCGCGGCCCTGCTGCGGATCGTGGCGGCGGCGGGGAGGGCGAAGCCGAAGTGACACAATCCCCGGCCATGACGACATCGACGGCACAGTGGTTCGGCCACCCGCGGGGACTCTCGACGCTGTTCTTCACGGAGCTCTGGGAGCGCTTCAGCTACTACGGCATGCGGGCCCTGCTGCTCCTGTACATGACCGACGTCGCCACCGGCGGGCTCGACTTGGGCACCGAGAGGAGTTCGGCGATCTACGGCCTCTACACCTTCGGCGTGTACGCCCTGGCGCTGCCGGGCGGCTGGGTGGCGGACCGCATTCTGGGCCAGAAGAAGGCCGTGCTGTGGGGCGGGATCATCATCGCGCTCGGGCACTACGCCCTCGCCGTGCCGAGTCTCACAACGTTCTTCCTGGGCCTGTTCCTGGTCGTCGTAGGCACCGGGCTGCTCAAGCCGAACGTCTCGGCGGTGGTCGGCGATCTCTACGTGAGCGACACTGCGGCCAGGCGCGACGCCGGATTCTCGATCTTCTACTCCGGGATCAACATCGGCGCCCTCGCCGGGCCGCTCGTCTGCTCGTACCTGGGTGAGAACATCGACTGGCACCTGGGCTTCGGCGCCGCCGGGGTCGGCATGACCGCGGCGATCGTCGCCTACGTCCGCGGACAGAGGCACCTGGAAGGCGCCGGCGACCCGCGCGGCCCGGCCGCCGACCCGGTCCAGTTGGCGAACGCGAAGCGCAGCCTGATCGCCGGCACCGCCTGCATCGTCGTGCTGACGGGCATCCTGTGGTGGTTGGGAGCGAGCGGCATCGCGCCGATCACCCTGGTGGGCTTTGCCGACGCCACGGGGCTCATCGTCGTCGTCCTGGCGGCGGTGTACTTCGCCTACGTCATCGGCTTCGTCTGCAACGACGCGACGGAGAGGCGAAGAGTCGGCGCCTGCGCCGTGCTGTTCGTGGGCGCGGCCCTGTTCTGGTCGGGCTTCGAGCAGGCCGGCTCGTCGCTCAACCTGTTCACGAGGGACCACGTGAACCGCGACCTATGGGGCTTGATGGAGGTGCCGATCGGCTCGCTGCAGTCGGTGAACCCGTTCTTCATCATCGTCCTGGCGCCGGTCATGGGCGCCCTCTGGGTGAAGCTGGGGGACCGGAGCCCGTCGATTCCCGTCAAGTTCGGTCTTGGCCTGGTGCTGCTCGGCGTTGGGTTCGGCGTGCTGTCCTGGGGCGCTTCGATGGCCGAGGCCGGCGGCGAGCAGGCTGCGATGGCCTGGCTGGTCGTGACCTACTTCTTCCACACGGTCGGCGAACTCTGCCTGAGTCCGGTGGGCCTCTCGAGCATGACGAAGCTGGCGCCGGACCGCCTGGTGTCCCAGATGATGGGCACCTGGTTCATGGGCGCCGCCCTCGGCAACCTGATCGCCGGCCGGGTGGCCGGTTACATCGAGGCGCTGCCGCCGGCCGAGCTGTTCCGGACCGTGGCGCTGATCGTTGCCGTGGCGGGCGTCGTGTTCCTGGTGCTGTTCAAGCCGATCAAGTGGCTCTGCGCGGGGGTGAAGTAGGCGTGGGCGGGGACTCGCCCCACCGGTTGCCGACTCCTCTCCTGCTCGATATCGCAGAGATGATGGAGGCCTTCGAGGCAGCGCCGAGCCGTGCGAACACTGGGGCGGGGGGCCGCCGGGAAGGCGCGGTGTCCGAGTCCGTGGCAAGGCAGTTCTGGGACGGGCTCGGTGACCATCTGGGGAGTCTGGGTGCGACCACCGAGTTGACGCCTTACGACCGCTTCAGACGCTTCCGGTCGGAAGGGAGAACGCTCTATCTTCCCAGTGGTCGGGTGGCCGGGACGGCAGCCGCGAGCCCCAACGAACGACGGCGAAGTTGGCTCTCACTAAAGTTCGACACAGCCGATTTGGTCGATCGTTATCCAGGTACGGGGGAGGCGATTCGTCGCTGGGCGCCAACCGACGGAGAGTACGCTGGCGACAGCTATCCCCAGATGTACGGCGGGAGGAGGACCACTTTCGACGACACCGTTGTCCTCGAGGATGAGGGCGTTCTGGTCGAGAAGGTACTCGTCGAGTACAAGACGGCGAAATCGATCGGCGGCAAGGGGGTTGCACTCGAGGGCAACGCGCACGAACGGCTGTCCTTCCAGGCCCTCCAGTACCTGGAGGTCGCGACGAAGTACCCGTCATGCTCCTTTCTCGTGTTCGCGAACGGTGCGTTCGCTCGCTACAAGAACAAGTATCACGTGAGTTTCCGGGTTCAGGCTGAGCGCCTCTCGGTCTTCTCGTGGTTCAAGATGGACCATTGCTGCGGCGTCCACGAGTACGCCCGGGCCGCTCAGCGACTCATCGACTGGGTCAGCGCCGGGAGCCGGGCGTGATCAAGTACATCGGCTCGAAGCGCGTCCTGGTTCCGCGCATCGTGGCCGCCGTGGATGCGCTTCCCAACGTTCGAAGCTGCCTTGACCTCTTCTCCGGGACTTCCCGCGTTGGCCATGGCCTGAAGGGCCGGGGCTATCGGGTTCACGCGAACGACCACCTTACGTTCGCTTACACGCTGGCGCGGTGCTATGTCGAAGCAGACCGCCGACGATGGCTCGGACCGGCTGAGAGACTGCTTCGCGAGCTTTCACGCGCGGGGCCGATCGACGGCTACGTGACCGACGTCTTCTGCCGTCAGGCGAGGTACTTCCATCCCAGGAACGGCCGGCGCATCGATGGAATCCGCGATGAGATCGAACGTCTGGACGTGGAGCCCCCGCTGAAGGCGATTGCGCTTACGGCGCTGATGGAAGCGGCGGACCGCGTGGATTCCACGACCGGCCTCCAGATGGCCTACTTGAAGCAGTGGGCGCCGAGGGCGCACAACGACCTTGAACTCCGAATGCCCGAGATACTGCCGGGTTCCGCGTCGGCCTCGCAGATGGAGGCGCGTGAGGCCGCGGGGCGCTTTCGTGCCGACGTGGCGTACCTCGACCCTCCCTACAACCAGCACAGCTACATGGGGAACTACCACGTCTGGGAGACTCTGGTGCGTTGGGACGCGCCGGAGCACTACGGAATCGCCTGCAAGCGAATCGACTGCCGCGAATACAGGAGTCCGTTCAACCGCAAACGGGAAGCCAAGAATGCGATGCAGAGCGTGCTTGAACCTCTAGTGGTTCGGTTCGTCATCGTCTCGTTCAACAACGAGGGCTATCTCGACAGGGCCGATCTGGAGTCGATGCTTCAGGCCCGGGGCTGGTACGTGCGCTGTGCGCCGGTCGACCACAAACGCTATGTGGGCGCTCAGATCGGCATTCACGACTTGCAGGGCCGCAAGGTCGGCCGAGTCAGCCACCTGCGGAACAAGGAGCTGCTCTTCATAGCCGGAGAGGATGCCGAAGCGATCGACGGGGCTTACGACGCGGTGCTTGCGCCGGACCGACAGAAACAACTGGCTCTGGTCTGACCAGGGCGCCGCTCTCGGCAACCTTCGTGGCCACCGTCAACGACTTCGAGCGTGAGTTCGCTCGTTTCCTCGGCCGCGCTCCCGACGTGCTCCGGTTCGCGGCCCTCGGAACGACGGAACAGGGCGACCGAGGCGCTGCCCTCCCGGGCGACTGCGTGCAGCCATCGGGTGCCATCGGCGTCTACTGCCCGGATTGGGTCGTAGTCCAGCGAGACCATTCGGGAGACGTGAACTGGATCGTCGAGACGAAGGGCCGCGTCAGGGGAGGCACGGAGGAGAAGGATGCTGCCATGAGCGAGTGGTGCCGCCGAATGAGCGCCGCCGACGGCGAGGCCTGGAAGTACCTGCGTGTTGATCGATCCGAGTTCCACTCCGACTTCGCCACCTTCCGGCATCTCGTCGTGAGTGTCGTCAGTCAGCGGATCTTCCGGGAGCGGGATCTGGCGCCCGAACGGACGATGACCGCGGCCGAAGTCCGCGAGGCACGCCATGATGGTCGTGCGTGATGGCTTCGGTGATCTCGGCCTCGTCAACGAAGCCGCACTGGACTATCCGGCCACTCTCACCTTGGCTCGCCGCCGGAACCTCAGCGGCTACGATGCTGCCCACTTGGAGGCCGCGAAGCGACTTGGCCCCGAAGTCGCCACCCTCGACAAGACCAGGGCTCGGGCCCCGGCCGCGGAGTCGATCGCGACGGCGTGGGCGTGAAGGCTGAGGTGGATTCCGTGGCTTGATGCTGCTGCGGCGGCTTGGCGCTCTCAGGCCCGGCAGAAGATCCCCGGCACGTAGAGCGGCCGGCACGCCTGACGTAGCTCCGCAGGCGGCGCAGGTTCGGTGGGCCTGCGGGCTACGTTCGCTTGCACCGATCTGAGTCCTACCAGACTCCCAACCGCGGGACCTACAGGACGGGGAGCTTCCATGCCGCCGCCTCACCCCTCCGGAACCAACCTTCGTCCGGGCCGACTTCCAGCACGCCACTGCGGTAGCGCACGTTGCCTCCGTACCTGTCGCCGAGCGCGAACTGGCCCCGCGTCTTGAGCACCGACCGGCGATGCGCCTTCAGAACTTGCCGGTTCGATCCCAGGGCACGATCTTCTTCGAGGCTGAACAACGCCACCGTGCCGAACACGCTGCTTCCGCCGCCCCAGTCGTGGCACTCGACGATCTCGACGCCGGACGGCGTGGTCGCCACATGCCGGTATCCGAACGACTCGCGATCCCCTTCCCATCTCACGACTTCCCCTTCCGCACCCTCCGTCACCGAGAAGTTGCCGAAGAACCGATTGCTTCTGTTTGCCGCTTCCAGATCGACACCGACGATCGTGGCTCTGGTGTCCGACAGCCAACCAAGGAGTTCCTTCACAATGAGCGGATGCACGTACTCCCGGTCGCAGAACGAGAACCGTGTGTCTCCGAGACCGCCGCGAGCATCCCGCCCCGACAGGTAGGACGGGTTGTGAATCGTCAACCGTTCCAGCTCTTCGGTCGAAAACTGTTCGTGAATCCAGTGGAACACGTCGCCGGTCGTTGACTCCTCGTCGAACAGCCTCGCGCACTCCTCGTACCAGTGGTCTCGCATCTCCCGCAGGCGTGCCCGGAGTTCACGGTTTCCGCCGAACGACCTGTGGCACGAGGCGCAAAGCGGCGCGGCGTTCTCTTCCGAGTCCGGGCCGCCGTCCTCCTCGGGAACGATGTGATGCACTTCAAGGCTCATGCTGATCCGCTTGCACAGGCAGCAGGCAAACCACGCCCGCTTCCGAACGCGTCCCTTCGTTCTAGCCGAAAAAGGCACCTGGCTCCTCCCGTCCAGCCACGCGAGAGAGGATCACCCGGCTCAGTTGATGCCGCGCTCCTTGCCTTCCCAGTAGGGGGCGCGCAGCTCGCGCTTCAGGACCTTCATCGCGCCGGAGAGGGGTAGCGGCTCCGCCCGGAACTCGACGGACTTGGGGACCTTGTAGCCGGCGATCGACTCGCGGGCGTGGCTGATGATCGAGGACTCCGTGCCCTCGTCGACGGCGGCGCCCTCCTTCGGCACGACGATCGCGTGGACCTGCTCGCCCCAGACCTCGTGGGGGATGCCGATCACGGCCACCTGGCCGACGACCGGGTGAGTCGAGATCGCGCTCTCGACCTCGGCCGAATAGACGTTCTCGCCGCCCGAGACGATCATGTCCTTGACCCGGTCGACCAGGAAAAGGTAGCCCTCCTCGTCCAGGTAACCGGCGTCGCCGGTGTGGTACCAGCCGCCCTGGAAGGCTTCCTCGGTGGCTTCGGGCTTGTTCCAGTACTCGGTCATGTAGTTGCCGCCCTTGGCGCACACCTCGCCGACCTCGCCCGAGGGCAGGATGTTGCCGTCCTCGTCCTGGATCGACAGCACGACGCCGGGCACGGCGCGGCCCACCGAGCGCAGGCGGTCGCCGCCCGCCTTGTGGTCCTCGGCGTCCAGGACGGTCAGCAGCGAGGAACTCTCGGTCATGCCGTAGCCCTGGCCGATCTCCATGTCCGGGAACAGGGTGAGCAGGCGGTCGAGCAGAGCAGCCGGCATCGGTGAGGCGCCATAACCCAGGTTGCGCAGCGAGGCGAGCTTCTCCGGCGCGAAGTCCGGGTGGCTCATCATCATGTGGATCATGGTCGGCACCATGGTGGTGGTCGTCACCTGGTACTTCTCGATCAGCGCGATGGCCGCGCCGGGGTCGAACATCGGCATGAGGACGAACTTGCCGCCGAAGGTCTGGGTCGCGATGACGCCGACCATGGAGGCGGCGTGGAAGATCGGCGTCTGCAGCAGCGCGACGCCGTCGGAGAGCTGCGGGAAGCGCATGACCCCGTGGTAGGTGTTCAGGATCTCGGCGCGCTGGTTGCAGAGGACGCCCTTCGGTAGCCCGGTAGTGCCGCCGGTGTACATCAGGACGACCGGGTCGGTCTCCTCCGGTTCGTCCGGGAGCACCGGGTCGCTGCCGGCGATCAGGTCCTCGTAGCGGACATCGTAGGGGGCGTTCGTGTCGTCGCCGGGGCCGCCGATCAGCACCGTGCGCCGGACCGTGCAGTCGTCGCCGGCGAGCGCCATCGCCTGGGCGAACAGCGGCGCGAACGTCTTGTCGACGAAGGCGACCTCGGTGCCCGAGTCGCGCACGATGTAGTCGAGTTCCTTGCCGGCCAGGCGCAGGTTGAGCGGATTGATCACGCCAGCGCCGAGGTAGGCGGCGTGGTACAGCTCGACGTACTCGTGGGACGTGAGCGCCATCACCGCGAAGCGGTCGCTGCGGCCGACTCCCAGTTCCTCGCTCAGGGCCGAGCACAGGCGCAGCGTCCGGTCGGCGTGCTCGCCGAAAGTGGCACTGTAGGCGCCGTCGATGATGGACTCCTTGTGCGCCAGGTAGTTCGTGGCGGGGACGAAGAGCCGGTGGAAGATCAGTTCCTTCATCTTCAGGGGAACTCCTTCAGTTGGCGGACAGGGAGGCGATCACGTCGCGTTGCGTCGCCTCGTCGAGAAAGCGGAGATTGGGGCTCATGCGGTCGACGACCTCGCCGTAGCGGTCGAGGACGCCGCGGGCCAGGTCGCCGGGCTCGCCGACCACGGCGAAGGCGTCGAGCATCTCGTCGGTGATGAGCGTGCCCATCTCGTCCCACTGGCCCTGCTTCGACATGCGGTTCAGTTCGAGCTGCAGGTCGCCCCAGCCTTCGGACTCGAGCACCGGCCGGTAGGCGGGCGTCGAACCGTAGAACGAGATCTGCTTCTTGACCGCCTGCTTCGTCGCCTCGAAGGTCTTCTCGTCCTGGCCGGAGACGATGAAGCCGGGGTAGGCGATCTCGAAGTCCGAGCGGTCCCGGCCGGCGGTGGCCAGCCCGCGCTCGATGGCCGGCAGGGTGGTGTCGCGCATGTACGACTGCGTCGTGAACGGATGGACGATCAGCCCGTCCGCGACCTCGCCGGCGACCTCGGTCATCAGCGGCCCGACCGCGGCCAGGAAGACCTTCGGGGCGCCGTGCTCCGTGTCGGTCGGCGTGAACATCGGCGTCATCAGGGTGTGGGAGTAGAACTCCCCCTGGAAGCGCAGCCGCTCGCCCTCGTACCAGTTCGACCAGATCGCCCGCATCGCCAGAATGAACTCCCGCATGCGCCGGGCGGGGTGCGACCAGGGCATGCTGAAGCGCTTCGTGATGTGCGGCCGGATCTGGGAGCCGAGACCAAGAATCAGGCGGCCCTGCGAGTAGGCGTTCAGGTCGTGGCCGACGTTTGCCAGGTTCATCGGGGTACGAGCGAAGGCGACCGCGATTGAAGTCATCAGTTCGATCCGCTCGCTGTGCTCCGCGGCAAGGAGCAGCGGGAAGAACGGATCGTGCGCCGTTTCGGCGGTCATCGCGGCCGCGAAGCCGGCGTCTTCGAGTTCCCGGATACGGGCCGGAACCTCGCGCAGATCGGTGGGGAGTCCGCCGTCAACCTTCATGTGCTTCTCCTGGCCTGGTGCCTCTGTGGTCCGAAGGTGGCGGGCGAGTATAGAGGAGCATTCGCCTTGCTACGATCCCGGCTTTCGCGCTTGAGACAATCGCGTTTTCGTCCCAGGGAGCTTGCATGCATCAGGTGCTCGCCGATGTCCGTGTCCTGGACTTCGGTCGCTACATCGCCGGACCGTTCTGTGCCGCCCTGCTCGGCGATCTGGGGGCCGAGGTCATTCGCGTGGAGAAGGTCCGCGGCAGCGAGGACCGGTTCATCGCTCCGGTGGCGCCGACCGGCGAGGGCGGGATGTTCCTGCAGATGAATCGCAACAAGCGCTCGCTGACGCTGAACCCAACGAAGCCGGCGGGCCGCGAGATCGTGAAGCGCCTGGTGGCGACCGCCGACGTCGTCGTGGCGAACCTGCCGCCGAAGACCCTTGAGGCGATGGGGCTCGACCTGGACAGCCTGCGCGAGGTGAAGGAGGACATCATTCTGACCACGGTGTCGGCCTACGGGCGCGGCGGCCGCTACAGCGACCGCGTGGGCTTCGACGGCATCGGCCAGGTCATGTCCGGCATCGCCTACATGACCGGCGACGCGGACAGGCCGCGGCGCGCGGCCGCGCCCTTCGTCGACTTCGGGACCGCGCTCTCCTGCGCCTACGGCACGCTGGCCGCTCTGATGGCGCGCCAGCAGACCGGCAAGGGGCAGATGGTCGAGGGCGCACTGCTCAGGACCGCCCTGATGATGGGCAACGCGAACCTGATCGAGCAGGCGGTGATCGAGCGCAACCGGCTGCCGACCGGCAACATGTCGCAGACCTCCGGTCCGGGGGACATCTTCCGCACCGGCGATGGCTGGATCCTGTGCTCGGTGATCGGCGAACCGCTGTTCAGGCGCTGGGTCGACCTGATGGCCGAGGACAACGGCGCCGGTGGCGAGGGCGAAGAGATCGACTGGCTGAACGATCCGCGCTTCGCGGACGACCTTTCGCGGGGGGACCACGGCGACGTGATCGGCGAACGGATGGCTGCCTGGTGCGCCTCCCGGTCGACCGGGGAAGCCGTGGAGACCCTGAACGCGGCGATGATCCCGTCCGGGCCGGTGTACTCGATGCAGCAGACGCTCGACGATCCGCACATCGCGGAGGTCGGTTCCTTCGCCGAGCTCGAGTATCCGGACATGACGCGGCCGGCGCCGGTGGCGCAGCCTTCCGTGCGCCTGACGGAGACTCCGGCCACGATCCGTCACCGTGCGCCGACCCTGGGCGAGCACACGGACGAGATCCTGGGCGATCTCGGCTACAGCAGGGACGAGATTGCCGCGTTCAGGACGCATCGTGTGGTGTAGCCGGGTGTCGGTGCGTCGCGCCATCCGCCACTGGGTGCGCCGGCGCCTTCGCCGGCATCCGGCGCGCAGCGCCGGTCTGGTTCTCTTCCTCGCCGTACCGGTTGCCCCAGCCTTTGCCCAGCCC
>JAPVWO010000260.1 GCA_027493375.1 Candidatus Multivorans thiocomprendens | reverse complement strand
CCGACCAGGTTGCCGTCCGGATCGAATTCCAGCACCGGCGGCGCCGGGATGCAGCACTCGGAGAGCGGCGGATCCTGCGCCGCGCCGATCTCGTTGATCGCACCGAAGGCGCCCGGCGTGTTCCGATGGACGATCCAGACGTGGTCGCGGGAGTCGACCGCGACGCCGATCGCCGGGCCGAGAATCCAGTGGTTCGGCAACGGCTGCGGCCAGAAGGGATCGACCTCGAAGCGCGGCGCCATCGCGCCGTCGCCGGCCGCCTCGCCGGAATCAGAATCGCCGTAGCCGCCACAGGCGCCTAGAACGAGAACGAGGGCTGCGGCACAGCCGAGTACAGAGTGCGAACGGTTCAGTCTCATCGTCGACCTTCCCAAATCGTCGGAATCCGTGATTCTCCGCGGCCCTGACGCGAAATCAACCGGTGCAAAGGCGGTGGCGGCAGTGTACAACGCAGCCCACTGGGTGCGCCGGCGCCCCCGCCGGCATCCGTAGCGAAGCGCCGGCGTCCGGCTCTTCCTGGCGCTCCGCGGCTAGCATTCACCCCCTGAACCGCCTCCGCTCCAACGCGTCTCTCCGACTCCACTTCGGCGGCGCCCTCCTCGTCGCGGCCCCGCTGCTCCTAGCCGCGGACTCCGCCGCGGCCCACGAGGTGCCCGGCAGCGTCACGGTCCAGGTGCTGGTCAAGCAGCAGGATGACCGGCTCCAGGTGCTCTTGCGCACACCGCTCGAAGCGATGCAGGAGATGCAGTTCCCGGTCGACTACCGGGGCATCCTGGACCTCGAGGCGCTACGCGCCGGCGGCCTGCTCGTCGAAGCCGCCAACCGCTGGATCACGCCCAACCTCGACCTGTACGCCGGCCGCGACCAGTTGCCGCCGACCACCGTCCAGGCGGTCCGGCTGTCGATCCCTTCCGACCGCTCCTTCGCCGACTTCGACCGCGCCCTTGCCCACATCCGCGGGGCACCTCTGGCCTCGACAACGCAGCTCGTCTGGCGGCAGGCGTTGCTCGACGTCCACCTGGAGACGCCGCTCGGCGCTCATGGCGCCAGCGAACGGCCCAGGTTCTCGATCGACCCCCGTTTCGGTCGCCTGGGCCTGCGGGTGCTCACGGTCATTCGCTACGAGTCGTCCGACGGCGATGCGCGAGCGCTTCAGCTCGCCGCCGAACCCGGCCGGGTCCGCCTCGACCCGAACTGGGCGCAGGCTTCGATCCACTTCATCGCGATGGGCTTCGAACACATCCTGAGCGGCCTCGACCACCTGCTCTTCCTGGTCTGCCTGGTGGCCCCGCTTCGCCGCCTGCGCCAGCTCGTGCTCGTCGTCACCTCGTTCACGGTGGCCCACTCGATCACCCTGCTCGCCTCGGCCGCCGGCCTCGCGCCGCGAGCTCTGTGGTTCCCCACCTTGGTCGAGGTCCTGATCGCGCTCTCGATCGTCTACATGGCGTTCGAGAACATCCTGGGAGTCGGCCAGGACCGCCGCTGGACCGCCGCCTTCGGCTTCGGCCTCGTCCACGGCTTCGGCTTCTCCTTCGCCCTCAGCGAATCGCTCCAGTTCGCGGGCTCGCATCTCGTCACCTCCCTGCTCGCCTTCAACGTCGGCGTCGAGGTCGGCCAACTCCTGGTCCTGCTGCTGCTGATTCCCCTGCTCGACTTCGTCTTCCGCCGCCTGCCGAACGAACGCCTGGGGATCATCCTCGTCTCGGCCCTCATCGTCCACACCGCCTGGCACTGGACCGGCGACCGGGGATCCGACCTCCTGCAGTACCGGCCCCCGGCGCCGATGCTGGATACCGTCCCTCAGGGCGTTCTGCCATGGGTTCTGGTGATCGCGGCGGCCGCGGTTCCCACCGGCCAGTGGTTGCGTCGACGACGATCGCCAAGCCCCGCGGTCGAGTCGCGATCCGCTCGGGAATCGGGCAACGACAGCGCATAGGCACGCTCCGGAACCGCGCTTCGCGCGGCTTGCCGGCCAGCACCGGCGCACCGGCGACCGAGCTGCGCGATGACGTCGTCGAACCAACGCTTCACCGGAACCGATCATTTTGGACAAACCGTCTCTTTCGTACTAGTCTCGGTATCGCGAAGGAGGTGTCGCCGTGCGAACCGTCAGCGCAACCGAAGCAAAGCAGAGATTCGCGGCGATCCTCGACGCCGCTCAGCATGAGCCCATCATGGTTCGGCGGCAGAAGCGCGAAGTGGCCGTGGTTTTGTCCCCGCGAGAGTACGAGCGGCTGCGGGCGCTGAACCTGCGGGAGCTCGACGAGTATTGCCAGCGCATCGGAGCCCAGGCTGCCGAGCGAGGGCTGACCGAAGAGAAACTCGCCGAGATCCTGGACGATGGCGACAACGAAACGGATCGTCGTTGACACGAACCTCCTCGTCAGCCGGCTGCTGCTCCCCGACTCGGTTCCGAGCCAGGCCGTGCGGAGGGCGCAGCGGGAAGGAGTGGTCCTCGCTTCCCGGGCAACACTCGACGAGCTGTCGGACGTTCTGAGCCGACCGAAACTCGACCGCTACGTCAGCGTCGACCAACGCCGGAAGTACGTTCGCCGGCTCCTGGGGACCGTCGAGATGGTGACGATCCGGCACGTCGTGCGAGCCTGCCGGGATGCCGGCGACGACAAGTTTCTTGAGTTGGCCCTGAGCGGGGACGCGGCCCTGATTCTGACGGGAGACGCGGATCTCCTGGAGTTGAACCCGTTTCGCGGCATCGCCATCCGGACCGCGAGCGACTACGTGCTGGCCGACTGAGGCTTGCCCACCGCGGGGGCGCTAGGATTCTCCGCGCCAATGGGCACAGACGAGAAACACGGTTCCGCACCGGACAAGACCCTGAGCCCGCCCCCGCGCGGCCGGGGCCAGTTTCAACTCTTCCGTACGCCCCGTCCACGCAACGAGTGGGTCGGCGGCTTCATCTCTTTCCCCTGGGAGGCCGCGGACTACCTGAACCCGCCCAGAGTGGCGATTTGGCTGGAACTCCCCGAGGGCCTCGTTGTCGGCACCGAGGTCGAATCGACCGAGGGCGACGCGCTCATCGACGCGCTGCGCGCGGCGCTGACCGAGCCCCTGGACGGTCCGCCGAGACGACCGGACGCGCTTCGCGTCGCGGACGACCGGATGGCCGATGCGGTCCGATTCGCGCTCACCGGCGAGATCCCGGTCGTGACCGGCGCGACTCCCGAGATCGAGGACTTCGAGGAACGCCTGCGCAATGAACTGGAGGAACTCGGCGACCACGCGCCCAGCCACTTCGACGGCGGAGTGTCCGCGGAATCGTTCGAGAGGCTCTTCAGAACGACGAGCGAACTGTTCACCGCCGAACCGTGGTCGATCGTGGACGACGTCGAAGTGCTTCAGGTCGACATCCCGTCGCTCAACGTCGAGGGCGCGTGCGTTTCCATCTGCGGGGCCAGCAGCGACATCAAGGGTCTCATGGTCCTTCCCTCGTACGACGAATTCGATCGTCACTACGAGGCGGCGCTGGACTTCGACGAACGGCGGCCCAACGCCGGGATGTTCGTGGAGATGATCCTGGTCGGATTCCATCCCGAAGCGGACGTACCGTCCTCCATGCTGGCCGAGGTGCGCGAACACGGCTGGCCTTTGGCAGGGACGGACGTCTACCCCCTCGTATCGTGCCTCGACGAGGAGGGCTTTCCGCGCGAGGCGACGGAACGGGACATAGCCGTCATCGCCGCGACGGCGCACGCCATCGCGGAGATCTTCAACCGGCACTGGGACCTCTTCGAATCGCAAGGACTCCCCCGGTTCACCAGGAGCTACCGCGACGAGGCGGGACACCGCGTCGAGGTCACGGTTCCGCATCCGGTGCTCGACGCCGAACTGGAGGACGAACCGTTCGACGAGTTCGCCCCGCCGATACCGACGGCGGCGCCCTTCCGGCCGCGCGCCGCGCGCAACGCGCCCTGCCCCTGCGGAAGCGGCCGCAAGTACAAGAAGTGTCACCTCCGGCCGGACGAAGAAGAGCACGCCGAGGTCGCCCGAGCCACCGCGATGCATGTCCTCGACAACGCTCTGATCCGCCGTCTCATCAAGTTCGCTCTGTCCCGGTTCGAGAAGGAGTGGCGCATCTTCCAGAACGACTTCGCCCGACTGACCGAGGCCAGTGAGATCCAATTCGCCTGGCCCTGGGCGGTCTACGGCTTTGAAGTACGAGGCAGTACGGTTGCCGAGATCTACCGCGACGCCCACCCGGACCGCTGCTCCAAAGCCGAGCATCGCTGGATGGACGCCCAACGGTCGGCCTGGATGTCGGTGTGGGAAGTCGAGGCCGTGGAACCCGGAAGCGCCATCGCGCTGGTCGACCTGCTCTCGGGAGAGCGCCGGACGGTCCGGGAGGTACACGGCTCGCGGCACGTCGTGAAGCGCCAGGCTCTGCTGGCCCGCGTCGTGGACCACGAGGGCCTCTCGCTCATGTGCGGACCTCACCCCGTGACCCTTTCGCCCCGAGCTGCCGACGAGGTCGTGGAGAGAACGCGACGCCGACTCCGCCGCAAGAGCGCGGCGCCCGTGGAACGCCTGCGGGACCCGAGGATCGGCCGCTACCTCATCCGTCGCTGGGAAGAGATCGTCGAAGAGGCATCCTCGGCGCCCGACGACGGCCAAGGCGGCAGCCCCGCGGACCGGTGGCCGGAGGGCCTTCGCAACACGGACGACGATGCCTTGCTGTTCACCGTGGACCGCTTCGACGTCGAGCCAAGGGAAGCGGCCGAGGCGCGGCGCCGGGTCGACGCCCTGGAGGGGGCGCGTACCGATCCCTCCGGAGAGGTCCCGTCGTGGGCGATCCTGCGGCCGGACGACCCCGACCAGCCCTCGGGCAGAGCCACGCTGATCGGCCGCGTCGAAGTCGGCGACGACGCCATGCGGGTCGAAACGAACTCCGTGAACCGCGCCGACGCCCTGCGCGAGCGGATCGAGGCCGCCTGCGGGCCGCTGGTCCGTCATCGCATCCGCGAGCACACCGACCCGCTGGCCCTGGCGCGGGAAGCGAACGCCCGTCCACCGGAAGTGCCCGCACCCGAAGAAGCGCCCTCACCCGAAGAAGCCGAGTTGGCGGCCAGTGTGAAGGCGCGGCATTACGCCGACTGGGCGGACCATCCGCTGCCGGCGCTGGGCGGCCGGACGCCGCGGGGTTGCATGGAGACCGAGACCGGGCGGGCAGACGTCCACCGACTGCTCAAGGACATGGAGTACATGGAAGAGCTCGCTCCCGGACCGTCGTTCGACTTCTCGGTCGTGCGGCGCGAACTCGGACTCGAAGCCGATTGAGCCGGACCAGGAGGGCGGACGGTCGCTCCCTCGGAGTTCGCGTCCTCGCCGCTCGATCAGGCGATCTTCCGAGGAGTGCCCACGTTCGTGGCGACGATGGCGGCGCCTGGCGCCTCCTGCCGTTGCTCCTCCTCGTGCCAGGAATGGCGGCGGCCCGCAGGTCCCCAGCAGCGTCACCGTCCAGGTGCTGGTCAAACAGCGGGACGACCAGCCCCAGGTGCTTGTGCGCACGCCGCTTGAAGCGTTGGAGGAGATGCAGTTCCCGGTCCACTACCGGGGGGCATCCTGAACCTTGGGGCGCTACGCGCCGGAAGCGGGCCTGACGCCGCGAGCGCTGTGGTTCCCTACCCTGGTCGAGGTCCCGATCGCGCTCTCGATCGTCTACATGGCGTTCGAAAACACCTTGGGAGTCGGTCAGGACCGCCGCTGGACCGCCGCCTTCGGCGTCGGCCTCGTCCACGGCTTCGGCTTCTCGTTCGCCCTCAGCGAGCCCCTCCAGTTCGCGGGCTCGCATCTCGCTACCTCGCTGCTCGCCTTCAACGTCGGCGTCGAGTTCGGCCAACGCCTCGTCCTGTTGCTGCTGATTCCCCTGCGGGACTTCGTCTTCCGCCGCCTCCCCAACGAACGCCTGGGGATCATCCTGGTCTCGGCTCTCATCGTTCATACGGCCTGGCCTTGGACCGGCGACCGGGCTTTGGAGCTCCTGCGCGGTACCGGCCACTTGCACCGCTGCTGGCTACCGTGCCTCAGGGCGTCCTGCCATGGGTTCTGGGCTCACCTCGGCACTTCCCACCGCAAAGTCACAGTCCTTCCGAGAACGTGATGTGGCGCGGGCTTCAAGTCCGGCATAGACGCCGCGCCTGGAAGAAGCGGTCGCAAGAGAACCTGCTTCGCGATCCCGGCTACCAGCACGTCTGGGCCGATGCCGCCGCGGACCGATTCCTCTTGGAGCAGGTGGAGCGGTACGGAAAAGCACCAGGCTCTTCCGGGTTGATGGTGGAGATGCCGTAGCGGAATCCCGGAGTTCTCAAGAGCGCAATGACATCACGCCGCTTGAGCATCCATCGCCTTGCGACGGGGGGATGAAGAACGGCAGGTCGAACGCGGCATCCTTGTCGGGCTCTCCGACCACCGACCAGCCTTGGCCATGCAGGAAGGCGTCCAACTCTCCAGTCTCGCAGAGATCCTGGAAGAGCATGTTCTGGACGGCAACGATCTCCTCAGTCATCTCGGACCAGGAGTCGGTCTGTGGCGTTACCCCGAGAACCCGACGGATACCAACGCAGACTCCCGTCTCGGTGTTCTGGGCAACGGACCACTCCACCTGCCCGTCGATGCGAACCATCCCGGCGCATCGAGTCGCCTTCAAGGTTGACTTGGCGGCCACTCTGGGACTCTCCTAGTGCGGTGTGACCGTCCGGGTTACGCGGAAACAGCCGGCGCGAATCTCGGCCGCAGCGAAGCGAGTATAGCGCTCTTGCGAGACGACAGCAGGGTGCCCGGCGGCAACGGCCTACGGCAAAGCCTACCGCCGACGCGCCGCTACCGCACGGCGCCGGCGAGCGCCGCGACCAGGGCCGCGCGGTGGCGGCTGTACTCCGGGTTGGTCGCGTAGGGCCAGGCGCCGTGGGTGACGATGACGGTGTTGGCCGACGGGTCCATCCACAGGTACTGGCCGAAGATGCCGATGCCGGCGAAGACCCCGTCGCCAGCCAGCCACCAGAGGTAGCCGTAGCCGTCGTAGCCATCGCTGGGGGTCGTGGACTCCGCCATCCAGCCTTCCGGCAGCACCCGCGTCCCGTCGCGCAGGACGCCGCCGTTCATCGCGAAGATGCCGATCCGGGCGTAGTCGCGGAGCGTCGCGTTGATGCAGCAGCCGCCCAGTTCGCCGCCGCCGGGCTCGTGGAGCAGCCAGTTCGCGTCGGCCTCCATGCCGAAGGGGCCCCAGATCCTGTGCTCCAGGTAGGTCGAGAGGTTGTTGCCGATCGCCGCCCTCAGCACGGCGCCGGCCATGTTCGTCTCGCCGGTGTTGTAGTTGAAGACCTCGCCCGGAGGATGGAGTTCCTCAAGCCCCGCCATGTACTTCGTCTGCTCGACGATCGGCCCCGGCAGCGTCGCCACGTCGGACTCGGGGTCCGCGTAGTCCTCGTTCCAGCCAACGCCGGAGGACATCTGCAGCACGTCCCTGATCGACACATCGTCGTAACCGCCGCCCGAAAGCAACGGCAGGTACTTCGTGACCGGATCGTCGACGCTGCCGATGTAGCCGTCGGCGATCGCGGCGCCGTAGAGCATCGAGACGACGGACTTGGCGATCGAGAACGAGATCCAGCGGCTGTTCTCGTCGTTGCCCAGGCCGTAGCGCTCGAACAAGACCTGGTCATCCTTGACCACCAGGAGGCCAGCGATCCTGCGATCGCGGATGTAGTCCTCGGCCGTGAACGTCTCGCCCTCGACCTCGTAGGTCACCGCCGACAGGTCCCGCGGCGCCGGCGCCAGCGGGTACGGATCGCCGGAGGCCTCGAACCAGCGGGCGGCACCGACGAGGTCCGCGTTCCGGTAGCCCGCGATCTGCTGCTCCGGCGTCCAGAACAGCACCTGATCCCGCGGACCCAGGTTTTCCAGATCGGGATTGACCGGCTCGGCCGCGCCGGCAGCCTCGGTGTCCGCGACAGGTGCCGCGCAAGCGGCGAACGCCAGCATCATCGCGACTCCGGCGACCAGCCACGAGTTTCTCCACCTTCGCGTACTCACGATCCGCTCTCCCCGCCTTCCAGACATCTCATCGTCCTCCTTTGGTCGGAACGCCTGATCGTACCCCCCACTGGCCCTCGAAAGGCCGGCCCCGGTAGGCTGACCTCCGGTTGCCATGAACGACGAACGATCCACCGTCGAACCAGCTCCCGCCGCTCTCGCCTCGGTTCACTCCGCCGCCGGCGACGATGGCGTCCGCGAACTGTTCGAGGCCCGTGGCTGGACGGACGGGCTTCCCATCACGCCGCCGACGCCACAACGCGTGGCGGCCGCCCTCGAGGCCGCGCTCCTGGAGCCGGGCCAGGTGCTGGGAGTGGAGACGGTCCGCGGCCGGGCGATCACCGCCCAGAAGGCGGCGATCAACGCGGTGATGGCTGGCTCCCGGCCCCGCGACTTCGCCGTCGTCGCCGCGGCAGTCGAGGCGATGTGCGACCCGGCCTTCCTCCTTCACGGCGCCACTTCGAGCACCGGCGGCTGCGCCGTGCTGATCATCGTGAACGGACCGATTCGCCGGGAACTCGGCATGACCGGGACGTTCAACGCCCTGGGCGGCGCCGACCGGGCCTCGCTGGCGATCGGCCGGGCCGTGCGGCTCATCCTCCGCAACCTGCTCGGCGCGCGGCCCGGCGAACTCGACCGCTCCACCCTGGGGCATCCCGGCAAGCTCAGCTACTGCCTGGCCGAAGACGAAGAAGGCTCGCCGTGGCCTTCGCTGGGGACCGACCGCGGCGCACCCGGCGGTGCCTCGACGGTGACCGTCTTCGCCGCCGGTTCGCCCCGGCAGATCATGAACGAGTGGACGACGGAACCGGAGAAGATCCTCGACACGATCGCGGCCGAGATGCGGGCGAATCTCCTCCACTACTCGATCTGGGCCGGCAACCACTGCCTCGTTCTGCCGCCGCAGTTGCGGGACCGCTTCGCCTCCGCCGGCTGGAGCAAGGCGGACATCCGGGACTATCTGCACCGGCACGCGCGGGTGTGGCGCGGCGACTGGGAACGGATCGGCAAGGGGTCCGTGGTCAGCGACGCGAACCGGAACCGGGAGTACGCGGCGCTCCAGTCACCGGATGAACTGCTGATCGTCGCGGCCGGCGGCCCGGCCGGAGGCTTCGCCGCGGTCATTCCGCCGTGGTTCGGCAACAAGTCCCGGGCGGTGACGGCGGGCGTCGGGTTCTGCCTGGAGTGCTGAGCCTCTCAGCCCTCGCAGGAGGCGCTGAGAAGACCGTCAAGCGCCGTCGCTGACGCCAGGCCGCGGTAGCGGGCGCAGACCTCGCCGTCCTCCAGCCGGATCACGAAAACGGCTTCCGCCTGGTTCTCTTCTTCGCCGTTCGAGCCGGCCAGCTCCCGCCAAGCGTCCGCACCTTCCTCGACGATCAGAAACGAGTGCTGGCGCGCGGCGGGCACGTCGCCGCGGAGTGCCCGCGCCACCATCCGGCGGACGAAGCCGGGCGCTCCTTCGAGGACGACGACGGTGTAGACGGACCAGCCGTCGACCCGCGGGTCGTCGTCGAGAACGCGGCGCCACTCCCGTGCACCGCCGTTCGCTACGCGATGGAAGCTGACGACGAGCAGCGACCGCGCGCCCAGATCCCCGGTCGCCTCGACCTCGTTCCCGGCCAGGGTCACCGCCCGCGGGCTCTCGCCGGACGCGCCGGTACCAGCGGCGTTCAGCACCAGGCACAAGCCCAGCGCGGCGACGCTCCGCCAGCGCATCGCGCTAGGGCGCGCTTCGGAAGCGCATCACCCGGTAGCGCCTGGTCATCGCGAAGGCCTCCGGATCCAGCAGCCGGTCGAGCCGGTCCAGACGTCGAGTCACCGGCCCCGCCAGGCGCCAGGCGGCGCCCGCCAGCCGGGGGACACGCGACGTCGAGGCGTCGCGCAGCAGACTCACGATGCCGTGGCCGAAGCGATCCACGATCGCCCGTCCGAGACGAAGCGTCGGCAGCACCGAGGAGGTGACGTCCTCGTCCACCTCCAGCACGAGGCCGGCCGCCTCGGCCCGGGTCAGGAACTCATCCAGCGGGTGACCACTCCTCGGCCTTCCCTGGTCGGATTCCACGGTGAAGTAGTCGCAGAGCAGCAAGCTGCCTCCCGGCGCCAGAGATCGTTCGACCGCCTCGAAGAACTCCTCGAGCCAGACGTACTGCGCCGACTCGCAGAGGAACAGGAGGTCGTACCGGCGGTCCGGCTCGAACTCCTGGAACCGGCCCAGGTGGAAGCGCCGCTCCGGAAGCCGCTCGGCGAAGAGCTTGCCGTGGTAGGGATCGGGCGACAGGCCCTCGACGTCGTAGCCGAGGGCGGTCAGCCGCTCGCTGATCACGCCGGTACCGCAGCCCACGTCGAGCACGGAGGAGACGCCGGGCGGCAGCAACTCGAGGAGCCGCGCCACCAGGCGCTCCTGGGCACGGCGCAGGCCGGCCACGTCGAGGGGGTCGTCATCGCTCCAGATCCCGAAGTTGAGGTGCTCCAGGCCGACGATCCGGTGCAGGAACTGAAGCGCGAAGCTCGTCTTCACCTGGCGCGGGCTGTTTCCGTCCGCGGCCCGCCGGAACAACTGCCGACCCTGCGGCCCGGGCCAGCGTGGCGGCGCCGCCGGAACCGGTGCGGGGGCAGAAGCCACGCTCGAGCGCGGAGGCGGCGGGACGATGCGCAAACTCACCGGTTGGAGAGTGTACCGCCCACGGCGGCTGCCCGTTAGACTGTCACTTCGATCCTCGGAGCAGCCACCGACCAGGCCTCATCGTTCGAGACCTCAAGGGGAGCAACCATGAGCAAGCCGACCCTCCGCCTGACTCTCTGCCTGCTCGCGACAGCCGCGATCCCCGCGGCCGCGGCGGACCATCCGCTCGATCAGCTCAGCTACCAGGAAGTCTGGCGGGCGCTCGAGATCCTCCGCGACGCCGGACGACTCGACAGCGAGACGACCTTCTCTCAACTCGCGCTGAGCGAGCCGGCCAAGGACGTCGTCCTTGCCTGGCGAGAAGGCGAAGAGACACCGAGAGTCGCCTACGCGCTCGTTCGCCAGGGCGAGGACACGTTCGAGGCGACCGTCGACCTGAACGCCGGGAACGTTTCTTCCTGGACGCCGCTCACCGGCGTCCAGCCGAACTGGAGCCTCGGAGAATTCGGCGCGGTGGTGGGCAAGGTGCTCGAACATCCCGAGTTCATCGCGGGGCTCGAGAAGCGGGGCATCACCGACACCAGCTTCCTGGACTGCTCGACGATCCCGCCCGGCTACTTCGGTACCGAGGAGGAGAAGGGACGGCGGCTCGGACACGTCCGTTGCTCCGAGCCTCGCGGCGCCAGGAACGCGTGGGCGCGCCAGGTCGAAGGCCTGACCGCGGTGGTCGATCTGACCGCCGGCGAGGTGCTCAGGGTCGTCGACGACGGCGTGGCGCCGATCCCGGACGTGGACGCCGACTACGACCGAACCAAGCTGGACCATCCGCGCGAGATCGCGGGCCCCTTCGACCTGGACTTGCCCGAGGGCGTCGGCTTCGACATGAAGGGCTACCAGGTGAGCTGGCAGAACTGGAGCTTCCACCTGCGGCCGGACCAGCGCACCGGCCTCGTCGTGTCCCTCGTCGACTACCGCGAGAGCCCCGACGAGAGTCCGCGCTCGGTCATGTACCAAGGCCAGTTGTCCGAGATCTACGTGCCCTACATGGACCCGGCGTTCGCATGGTACGCCCGCAACTTCATCGACGCCGGCGAGTTTCCGGCAGGCGGCTTGGCCAAGCCGCTGCTGCGCGGCCGGGACTGCCCGGACCACGCGGTCTACGTGGATTCGATCAACACGAACGCCCAGGGCCGGCCGCGCACGGTGCCCCGGACCACGTGCATCTACGAGCGGGAGACCGGAGACCCGTCCTGGCGGCACTACGAGGACGAACAGCCGGACAGCCGCAAGAGCCGCGACCTCGTCGTGCGCACCGCCGCCGTGGTCGGCAACTACGACTACCTGCTCGACTGGATCTTCCGCCAGGACGGCTCGATCGAGGCCCGCGTCGGCGCCACCGGCCTCCTCGAAGTCAAGGCGACGAGCGCCGTGTCGGCCTTCCCGCCGACTCCGGCGGCCGGCCCCGTGAACGCAACCGCCGTCGACGCCCTCCAGGCGGGGACGGCCGCCGACGCCTACGGCCGCTTCCTCGACCGCAACGTCATCGGCGTGAACCACGACCACTACTTCAGCTACCGCCTCGATCTCGACGTCGACGGGGCGGACAACCGCTTCGTGGCCGACCGCCTGGTCACGCGGGAGCTGCCGGCCGAGCATCCCCGCCGAAGCCTCTGGGTTCAGGAGCCGCACGCCGCGCGGACCGAGCAGGACGCCCAGCTCGACATCGACCTCGCGCAGCCCGCGCTGTGGCGGATTCTGAGCTCGAGCCGCCGGAACGCGGTCGGCTACCCCACCAGCTACCAGCTGATGCCGGGGCGCAACGCCAACCACCTGTTCGTGGCCGACGACTACTCGCTCCGCCGCGCCGGGTTCATCGATCATCACCTCTGGGTGACGCCGTACGATCCGGACGAACGTTTCGCCGCCGGCGACCATCCCACCCTGAGCGAGCCGGGAATGGGACTGCCGGCCTGGACCGAAGCGAACCGGTCGATCAGCGACGAGGACCTCGTGATCTGGCACACGGTGGGCATGCACCACCTGCCCCGCGCCGAGGACTGGCCGGTGATGCCGGTCATGTGGCACGGCTTCGAGCTGCGGCCGTTCGACTTCTTCGACCGCAACCCGGCGCTCGATCTCCCCTGAACGGGGTCTACCGACGCACGACAAATTTGTCGCACTCCTGCGACAGACCCACATTCCTGTGTGGCGGAAGAGCCTCGCGCGTCTCGACTGGCTTGGCATTGAGCCTGTTCGCGGCCTCTCCGGCGCATCCCGCTCCCCGCTCCAAGTCCCACTGAACCGGGGGTTTCCGGGCCACTAGCCGGGCGGCGGCCGAACCGGCGCCCGCGACCGGCGGCAACCCGCACGGTTGGCACGATTCTCGATACATACGGGGGCACGCCCGGCCGTCAGTTCCGGAACCTGACCTCGGCTTCGACCCCAAAGGGGCAACAACCGAGACGCTCGGCCGGGCCAACCGAACTACGAGGAGGTACTCGAATGAGCTTCAGAACGCGAGGCCGGACGTTGCGTCTTGGTCCGGCCCTGGGACTGACCCTGCTGCTGGCCCTGCTCGCCGCTTCGCCGGCAGCCGCCCAGGAGGGCGTGGACAGCGGCGACACGGCCTGGATGTTGACCGCCAGCGCCCTGGTGCTGCTGATGACGCCGGGACTGGCGTTCTTCTACGGCGGACTGGTCCG
>JAPVWO010000026.1 GCA_027493375.1 Candidatus Multivorans thiocomprendens | reverse complement strand
CAGCACGGCCGCGCAGATCAGGAACAGGAAGATCGCGACGTGCATGAAGTTGATGTCGGCGAAGGTGTAGAGGAAGCCGCTCAGGCTGTCCTTGTTGAGCTCCGCCACCAGACGGCCCATTCCCAGGACGAAGCCGACGGCCAGTGACGCGATCGCGCCCTGGGCGTTGAGGCGCTTCCAGAACAGGCCGAGCAGGAAGACCGCGGTGATGGGCGGCGAGATGTAGCCCTGGACGCTCTGGAGGTACTGGTAGAGCGTGCCCGAGATGTTCTGCATCAACGGGATCCAGAGAAGGCCCAGGCCCACCAGCCCGACGGTGGCCGTCTGTCCGACCAGGACCAGGCGCCGCTCCGAGACGCCGGGGTGGAGCTTCTTGTAGATGTCGATCGTGATCAGCGTCGAGCACGAGTTGAAGACGGAGGAGAGGCTGCTCATCAGGGCCGCCAGCAGGCCCGCGACCACCAGTCCCCGGAAGCCGGCCGGCAGCAGCGCCACGACCAGGGCCGGCAGCGCCTGGTCGGAGGAGGCGAGTTCGAGCTTCCCGGACTGCGACAGGCAGTAGGCGATCACGCCGGGCACCACGAACAGGAACAGCGGCAACTGCTTGAGGAAGCCGGCGAAGATCGTGCCGCGCCGGGCGTCGTCGATGCCGCGGGCGGAGAGCGCGCGCTGGACGATGAACTGGTCGGTGCACCAGTACCAGACGGCGATGATCGGCGCGCCGAACGCGATGCCCGTCCACGGGAAGTCCGGGTCGGACATCGGCTTCCACATGTCGAAGAAGCCGTCGCCTGCCGTCTCGACCATGACCCGCCAGCCGCCGAGTTCGGCGAGTCCAAGGATCGTCACCGTGGAGGCGCCGACGATCAGGACGATGGCCTGCAGCAGGTCGGTGTAGACGACGGCGCGGAGACCACCGAGCACGGTGTAGACCCCGGTGATGACGACGACCACCAGGGCGCCGGTCCAGAAGTTGATGCCCATCAGGGTCTCGAAGACGACGCCGCCCGCGTAGATCGTCACCGAGATCTTGGTCAGGACGTAGCCGATGACCGAAATCACCGAGAGGTACCAGCGCGCCGCGGGCGAGTAGCGCCGCTCGAGGAACTCGGGCATCGTGAAGATGCCGCTCTTGACGTAGAACGGCACGAAGAGCCAGCCGAGAATGAGCAGGATCAGTGAGGCCTGGAGCTCGAACTGACCGAGGACCAGGCCGCTCTCGGCGCCGGTGCCCGCCAGCCCGACCAGGTGCTCCGAGCCGATGTTCGAGGCGAACAGCGACGCGCCGACGACGAACCAGCCGACGTTGCGGCCGGCGAGGAAGTAGCTGGACGAAGTCCGTTCGCCGTGCCGGACGCGCCTGATCGCCCAGAGGGCGATGGCGAAGACGCCGGCGAAGTAGAGGGCGACGACGGTCCAGTCGAGGGTGGTGATCTTCGCCGTCAGCATGGCCCGTTCTCCTCGCTCAGCAAGCCAGCCTCCTCGCTCAGCAACCGGCCGTCAGCGCGGCGGGATCGGCGGGTGCGATCGCGATGCGTGAGAAACGAAGCGTGAACGGCCTGTCCGTCGTGATCAGGAAGGGTGTGTCGATGCGATCCATCTCGGCGCCGGAATTCTCGAAGCAGCTGAGAGGAATCTGCAGCGTGTCCCATGCTCCTTCGGGCACGCCCGCGAAGATGGGCGAGACGAGGAGACCGCCGGTGCAAGGGTAGCCACAGTCCATCCGCATCTGGACTCGCCCAGCGGGCGCTTGCTCCACCAGGAAGTCGATCTCGAGAGTCATGCCATCAGCCGCTTCGGCGCGCAAGTCGATGGGACTGGACTGCAGATAGATCTGGGCCGGGTTGCGGCCTCTCCACTCCGCCTTCCTCGCATCTTCCTGAACGTTGCGGTCGACGGCCGAGAGCACGACGCCGGATACGCGGCGGCGAGTCTCGCCGCGGCCGTCGGGGGCGGTGACCCGCCAGTCCGCCTCGTCGCCTACGTAGAACTGCCACCCTTCCGCCGTCCGTCCGTCGAACAGAACGCGGTCCGCTGTCCCGCGTGCATCCGTCGTGCGCACCGGCATCGTTCCGGCCGGCCGCGTCTCGTCCAGTTCGGGGAGATCGCCGTCGTCGGCGTAGGTCAGGCCGTAGCCGTAGGCGAAGAGCGGGTCGTAGTCCGGGTCGCCGACGTTGAGGATCGTCTGGTCCAGGGAGCGCGGCCAGGAGAAGGAGAGCTTGCCCTGGAAGTCGTGGGCGACTCCGCCGCCGGCCGCGCCGAAGATCACGTCGGCCACGCCGCCACCCTCGGAGCCCGGCAGCCAGGCGGCCACGAAGGCGTCGGAGGCGTTGATCTCCGGGTTCGTCCACAGCGGGCGCCCGGAGAGGAAGATCGTGACGACCGGAATGCCGGCGGCCCGGAGCCTCCCCATCAGCTCGACGTCGGACTTGTCCGCAGGGCTGTACTCGAGGCTCGTCACATCGCCCTGGCCCTCGGCGTAGGGCGTCTCGCCGGTCACGTAGATGGCGGCGTCCGGTAGTTCGCCGCTGTACGCGCATCCCTGGCAGAGGACGGCCCGGCCGCCAGCCGCCTCGACGGTCCGTTCGATGCCGGTCCAGATCGAGGTGGCGCCCGGGAAGTCGTCGTTCGTGTTCTCGGTTCCCTGCCAGGTCAGTGTCCAGCCGCCGCTCTGCCGGCCGATGTCGTCGGCCGCGGGACCCGCGACCAGCACCAGCGACGTCGGAGGCAGGGGCAGAAGGCCGTCGTCGTTCTTCAGCAGGACGAGAGACTCGCGCACCGCCTGCCGGGCCACCTCGCGATGCTCGGGAGCGCCCAGCAGTTCGAAGCGTCCGCCGAGCGCCCGCTCGGACGGTCGGCCGCTGTCGAGCAGGCCGGCGCGGGCCTTTACCCGCAGGATGCGCCGCACCGCGTCGTCGAGCCTTTCCTCGGGAATCGCCCCGGAACGCACCTGACGGAGGGTGTTCCGGTGCAGCGCCCTCCAGTCCTCGGGGACCATGAACAGATCGAGGCCGGCTCGAAGCGTGTCGGGGCAGCTCTCGTTCGTGCAGTTCGGCAACTGGCCGTGCGTGAACGTCGCGGAGTTCCTCTTCGCTGGCCCGGGTGTCCCCCTGATCGTGGCCCTCGAAGGTGCCGCCGTCGCCCAGGAAGTGCTTCGCCGTGGCGATCACCCGCTCCTCGCCCAGGAAGTCCGGACTGCCGACCGCGCCCTGGAGTCCCTCGACCAGCGCGCGCGCGTACTCGACGACGATCCCGGGATCCTCCGAGTAGCTCTCGTAGGTGCGGCCCCAGCGATCGTCGCGGGCAACGGCGACGGTCGGACCGAAGTTCCAGTCCAGACCGGTGGCGAGCACCTCGCGGGCCGTGACCTCGCCGATGCGGCGGATCAGGTCCGGATTGCGCGCCGCGCCGAGCCCGATGTTGTGGGGGAAGATCGTGGCGCCGATCACGTTGTTGTGGCCGTGGACCGCGTCCACGCCCCAGACCACCGGAATGCCGACGCCGCCGTCAGAGGTGTCGGTGGAGGCTTCGTGGAAGGCGTCGGCCAGGGCCAGCCAGCTTTCCGGCGAGGCGTGCTTGTTCTCGTCGGGAAATGAGCCGCCGCCGTTCAGCACCGAGCCCAGGTCGTACCGCCGGACGTCCCGTGGCGTGACCGAGCGGATTTCCGCTTGTATGACCTGGCCGACCTTCTCGCGGACGGTCATCCGCTCGATGAGGGCTTCGACGCGCGCTTCGAGCGCCGGATCGGGCGGCAGCGGCGGCGTCAGCTCAGGCCAGACTTCGGCGCGAACCTCGGGGGCCGGAGCCTGCTGCGCCGGCGCTGGAACCGCCCAGGCGATTACCAGCGCAAGCGCTAGCAGAGGGGCCGTCACGACGTGGAGTCGTCCGTTTTCCGGCGTCCCGGGGTGTGCCCTAGAACAACAGCTTGAAGCCGAGCTGAATCTGCCTCGGGTCGCGGGCCGCCTGGGCCTGACCGAAGTTGTTCGGCAGGGTGTAGCCGGTGATCGTCCGACGCTCCGTGGCGACGTCGCTGTCGTAGGTGACGCTGCTCGGGTTCATCACCGAGTTGATACCCACGAAGTTGTCGCGGTTCGTCACGTTGAACACCTCGAACCGGAACTGGCCGGTCACGCGGTCGGTGATGCGGATGTTCTTGGTCAGCGAGAAGTCGACCTGGAAGAAGTCCGCTCCCTCGCACACGCCGGGCCGGGTGTTGCTCAGCGTGCCGAGCTGCCAGCCGACCAGCGTGAAGGCGTCGGGATTGATGACCTGCAACCCGCTGCCGCCGCACGCGACCCCCGTGAGGAGTGGCCGCATGTTCTCGGTGTAACCGGTGCCGCCAGCGCCGTTGACCCCGGTCAGGTTTCCGGTTCTCACCGTCAGGGCCTGACCCGAGGAGTACTGGACGATGCCGCCGAACTGCCAGGCTCCGAACAGCGCGCGGACGAAGCCGCTCTGGTTCTCGAGCGTGGGCAGGTTGTGGAGCACGTTGGCGTTGAACACGTGATCCCGATGCAGGCCTGCGTAGCCGAAGTCGAGATCGGGGTTCTCGCGATCCGTGATCTGACCGGCGAACGAGCCGGCCCCCGCGTCGTTCAGCGGGTCGTTGGCCTTGAAGCTCGAGAGCGTGTACGAGGCCTGGAACTGCGAGCCGTTGCCGTAGCGCTGCACGTACTGCATCTGGAGACCGTCGTACTCGGAGATGCCGTTCGACTCCCAGAACAGGATGTTGCCGTCGCCGAAGACCGAGAACGGTCGCAGGGCGCCTCGCACCCCGGCGCCGCCGTCGCCCTCGGGGGCGGTCACGTACTCGAGCCGGTCGGGGATGCCGTTGCCGTTGTTGTCGCCGGAGGCCACCTGGTTGATGTCCGAGCGCCTCGTGATGTGGCGCCCGCGGGTGCCGACGTAGGCGATCTCGATCGTGCTGCTCCGGCCGAGCCGCTGCTCCCAGGCCACGTTGAACTGCAGGTTGTACGGCGTCTGGAAGTTCGGGTCGATGCCCGTCTGCGGCCTTCCGAGGCCGCAGTCGAGGCACGGCTGCGGCGCTTCGTCCAGCTTGCGGATGCCGTTCAGGCTGGAGCGGAAGGGCGGGTTGCCGGCGAACTCGAGCTGGATGTTCACGCGGTCACGCTGGAAGAACTGGCCGAAGCCGGCGCGGACCACGCTCCGGCCGTTGCCGAAGATGTCGTAAGCCAGACCGAGGCGCGGCGCGAAGTTGTCCGTGTCGCTGTCCACCAGCCCGCGGCCCGGACCGGTGGAGCCGCCCATCAGGCCCGCGTCGCCGCAGGGGTCCGTTCCCGGTACCTGGAGCAGCCCGTTGCACGGGTCGCCGCCCAGGGCGGGATCGAACGTTCTCGGATCGAATGCCGTGAGCAGGTCGTCGCTGGCGTAGGGCCACTTGTAGTTCGAGTAGCGGACCCCGTAGTCGAGGTTGAGGCGGGGGTTCACCTGCCAGGAGTCGGCGACGTAGAACTCGACGTCCTCCCAGTTCAGCTCCGGCGTCGGCTGGTGCGAGTTCTCCGCGTAGCCGAAGGTCATGTCCTGGAGCAGGAAGTCGGCCAGGACGTTGCCGGTGTTGGCGCCCCAGCCGTTGTGGCCGGTGCTCGGGCCCCAGAACTGCGGCGTCTCGGAAGCCGAGCTGCCGCCGATGTACTCCTCCTTCTTGTTCTCGCTGTAAAGGGCGCCCACCTTGAGCCAGTGCTTGCCGAAGACCTGGGAGTAGTCGTCCTTGAGCACC
>JAPVWO010000259.1 GCA_027493375.1 Candidatus Multivorans thiocomprendens | reverse complement strand
GTCCAGGCCTCCTGGGTCAAGATGGGACCGCAGGGGGTCAGGGCCTGCCTCGACGCCGGGGTGAACGACCTGGGCGGCACCCTGATGAACGAGAGCATCACCCGGGCCGCGGGCGCGGCCCACGGGCAGGAACTCCCTCCCGCCGGGATGGAGCAGCTCATCCGTGACGCCGGCCGCGTACCGAAGCAGCGGACGACCGCCTACGGCACGCCGCCCCCGGAGCGCGTCGAGGCGTCGTTCCAGGCCGCGGAGCTGGCCGCCGTGTTGAACAACCCGGCCCACCGCTACGAGCGCGAGGGGCCGCTGCGCCTCGTCCGCCCGGGCCTGGACGGTTCCTGACCCGGCTAGCCGGCACCATCCCCGGCCTCAGCCGCGCATGAACGAAGAGCCATCCCACTCCGTTCGGCGCCACCTGCGCATCGCCGTCAACGAGTACGACACGGCCATCCGCCAGTTCATCCCGGGCTACGAGGAAATGCTCGCGGAGGCCGCGCGGGCGCTGCGACCGGCAGCGCCGGGCCTGATCATCGACCTGGGCGCCGGCACCGGGGCCCTCTCCGAGGCGATTCTCGACTCCGTGGGCGGCGCCGTTCTGGAGCTGATCGACGTCGACCCCGAGATGCTGAACCAGGCCCGTACGCGGCTCGCCCGGTTCGGCGACCGCGCCCGCTTCACGGAAGGCTCCTTCCTCGAACCGTTGCCTCGCTGCCGGGGCGCGGCCGCGTCGCTCGCCCTCCACCACATTCCCGCGATGGACGCGAAACGAAGACTCTACGGGCGGGTCTTCGAGGCCCTCGAACCCGGCGGTATCTTCGTCAACGCCGACGCCACCATGCCCAGTGAGCCGGACGCCCGGGAGGCGACCTGGCGCGGCTGGGCCGACCACCTCGTAAGCCACGGCATCGACGAGCACCGCGCCTTCGAGCACTTCGAGGAGTGGTCGGAGGAGGACACCTACTTCTCGCTCGATGAAGAGCTGTCCGCCGTTGCGCAGGCCGGCTTCGCCGCCGAATGCGTCTGGCACGAGGTCGGGATCACAGTCGTCGTGGGTCGCAAGCCCGGCTGAGGTCGGCAAGGTTCGAGAGAGCGGCGGCAGACTGGCAGCTGCGCTACGATTCTGCGTTGCAGGAGATTGATCGTGGAACTCGCAATCACCAAGGCCAAGGCTCGCCTCTCCGAACTGGTCGCCGCCGCGCAGGACGGCGAACGCGTCGTCATCACGAAGAACGGCGAACCCGCCGTCGAACTGGTTCGTTGTAAGCAGCGCAAGCGCAAGAGCGGCTTCGATTGGGACAAGCTCGATGCCGCCCGGCGCCGGCTCGGGATCAAGGACGCGCCCCCGGAGGAGGCCAAAACCATGCGCGAGGCGTTCCATGACGCGGCGCTGAGCCGTCGCGTCCTCGGCCTGGAAGACGACTAAGCCGCGAAGGCCGCCCAGAAAGTGCGTGTCCTGCTCGACACGTCGTTCCTATACGACTTGATGGCGGCCTACGGCGAGTTCTCGGAGTCCATGCGCGGCTTCGCAGCCGAGCACGACGCGGAGTTCTTCGTCAACGCCGTCTCGATCTGGGAGATGCGTCTGAAGTACGATGCCTTCCATCCCTCAGGTGAACGCAAGAGCCCGTACGACCCGAATGACGTGCTCGCGATCCTCCAAGGGCAAGACGTGACCTTCCTCTCCGTTGAGCCCCACCACGTCGCGCGAGAACTGGAGACGCCGATCCCGCACCGGGATCCGTTCGATCAATTGCTCCTCGTCCAGGCTCAGGAGGAGGGCCTCAGGCTCCTGACGGCGGATCGACAGCTTGCGGCACACCCGCTAGCCGTTACCGCGCACTAGGTATGCCCGCACTCAAAAAGACCCTTGGCTTCTACCCCGAGCCACTGAGTCTGCGAGCGGGGCCCATCAGCGTCCACCCACTACCTGAGTTCGACACAGTTGTCGAAGACGTTCAGGCATGGGAGGACCTCGACAAGGGCTGGATCTACCCGCCACGCCTCCAGTCGCTCAAGGCCGGGGCAAGTCGCGAGCTACCGTACCGCACCCGAGTGTTCCCATTGCCCAAGACACACTTGATCGAACACAAGGACGCTACGGCAGACGGGCATCTCGACTGAGCTATGGTCAAATTTCGTGTACGGGGGTTGAGGTAGGCGGCGTGCCCTGCTGAGATCGGTTTTCGGAAATCGACGACAACAGCAAAGGAGGCACGCCGTGAGGGACAGTACA
>JAPVWO010000258.1 GCA_027493375.1 Candidatus Multivorans thiocomprendens | reverse complement strand
AAGATCATCCTCCGATGATCCCCGATCGCCGCATCTCACGATCACTTCTCGTTGGATTGCACACCCCCGCTCACGATCACTTCTCGTTGGACAGCTCTAGAACTTGACGACAAGGGTCTCTGCGGCTACAATCAGCGACCGTTAACTGCGTGATTTTCTGTAACTTAGGCACACGGCGTCAGACAAGCAACTCGCGGCCGATCCCGGAACGGAAGCCAGCGTTCCGGAGATCCCGCCGAAGTGTGCATCTGCCAGTTTGAAGGGAGATCAGAGTGTTCCGAGTGGGTGAGAAGGTCGTGTACCCCAACCACGGGGTGAGCGTAGTAGAGCGAATCGCGGTGAGCGCACCGGATGGCGGTGAGAAGCAGACCTACTACCACCTGCGTTTGCTGGCGAACGACTCCAAGGTGATGGTGCCCGAAGAGAACCTGGACCGTGTCGGCCTGCGACGTCTGGCCAAGGAACGGGAGATCAGGGACCTGCTCGCCCTGATCGAGGACGGGAACATCGACGTCTACAAGGACTGGAAGGGCCGCTACAAGCAGAACCTGGACAAGATGCGGACCGGTGAGTTGACGGACGCCGCCGAGGTTCTCAAGAACCTCCGTCTCGTGAGCCAGAAGAAGAGCCTCTCGTTCCGCGAGAAGAAGATGTACGAGAAAGCCAGGTACTTCATCGTGAGCGAGGTGCTCCACGTCCGTGACATCAGCGAAGAGAGCGCCGAGGAACTGGTCGAGAAGGCGCTTGCCACCAGCCTGGACAAGATCTCCAAGGCCAAGGCGAGTTGAGCCCTCACCGCTGCCGCCGCTCCGGCTCCTGACACCCGACCGGGGCAGGATCGATCAGCAGCCGGGCGTTCAACCCGAAGACCGCAACGGGTTCGCGAGACGGTGACACGGCTTCTCGTCATACTGATCGCCATCCTGCTGGCGTGGATGTGGATCGCGCGGATGATCCGCGGAGCGTTGCGGTCGCCCCGAGCCGCGGAAGCACGTTCCCTGCTGAGGCTGCTGCAGGTTCTGCGCCGCACGGCAGGCGGAGGTCCGGCCGCCGGCGGAGCTGCGTCGCGCAGCCGCGCCGCGACGAGGTCGGGTGGGGGCCAACCGAAAGCCCTTCTCCGATGCCGGCGTTGCGGGGTTCACGTGCCCGAGGCCCAGTTGACGGCCGGCGTGTGCGGAAACTGCCTGAATGAGGACCGAACCGCCCACGATTGAGGCGGCCGGGTACGCTGCCGTCGCGGTCCCGCTGCCGCTGCCCGAACCCCTGACTTACCGGGTGCCGCGGCCGTGGCGCGCGCTCGCCCGGATCGGAGTGCGCGTCCGGGTACCTGTCGGACGGCGCCGGCTGGTCGGCTGGGTCGTCGACCTGCCGTCGGCGCCGCCTGCCGGTCTGGACGGCGAACTGCGATCGATCGAGTCCGTCATCGACTTCGAGCCGTTGCTGCCCGACGACTTGATGAGGCTCGCCGACTTCACTGCGTCCTACTACGCGGCACCGATCGGCGAAGTGTTGAAGGCGCTGCTGCCGGGAGTGCTTCCTGCCTGGGGTGACCGCCGCGTGGAACTCACGAACCGGGGCGCGCTGGCCGATTGCCGCGATCCGGCGGACCGGACGCTTCAACAGTTTCTGCTGGAGCGTGGCCGCGTCGCCCTGACCGAAGTCTGGGACGAGGTGGGCGACGCCACCTTGCTGGATCGGATCGATCGTTGGCGCGAAGGCCGACACCTCCGTGTTCACGAGCCGGGCGGGCGGAGTGCCCGCTACCGCCAGGCGGTCGAGCTCCCGCCGGGCGAACGCCGGAGCCAACTCGACGCTTGCGGCCGCTCACCGGCCGGCAGGGCGGTGGTCGAGTACCTCGGGGCCCTGGGCAGGCCGGCCACCGTTCGGGAAGTGCGGGACGAAGTCGGTTGTTCGGCCGCGGTCGTGCGCCGGTTGGTGACGCTCGGCGTCCTCCGTTCCTTCACCCAGGTCGAGGCGATCGATCTGGCGCGCCATCGTCTCCAGGAAGACGCCGGGACGGCGCCCTTCGCCCTACGGCCCGATCAGGCGGCGGCCGCGCGGGAACTCGTGGAGGAGGTCCGCAGCGGTCGCTTCCGGCCCTGCTTCCTGGGCGGCATGACGGGTTCGGGAAAGACGGAGGTGTACCTGCGGGGCGCCGCCGCGGCCCTCGAGGAGGGGCGGTCCGTCGTCATTCTCGTGCCCGAGATCGCTCTGGTCCCGGCTTTGGCGCGCGCCCTCAAGGAGCGTTTCCGCGACCGGGTCGCCATGCTGCATTCGAACCTCGGCAGCGCTGAACGTCGCCAGGAGTGGGAGCGGATCCGCGACGGCGAGGCTCAAGTCGTCATCGGGCCCCGTTCCGCGGTCTTCGCTCCCGCCCGGAACCTGGGCCTGATCGTCGTCGATGAGGAACAGGACGGTGCCTACAAGCAGGACACACGGCCACGGTACAGCGGCCGGGATCTGGCTCTCGTGCGAGCTCAGACCTCAACGGCGACAGCTCTGCTGGTTTCCGCGACGCCGAGTCTCGAGACCCGGCTGAACGTCGAGCGGGGTCGGTATCGCGAGCTCCTTCTGACCGCGCGGGTCGGCGTCGGGGCACTTCCCGAGGCGATCCTCGTCGACCTGCGCGAAGAGCCCGGAGACCGGCCCCGCCGGCCCGGCGATGTCGCCTTCTCGCGGCTGCTGGTCCAGGAGATGGAGAACAGTCTGCGGCACGGCGAGCAGGTCATCCTGCTTCGCAATCGTCGCGGTTACTCCCCGCAACTGCTGTGCCGCGCCTGCGGCGAGAACATGGCCTGTGAGGACTGCGGCCTGCCCAAGAGCTACCACCGCCGCGAAGGACGGCTGATCTGCCACTACTGCGGCGGTCACGCTCCGGTTCCGCGCGTCTGTCCCGAGTGTGGAGAGGATGCGCTGCAACCGATCGGGGCGGGCACGGAGCGGGTGGAGGAGGAGGTCCGGAAGCGCTTTCCGGAGGCTGCCGTGGACGTGCTGGATCGCGACACGACACGTCGCGTCGGAGGTGCCGCCGCGGTGCTCGAACGGTTTCGCTCCGGGCGCACCGACATACTGATCGGCACCCAGATGATCTCCAAGGGACACCACTTCCCGAACGTCGCTCTCGCGGCCGTGCTGACGGCCGACTCCTACCTCGGGTTTCCGGACTTCCGCGCGGCCGAACGGAGCTACGCGCTTCTGACCCAGCTTGCAGGCCGCGCCGGTCGGGGTGAGCGCGCGGGCCGATTCGTGATTCAGACGTACCATCCGGACCACTATGCGATTCAGGCCGTCCTGAACAACGACGACGAGGCCTTCGCCAGCCACGAAATGCGCTTTCGCCGGACCTTCCACTACCCGCCGTTCACCCGCATGGTCCAGCTCGTCGTTCGCGATCGGAACCGCGACCGGGGCCGCTCCCGGATCGAGGAGCTCGCGGCCGCGGCCCGCCGGCACGAGCTCTCCGCACAGGTCCGCTTCTCGGGTCCCGCGCCGGCGCCCCTGGAGCGTCTCAAGGGGCAGTGGCGTTTCCAGTTCCTGATGCGCTCGGCGAACGGAGCGGACGTGAGGAACCTGGCCAGGGCGGTCGCGCCCGCGCCCGCGGCCGACCTCACCGTCGACGTCGACCCCCAGGATTTGATGTGAAAGGTCGACCTGTCGTGGAGGAGAACCGAACGGACCCGGTGGAGTGGTTGGAGAAGCCGACGCCTGAAGCCGCCGAGGCGCTGGCGGCAGCGGGTTACGGCCTGCTGTCGGCCCCCCTCGCCCGCAGGGGCGTCAGTACGCCATCGGAAGCCGACGTGTTCCTGACTCCCCATCGGCGCGGGCTCCACGACCCCTTTCTGCTGCTTGGCATGGAGGAGGCGGTGGAGCGCCTGCGGAGAGCCTGCGGGGACGGCGCTACGGTGGCCGTCGTCGGAGACTACGACGTGGACGGCGTGACCGCCTGCGCCCTCCTGACCGCCGTGTTGCGCTCGCTTGGTGCGAAGGTCGTTCCGATCCTCCCGAACCGGCTCACGGAAGGCTACGGCTTCCAGGTTCTCCAGGTGGATAAGGCGCATCGCGCCGGCGCTTCCCTGATCGTCACCGTCGACTGCGGAACGACTTCCGCCGGTGCGGTGCTGGCTGCGGTCGAGCGTGGCATCGACGTGATCGTGACCGACCACCATGTGGTCGGCAACGATTTCCCCTCGCAGGCGATCCAGATCAACCCGCTCCAGGATGACTGCGACTATCCCTTCCGGCACCTGTGCGGGGCCGGACTCGCCTTCAAGCTGGCCCAGGGGGTGCTCCGGCGAAGCGGTCGCGATGAGCCGCTGGCGGCTCTGCTGCGCATCGCATGTCTGGGCACGATCGCCGACGTCGTGCCGCTCGTGGGTGAGAACCGCGTGATCGCCGCGCTTGGTCTCCGGGCCCTCTCGAAGGCGCGCTCACCGGGACTGCGAGCACTGATGCGCGTGGCGCGCGTCGCGGGATCCGTATCGTCGACCGAGGTCGCGTTCCGCCTTGGACCGCGGATCAACGCGGCCGGGCGCCTGGCCGACGCCGACCTCGCGCTTCGGTTGCTCCTGACGCGGGACTCGACCGAGGCGGATCGTCTCGCCGGTGAGCTCAATGCTCTGAACCGCAGCCGTCGGGCCGAGGAAAGACGGGTCGTCAAGCAGGCCGCCGAGCTCTTTGCCGGCCGGGACCCGCTGCCGGGCATCCTGGTGGCCTGGAGCCCGGACTGGCACCGCGGCGTCGTGGGGATCGCAGCCGGACGCCTGGCGCGGGACTTCCACCGCCCGGCGATCCTCCTGGGCGTGGATGGGGACTCCGGCACCGGATCGGGCCGCAGCATCCCGGGTCTTGATCTTCATTCCTTCGTGGCCGGTTTTCAAGATCGGACGATCCGCTTCGGCGGCCATCCCCAGGCCATTGGCCTCTCCGTGGCCGTCTCGGAACTGCCGGACCTCAGGAGCGCGATGGAAGAAGCCGCCGAGTGGCCGCCCGGAATCCTCGTTCGCCGGCGCGAGTACGAACTGGCGCTCTCCGCCGGCCAGATCGGCTCGGAGCTGTACGGGGAACTGGCCAGGTTGGAGCCACACGGGGAAGGGAACCGCCGGCCCCTGATCCGGCTCGGTCCGCTCGAGCGCGTCGGCCTGCCACGTGGGTTCGGCGAAGATCACGTCAAGCTGCGTGTCCGGGCAGCCCGCGGCGGGGGCTCGGAGGGAAGCCGTCCCGTCTGGCTGCTCGGCTGGGGCTGGAAGGAGCGGGCGGCCAGTCTCGACGGCCGTTTCGAGGTTCTCGGCGCCCTGGAGTGGGACTCCTACCAGGGTGGTCCCGTCGTGAGAATCGAAGACGCCCGGCCGATCGGAGACCACCAGGTGCCGAAGCGTAGAATGCCGGCATGACGCCGGACACTCCTCACGAGGCGCGGGGGGGGAACTCCTCGGAGGCGACATCCTCGGCGGAAGGGTCCGGCTCGGCCTACGGATCGAAGCGCCGGCGGGCCCCGAACTTCGGCAGGCGCCGGCAACTGCGAAACCGCCTGCTCAGGGCGGTCTTGCTGCTGGTGCTGGTCTCGGGCGTCGGAGGGCTGACCGCGCTGTTCCTGCAGGGACGGGACGAGCGTGCCGCGGCCGAACCGGATGCCGGCGCCGAAGAGACCGTCGAGGCCGATGAAGCACCGGACGCGGTCACCGAAACGGCGCAGCTCAGTGCGGAGGAATTCGAGTCAACGCTCGAGCGCGAGGGGATCGAGGTGTTCCGCATCCGTGGCGCCCGGACGAGTTCGGACGACCAGGGCAACGTGAATCTCAGTCAGGTCGAGGTCGCCTATCCGCAGGGCGATGACCACTACTCCCTGCGCGCGGATGGCGCGACCTACAACGAGGAAACGAAGGCGACCTACCTTCAGGGTTCGGTTTCTCTCCAGGGAACCAACGGCCTGGCCGTGGACACCGACTGGATGGAGTTGGCGGCGGGTGGCATGGTCCTGACCGCTGCGGACGACAGCCGTTTCCGTTTCGAGGGCGTCACTGTTCAGGGGGACGACCTGCGGATGTACTTCCGCGAGGAGATTGCCCGCATGGGCGGCGGCGTTCGTCTGGTGAGCGCGGAGGAGCCCGACGCCGGTGTCGGGAGCGACCCGTCTCGATCGGTCTCTCTGACCGCCGAGACCCTGGAGCATCGTTGGCATGCGGGGATCGTCCGGGCTCTCGGCGGAGCCGAGATGCGGCTCGGGCGCTTCACCCTGGCCGCCCGCTCGGTGACTTTTCGCGAGAGCGAGGCTGGTGTCCTCGCGGGTCTCGAGGCGCGAGGCGAGATCGAGCTGAGGGCTCCCCTCGCAGCTCCGGAGCGGGAGACCGGAGGGACCGGCCGGCTGGCGGAGGAGTCCGTGCTCGTCCTGCGCGGCGATGCCCTTGACGTCCAGTTCGACGAGGCCCAGTTTCCCAGCCGGATCGACCTGAGCGGTCCGAGTTGGGGCGGCCCCGCCGTGTTGCGGATCGACTACGGAGACGGATCGCAGCGCCGCATCCGGGCAAGGCTCCTCAAGTTCAGTTTCCTGGAGGGCGTGCTGGCGGAGTTTTCTTCGCGCGGCAGGGTCGAGCTTCACGAGTTCGTGCCGGGCAGGGAACGTCCGCTGCGAGAAGCCTCGAGTGTCGTTGCCGCTGGACGTTTCGACGGGGAGGGCGTCCTCGTCGAACTGTCGCTCGGGGGCAACGTCGAACTGACCGATCGAAGCGAGGCGACGGTGCTCGCCCGCGCCGACGAGGCGGCGATCGATCCCTCGACGCAACGCGTCGAGTTCCGCGGCCAACCCGCCAGGCTGGTTCACTCCCAGGGAGAACTCGAGGGTTCCAGGGTCCTCTTCGACCAGGCGAACGGCTGTTCCGAGGCGAGTGGAGGAGTGCGCCTCACGCTCGACGGCAGCGCTGAGGCCGACGGCGGCGCCTTGCCGTTCGGCGGCGTGTCTCCGTCGGAAGGAGGGGCCTTCGATGCCGGCCCGTCGGTGATCACGGCCGGTGAAGCGCTCCTCTGCGAAGCGGGAGAGAGTCGGTTCCGCGACGGCGTGGAGGTGCGGCGTGGCGCCGACCTCCTCGCGGCGGCCCAGCTGCGCATCACGGAAGACCGCCACCGGATGGTCGCGAACGGTGATGTCCGGACCATCTGGGAGTCCCAACCGGTGGCAGGAACCGCGACTAACGGAGAGACCGGGTTGGAGAGCGTGACCGAGCGGTGGTCGATCTCGGCGGCCAGCATGAACTACGACGAGGCCAGCGGGGAGCTGCGCTACAGCGGCGGGGCCGTTGCTGCGTTGGGCGAGCAGAACCTGGAGTGCGACGAGTTGACGGTCGAGACGGTCCCCGGCGACCGGGACTCCGCAACGGGAAGATCCCAGGCGCAGACGCTCTTCTGCCTGGGCAACGCTCGCCTCCACGACATCGGTTACGGTCGCTCCGTGGAGGGGGACCGTGCCGTCTACGCCTTTGCCGAGCGCTTGATCCGGCTCTCCGGCAGCGTCGTGTTCCGTGGGGGGACGGACGAGTTGCGGGGCCCAGGCCTGATCTACTGGATCGACGAACGCCGCTACGAGATGAGGCCGTCCGGCAGTCCGGTTGCCGGAGCCGGCGACCCGTGACGGAGCCGTCCGCATCCCGCCACCGCATCCGCACCCAGGACGTCCGGAAGGTGTACCGGGGCAGGCCCGTGGTCCAGGACGTGTCGATCGAGGTCGCCCAGGGAGAGGTCGTCGGGTTGCTTGGGCCCAACGGCGCCGGCAAGACGACGACCTTCTACATCGTGGTCGGACTGACGCGGCCGGACCGGGGCCGGGTGTTCTTCGATGACACCGAGATCACCGACCTGCCCATGTATCTCCGGGCGCAGCAGGGCATCAGCTATCTCCCGCAGGAGCCCTCCGTGTTCCGGCGACTGTCGGTTGAAGGCAACCTCCGCGCCGTGTTCGAGACCCTCGGTCTTCGCCGCGCCGAGCAGCGACGCCGGATGAACCAGTTGATCGCCGACTTCGATCTCGTCGCGGTGCGGCGGTCCAGGGGGAATCAGCTCTCCGGCGGCGAGCGGCGTCGCCTGGAGATCGCCCGCGCGCTGGCGATCGGACCCAGTTTCATCCTGCTGGACGAGCCGTTCGCCGGAATCGATCCGATCGCCGTTCTGGACATCCAGGCGATCGTCCGCCAGCTTCGCGACATGGGCATCGGGGTCCTGATCACCGACCACAACGTCCGCGAGACCCTCAAGATCACCGACCGCGCCTACATCATCAACGACGGCAGGATCCTTCGTACCGGCACTCCGGCGGAGTTGTCGTCCGATGAAACGGTCCGCAAGATCTACCTCGGCGCCGAGTTCAGTCTCTGAGGGCCGGCGCCGGCCACGGTGGTGATACCGTCGGCTTGGCACTACTCTTGCTGGGATGGGCGTGGCGGCACACCGTTGCGGCAGGGCGGAGGAACAAGCCGCTCATCGCAGCCCGACACGACCGATTCCCGCGAGACTCCACCGCCCCAAGGACCGCCCCATTCGGCAAGCGATCATGGTGCTCCAACAGAGGCTCTCGCTCAAGCTGGCCCAGCGGCTGGTGATGACGCCGTCCCTGCAGCAGGCGATCAAGCTGCTGCAGATGACGCGGCTGGAGCTTCAGGGCGTCCTCAACCAGGAAATGGTGGAGAACCCGATGCTCGAGGATGTCGGGGACCAGGAGGACTCCGAAGAAACCGAGGAACAGGGCCCGGAAGAAGAGCCGTCGATGCTGGACATCGATCTGGACGCGTACTTCAACGATTACCTGGGGTCCGAATCGACCGCCCCGAACACGTTCGAGACGCGGGAAGCGGTGCCCTTCGAGAACAGCATCAGCCGGGAAGAGGACCTCTACGACCACCTGCTCTGGCAGCTGCGCCTCTCCGATGCGAAGCCGCCGTTGCGGGACATCGCGGAACTCGTCATCGGCAACCTGGACGCGGACGGGTTTCTCCGCGCCTCGGTCGAGGACCTTCAGCTCCTCGGCGCCCGGCCCGCCGAGGTCGAGCGCTACCGGGCGGAGGTCGCGATTGCCCGCGAGATGGCCGAGGCGTTCCCGGTCAACCACGCCGGAAACGGAAACACCGTCGCGGCGCCGGGAGACGAAGGAGCGGAACCCGGGCACGATCCCGTGCCGGTACCCGGATACCCGGCCGAGTACGTGGACCGCGCGCTGGCCCTGGTGCGAAACTTCGATCCGCCGGGCATCGCCTGGCACACGCTTCCCGAGTGCCTGCTGGCTCAACTTGAGGCGCGGGACGAAACCGGTGGCCTGGCCTGGCGCATCGTCGACGAGTGCTGGGAACTGCTGACGCGGCGCCGGTTTCGCCAGATCGCGCGACGTCTCCGCATGCCGCTGCCCGCCCTTGAGGCGCCCGTGGAGGCGATCAAGGCCCTGGAGACCCGTCCGGGCCGTCTCTTCTCGCACGAGCGCACGGAGTATGTCGAGCCGGATGTCGTCGCCGTGAAGACGGGAGGGGAGTGGGCGATCCAGTTGAACGACGACGGCCTGCCGAAGCTGCGCATCAGCCGGGCATACCGAGCGATGCTGCATCGCATGCAGCGCGAAGAGGGCGAGGCCGAGGCCCGCGAGTTCCTGAAGGACAAGATGCGTTCCGCCATGTGGCTGATGAAGAGCCTGGATCAGCGGCAGAGGACGATCTACAAGGTGGCGGATTCGATCCTGCGACAGCAGCGTGGTTTCTTCGATCACGGTATCGACGAACTGCGCCCGATGGTCCTGCGCGATGTTGCCGACGACATCGGAATGCACGAATCGACGGTCAGTCGCGTCGTCTCGAACAAGTACATCCATACGCCGCGCGGCCTGTACCCGATGAAGTTCTTCTTCCACAGCGGCATCGACCGGGACCGGGGAGGGGAGATCTCCTCCTTGACGGTAAAGCGGAAGCTCCGGAACCTGATCGGCGACGAGGACGGCCGCAGACCGCTCTCCGACTCGGCCTTGACGCGACAACTCCAGCGGGAGGGGATTAACATCGCCCGGCGCACAGTCGCCAAGTACCGGGATGAACTCGGTATTCCGTCATCGAACGACCGCAAGCAGATCTTCTGAGACGAGTTGAAAGGGGACCGCGGAGCGACGATGGATCTGGCAAGCCTGGCGAAGCCGCAACTCATCTTCCCGGACTTCGAGGCCAAGAGCCGGGACGGCGCCCTGCGCGCTCTGACCGAGCGCATCTGCCGCATCCTCGGGCTGGCGGATCCGGATGTTGTCCTGTCGGCGCTGCGCGAACGGGAAGAGCTGGGCTCCACCGCGCTTGGAGACGGTCTGGCCGTGCCCCACGGACGGATCCGTGGCCTTCGGGACATCGTGCTGGCCGTCGCGGTCTCGCGGCGGGGCGTCGACTATGGCGCCGAGGACGGACGGCCGGTGCGGGTCTTCTTCGTCTTGCTCTCGCCTCAGGAGAGCGCCGGCCGCCATCTCAAGGCGCTTGCCGCCGTGTCGGAATGGATGAACCGCGCCGGCCGCGAGCGCCTGCTCAAGGCGAGGAAGCCGCAGGAGATCTACGAGCTGCTGTGCGCCAACGGGCGTGTCTGAGTTGCCGGTTCGCCTGTTCGTCATCACGGGGCTTTCCGGCTCGGGCAAGAGCACGGTGGCCCGCTGCTTCGAGGATCTGGGCTATCACTGCATCGACAACCTGCCGCTGCCCCTGCTGCGCCACCTCGTCCAGGAACCGGCCGCCGCCGCACCCTCCCTCGATGCGATCGCGCTGGTCACGGACGTTCGCACGCCCGGTCTGGCCGAGGAGTTGCCACGACTCCTGGACGAGGCGGATCCGGCGGTAGTCGAGCCGATACTGCTGTTCCTCGACAGCTCCGACGACGTCCTCGTCCGGCGTTACTCGGAGACGCGGCGACGCCATCCCCTGACGACGGCGGGTGAGCGGGTCATCGACGGCATCCGCCGGGAGCGCCGGCAACTCGCCGAGCTCCGGGGCAGAGCCTCCCGGGTTCTCGACACGACGGATTCGACGATTCACGAACTTCGAGCCGTTATCTACAACGAGTTCGCCTCCAGCGACGCCGGTGGACTGACGGTGAACATCGTCAGCTTCGGCTTCAAGTTCGGCGTTCCTTCCGGCGCCGACCTGATGTTCGACGTCCGATTCCTGCCGAATCCCTACTTCGTCGCGGAGTTGCGGGAGAAGCCCGGCACGGACGCGGAAGTCCAGCGGTTCCTGCATGGGCACGCCGCGTTCGGCGAACTCGTCGGTCGCCTCGACGACCTTCTCGCCTACCTCCTGCCCAGGTTTCGGGACGAGAAGCGGAGCTACCTGACGGTCGGGATCGGCTGCACCGGCGGCCGGCACCGATCGGTCGCGGTCTCCGAAGCCGTGGCCGATCGGCTCGCGGCGGGCGCCTGGCAAATCCGCCTGCAGCATCGGGACGTCGAGCGGCACCGGACAGCCGCCGCGGATCCATGACCGTCCCGGTTCTCATCGTCTCGCACGGCGGCTTGGCCCGGGAACTGCTCGCATCCGCGAAAGCGATTTCCGGCCAGCGTTCGAGTGCGGACAACGCGCCGATTCACGCGCTCTGCGTCGACTGGCGTGCCGGCCGGGAGCAAGCGGCCAGCCTGATCGAAGCCAGGATTCGCCAGCTCGACCAGGAGCACGGCTCCGGCGTGCTGATCCTGACCGAGATGTTCGGCGACACACCCTGCAACAGCGCTCTGCGCGCGGCCGGAGTGGCCAGGGCCGCCGTGGTCACCGGCGTCAACCTGCCGATGGTGCTGAGCCTGTGCTGCGGGGCGCCCGATCTGGACCTTCCCGACCTCGCGGACTGGATCTGGAGCTGCGGCCGCAAGAGCATCCAGCTCGCGGCAACCGGTCTGGCGCGGCCTGCCAAATGAGAGAACGTGTCGTCGAAGTCGTCAACGAGCTGGGGCTTCATGCCCGGGCCGCGGCCAGGCTCGTGCATACGGCGAACCAGTACCAGTCGAGCGTGGTGCTGCGGGCCAACGGTCGCGAGACCGAAGCGAGGAGCATTCTCGGCGTCCTCCTTCTCGGCGCCGGGCACGGCGCCAGGCTGACCGTCCGCTGCCGCGGCGAGGACGAGCAGGCCGCGATGGACGCCCTTTGCGAACTGGTCCGGGACCGCTTCGGGGAAGAGGCTTGAGCCGTCCGGCCGGCAGCCCTCCGACCGTCCAGGAGACGCTCCAGGGAGCGGCCGCCGCCCCGGGCGTCGCGATCGGGCCGGCCGTGTGTCTTCGCGGTCACGGTGTCCAGGTTCTGCGCGTACCGATCCGCCGTCATGACCTGGACCGGGAGGTGGAACGTTTCGGCGCCGCCGTGCGCACGGTCGAGACCGAACTCGAAGCCACCGAGAACCGGATCGCGGAAACGTACGGCAGCGACCTGGCGTCGATCTTCCATGCCCACTCGGTGATCCTGCGCGACTCCTCCTTCGCGCGCCGTATCGATCGGACGATCCGGGAGGATCGGGTCAACGCCGAGTGGGCGGTGCAGTCGGTAGCCGACGACCTCGGTGAGAAGTTCGCGCAGGTCAAGAGCCAGCATCTGCGCGAGCGCGGCGAAGATCTACGCGATGTCACCCGGTACCTTCTGCGCGCCCTGGCCGGCAAGAAGAGCAGTCCCGGTGTTGGTGTGGACTTCGACCGCAAGGTCGTCGTCGTCAGCCACGAATTGACGCCGGACGAGGTCCTGCGCCTGGGCCGTCACGGCGCGGTGGGCTTCGCGATCGAGGTCGGAGGCGCCAACTCCCACACGGCGATCGTCGCCCGGGCCCTGGACGTTCCCCTGGTCACCGGCATCGTGGACATCACGAACCGCGTTGCCGACGACGATCCGGTGATCGTGGACGGGGAAGAAGGGCGCTTCACGCTGCATCCGAGGCCTGAGACCCTCGAGCTCTACGGGGTCCTCCAGCGCCGGCGCCGCCAGAAGGAAGAAGTGCTCACCACGGCGGCGAGAAAGCTGCCGGCCCGAAGCCGCGACGGCGTCGGGGTCGAGCTGCTCGCCAACGTCGAGCTGCCCGAGGAGTTCGAGGACGTGCAGCGCTTCGGTGCCGCCGGTATCGGTCTCTACAGGAGCGAGTTCCTCTACCTCGAGAAGAGTCCGGAACTTCCCACCGAGGAGGAGTACCTGGCCGTCGTCAGAGGGCTTCTGGAAGCTCTGGCGCCCCAGCCCGTCGTCGTTCGCACGCTCGACCTGGGCGGAGGCAAGACCGCGCGCGGACACGACGATCAGGAGGAGGAGAATCCGGTTCTGGGCCTGCGCGGCATCCGCCTGACCCTGGCGCGCACCGACATCTTCCGCAGCCAGTTGCGCGCCCTGTTTCGCGCGGCGGCTTTCGGCAACCTGCGGATCATGGTCCCGATGGTGACGGCGGTGGAGGAGATCCGGGCCCTGCGCGCCCTCTGTGCGCAGGTGTGCTCGGAGTTGACGACAGAGGGAATCGATCACCGACGGGACGTCGAGATCGGCGCCATGGTCGAGGTGCCGGCGACGGTCCTGATCGCCCGTCAGCTGGCCGCCGAGGTGGACTTCCTGTCGATCGGTACGAACGATCTGATCCAGTACGCGCTGGCCGTCGACCGGACGAACGAGCAGGTGACCGGCCTTTACCAGCCATTGCATCCGGCCATCCTGAGCATGATCCAGCTCGTCGTCGAAGCCGGCCGGAGGCAGCCGGTGCCGGTGACCCTCTGCGGCGAGATGGCCGCCAGTCCCGAATGCGTGCCGTTGCTGCTCGGACTGGGCCTGCGTGAACTCTCGATGAGTCCCCGGAACATCCCGCTGGCCAAGGAGGTCGTCCGCACGGTCGACGTCGGCGACGCGGAGGAGCTCGCAAGACGTTGCGTCGCCGCTTCGACGGCCGGCGAAGTCCGGGAGCTGCTCGCCGAGGCTCGCGCGTCCCCGGTCTAGGGACCGGTGCGGTCCGGGGACGGGCGGGGCATCACGCCGGCTTCAGGCTGCGGAAGGAGTAGTAATCTCCGCGTCGTGGAGCGCTTTTACATCGAGACGTGGGGCTGCCAGATGAACGAACTGGACAGCCAACGCATGGCCGGACAGTTGATGCAGCAGGGCCTGCTGCCGACGCACGCCCTCGAGGACGCCGACCTGATCCTCCTGAACTCCTGCTCGGTTCGCGAGAAGGCGGCCCAGAAGGCGTACTCCCGGCTGGGGGAGTACCGGCTGCTCAAACGCGCCCGCGAGAACCTCAGGATCGGATTCTGCGGCTGCGTCGCTCAGCAGGAAGGCGAAGAAGCGTTGCGCCGGATTCCCGATCTCGACTTCGTCGTCGGTACCGGTCGGGTAGGGGAACTTGCTTCGGTCCTCGGACGCAGCCGCAACGGCGAGCGCGTCCTGGCGGTCGGCTTCCCGGAGGAGCGCCCATACGACTTCGAGGCGATCAGCCGGGACACCGCCCACAAGGGCATGGTGACGATCATCGAGGGCTGCAACAAGCGCTGCACCTTCTGCGTCGTCCCGAACACCCGGGGACCGGAGCGCTGCCGGCCGATGGCGGACATCCTGCGCGAGATCCGCCACCTTCTGGACTACGGCTTCGTGGAGATCGAGCTCCTGGGCCAGACGGTGAACCACTGGCGCGAACCCGCGTCGCCGCTCGGCGGCGGCCGGGACCGGGACTTCGCCGACCTGTTGAACGCCGCCGCGGTCCTGCCCGGTTTGAAGCGTCTGCGCTTCGTGACCTCCTATCCGCGCGACTTCACGGACCGGATGATCCGCGCCGTCGCCCGCCACGAGAACATCTCGCCCTACCTTCACCTGCCGGTGCAGTCGGGATCCGATCGCGTGCTGCGCCGGATGGGCAGGGGATACACGGTGGAGGAGTACCTCGGGCTGGTGGACCGCCTGCGAGCGGCACGCAAGGGACTCGCACTGTCCACCGACCTGATCGTCGGTTTCCCGGGCGAGTCGGAAGAGGACTTCCAGCGCACCCTGGACCTGGTTGAAACGGTGCGTTTCGCGACGGTGTTCGCGTTCAAGTACAGCCCGAGGCCGAACACGGCGGCGATCCGCCTGCCGGCATCGGATGAAGTGCCCCGCAAGGTCGCGGACCGGCGCCTGCAGCTCGTCTTCAAGGCCCAGTCGGCGATCCAGCGCGCGCTGAACGAGGAGCTTGTGGGCTCGGAGTTCGACCTCCTGGTGACCGGTTGGAGCCGGCGTGCGGGACACCAGTCGGGGCGAACGGACTGTCACCGGATCGTCCATTTTCCGGTCGCCGACCGGCCCGTGGAAACGGGCTCGCTGGTACGGGTCCGGACGCTTCAGGCCTACGACCACTCCCTGATGGGCGAACTTCTCGCCAGTCGCGTAGGATGACCGGAATGACGGCGGACGAGGTCAAGGCCCGGTCGGCCCGGGGGGAATCCGAGGACCGGAAGATCCCGGCCGAGGTTCACGGCCTGATGATGGAGCCGAACTCCAACCAGCCGATCGTGATCCTGCGGCTGCACGAGCATGACCCGGAAGAGAGTTCGGTCGTCCCGATCTGGATCGGCATCTTCGAGGCTGGCGCCATTCAGCTTGCGATCGAGGGCAGGGATCCCGGCCGGCCGATGACTCATGACCTCTTGAAGAATGCCCTCGACCTGGTGGGCGCGGAGGTCATCGAGGTGGTCGTGAGGGCGATCGAGGGAAACACCTTTCTGGCGGTGGTCGAACTCGTCGAACGAACGGGCGAGCATCGCCTTCTCGATGCGAGGCCCAGCGACGCCATCGCGCTGGCCCTGCGCGCCGGCGCGCCACTCTTCGTCCGCCAGTCCGTGGCCGATCTCGCGCGCGTCAGGCAGTCCGACCAGAGCGATGGCGCCGGCGAAACCCCGACGGCGGGAGCGGACGAGAAGAAGATGAAGAAGTGGCTGGAGGAACTCGACCCGAAGACGTTGGGAAAGTACGAGATGTAGCCGGCCGATGCCGACGAAGGAAGGCGAAACCGGACCCGACACAGCACACACTCTCGGGGAAGTTCGCCGTCCCGGCGGCCGCACGGTCGGCCGGATGGTGCCTCTGGCGCGAATTGAACCCGACCCGGATCAACCTCGGCGCGACCTCGGAAGCCTCGACGGCCTGACCGCCTCGATTCGCGCCAGAGGCGTGCTCGAGCCCATCTTGGCGCGGCCGATCGACCAGGTCGGCCCGGACGGGGCGACCTGGCGCCGGTACCGGATCATCTCCGGTGAACGCCGCTACCGCGCCGCGCGGCGGGCTGGACTCGTCGAGATTCCGCTGATCGAGATGGAGGTCTCGCCACCGGACGCCCTCGAGATCGCCCTCGTCGAGAACCTCCAGCGAGCCGATCTGACGCCGTTCGAGGAGGCCGAGGGCCTTCGAACCCTGGTGCAACGGCATGGCTACACGCACGATCGGGTCGCTGGCGCGGTCGGCCGGTCCCGCGTCAGCGTGACGGAGTCCCTCGGGCTTCTGCGCATGCCCGGAGCGGCGCGCGAAACCGCCACCCAGGTCGGCGTGGCGTCAAGCAAGTCCATGCTGCTCGAGGTGATGAAGCTGGGCTCGGAGGCTTCGATGATCCGGATGCTGGAGCGGATCGCGGAGCACGGGCTGACCCGCGCGGAAGTTCGCGCCGAGATCCGGAAGCGGCGATCCCTCGCGAAGGAGCACGAAGAGGAGGCCGCCGTCGCGGAAACGGGCGCCGCCGGGCAGGACGCCGGGAAGAAGGCTCACGTGTTCCGGTTCCGGTCGGGCGATGACCGCTTCAGCGTTTCGCTCAGCTTCCGGCAGGAGGTCGTGGAAGAGAACGACCTCATCGTGGCTCTCGAGGAGCTCCTGGCCGAGCTCCGCCGGAGCCGGGACGAGCCGGAACCGTAGGGGCTCGACGCCGGAGGGTCCTGGCGGGGTCGCGGCCGGGGCCCGTCGTTCCTGCGTGGCTGGAGTCTGATAATGTCCATTATGTAAACTCTGCCGAGACAACCGGCCACGCGGGCCGATGAGTCAGAATGGCGGTGAAACCGCGATGTACCGACTCCTCGACCGCTACATCCTCCGCGAGACGACGGGACCGCTCGTTCTCGGGCTCCTGGTGTTCACGTTCCTGGCCCTGATGCAGGAGCTCTTCCAGTACGCGGAGATGATCATCGGCCGAAACGTTGAGGCCGCGGTCGCCTTGCGGCTCCTGGCCTACAGCCTGCCGCACATCGTCGTCCTGACGCTTCCGATGGCCTTCCTGTTCGCGATTCTCATCGCGATCGGCCGCCTTGCGGCAGACAGCGAACTCGTAGCGATGAGAGCTTCGGGTATCAGCCTGTGGGCCATCTACCGGCCGATCCTGCTCATGAGCCTGGTCCTGGCGGGCCTGACCGGCTACCTGAGCACGGTCACGCTCCCCGCGGGCAACAAGGCGATCAGCGATCTCCGTCTGTCGATCCTGACCCGAAACGTCAGTCAGCAGGTCAAGCCGAAGGTCTTCCACGACCAACTCCAGGATCGTGTCCTTTACGTCTTCGAGACCCCGGAGAACGAGGAAGGCTGGCGAGGCGTCTTCCTCGCCGACGCCGTGCCGGGCCCGGAACAGCAGGTGATCATGGGCGAGACCGGCCGGATCAATCTGAACCAGGCCACCGGCCAGGCGGTCCTGCGGTTCGGCGTCGCCGACGTCCACGAAGTGGACACGAACGACCCGAGCACCTACCAGTTCCAGCGACTCAGGGACGCCAACATCGCACTCGAGGACAGCCTCTTCCGGCACGAAGAACGGCTGGTACTGGCGAAGGACGTCCGCTCGATGACCCTGCCGGAACTCTTCGAACGGACCGCGGAGCCCGGCAGGACCGCGTCGGAGCGGAACCGGGCGTTGGTCGAGATCCACAAGAAGTTCGCCATCCCGGCGGCCTGTCTGGTGTTCGGGCTCTACGGCATCCCGCTCGGTTTCCGGAACCGGCGGGGCGGCCGCTCGTCCGGTTTCCTGGTGTCGGTCGGTATCTTCCTCTTCTACTACGTCCTGCTGGGGAACGGCGAGGAGGCGGCGGCGAGCGGTCAGCTTCCCCCCTGGCTGGCCATGTGGGCGCCGAACATCGTTCTGAGCGTCCTCGGCACTTTCCTGCTGTGGCGCCGCAACCGGGACAAGAGCCTGATGATCGGTGCGCTCGACCGATTCGCGCGGGATCATCTGTGGCGTCGCGTCGCTCGCCTCGGGCGCCGGCGGGAACTCCTGGGACGCCGGCGGCGCGCCCGCGAGCACCGGCTCGCGCGTGTGCGGCCGCAGTCGCTGCCCTCCTCCCCCACCCGGGCACGCGTAAAGGTCCGCGTCGATCCGCCGGGCTTTCGCTTCCCCGGGGTTCTGGACCGTTACATCTTCGGCGTGTTCGTACGCGTGCTGGCCGTGACGATCGTGGCCGCGCTCGCCGTCTTCATCGTCTCCGACTTCACCCAGCTCGTCGACGAGATGCTCCGCAACAGTGTCCCTTCCAGCGTGTTCGTCGAGTACTACCAGTACCTGTCCCTCCAGGTCTTCTACGACAACGCGCCTGTTCTCGTCCTGGTCACGACTCTCGTCACCTTCGGACTGCTGTCGCAGCGGAACGAAGTCGTAGCCGCCAAGGCGCTTGGCTTCAGCCTGTTCCGGCTGGCCGCGCCGGCGCTGTTCGCGGCGGTGGGCGTCGCCGTCCTGAGCGCCGCCCTGGAGAACTCGGTACTGCCGGCCTCGAACGCGAAAGTCGTTGAAATGAGGGACCTGATCCGGGGCGGTGCCGGCCCCGTCAAGAGCTATCACCGGGCCGACCGCCAGTGGCGCTTCGCCCAGGAAGAGAACGGCGGCGGCTACATCTACAACTACCGGCACTACGACGCGGACCGGGCCACGTTGCAGCGCCTCCAGGTGTTCCGTTTCGACGCTCAACACAGGCTCACACGGCGTCTCTACGCGGCCGCGGCCCGATACGTCCCTGGCGACGGCACGGGCCGCTGGGAACTGGTGGATGCCTGGATTCGGGAGTTCGACGGACTGACGATCACCAACAGCCAGCGCTTCGCCGGCCCCCAACCGGTGGATCTCCCCGAGGAGCCGGACTTCTTCAACACGGAGGTGAAGTACGCCGAGCAGATGAACCGGATCGAACTCCGTCGCCACATCGAGGAACTCGTGGCGGCGGGAACCGACGTGCCGGAGCTCAAAATGCAGCTCCACAACAAGACCGCGATGCCTGTCGTCAGCCTGGTGATGGCGCTGGTCGCGCTGCCCTTCGCGTTCCGGCTGGGCCGCCAGGGGGCGCTCTACGGCATCGGCATCTCGATCGTCGTGGGAATCGTGTACTACGCCGTGATCGGCGTCTTCACCACCCTGGGCCAGTCCGAGGCCCTGCCGCCGCTGATCGCCGCCTGGAGTCCCAACGCGCTGTTCGCGACGCTGGCGCTCTACCTCTTCCTGGGCGTGCGGACCTGAGGTCAGGCGACCGCGCGGCGAAGCGTGGGGACCCGGTCGACCCGCTCCCAGGGGAACTCGGACCGACCGAAGTGGCCATAGGCCGCGGTCTGGAGGTAGCGCGGCTGACGCAGACTCAGCCCGTCGATGATCGCGAGCGGCTTGAGGGCGAACTCACTCTTGACGATCTCCTCGAGGAGACGGTCGGTGAGCCCCTCCCGGGCGGTACCGAAGGAATCCACATGGACCGAAACGGGCTTGGCGACACCGATGGCGTACGCCAGTTGCACCTCCAGTCGATCGGCCAGGCCGGCCGCCACGAGGTTCTTCGCCACGTAACGGGCCATGTAACTGGCGGAGCGGTCCACCTTGGTCGGGTCCTTTCCGGAGAACGCGCCGCCGCCGTGGTGGCCGACGCCGCCGTAGGTATCGACGATGATCTTCCGCCCCGTCAGCCCGCAGTCCCCCTGCGGACCGCCGACCTCGAACCGGCCAGTCGGATTGACGAGGAGCTTCGTTTCTTGCGTGCCGCTCTCGCGATAAAGGTCGGCAGGCATCGTCGGCCGGACCACGAGTTCCCGCACGAACCCGCGGATCTCGTCCATGGCAACGCCCGGCGCATGCTGTGTCGAGACGACGATCGTGTGCGCGCGTAGTGGCGACCCGTTCTCGTCGTACTCCACCGTGACCTGGGACTTGCCGTCCGGCCGCAGCCAGTCGGCTTCGCGCGAGCGCCTCAGTTCGGCGAGACGCCGGGTCAGCGCGTGCGCGAGCTGGATCGGCAACGGCATGAGTTCCTCGGTCTCCCGGCAGGCGTAGCCGAACATCAATCCCTGGTCACCCGCTCCACCGGTGTCGACGCCAAGGGCGATGTCCGGAGACTGGGGATCGAGCCGGACCTGCACTTCGCAGTCGTCAGCGGCGAAGCCAACCCCGGTCTCCGTGTAGCCGATGTCCCGGATGGTCTTCCGGGCCACCGACTCGAAGTCGATCTCGGAGCCGCCGGAACGAACCGTGATCTCGCCCGCGAGCAGCACCAGATCCGTGCTCACCAGCGTTTCGCACGCTACCCGGGCCTCCGGATCGCGGCTCAGGGCCGCGTCGAGGACGGCGTCCGAGATCTGGTCCGCGACCTTGTCGGGATGTCCTTCGGTCACCGATTCGGACGTGAACAATCGGCGCGTTCCGCTCGCGGGCCTCAGCATGGGGCGCGACACTAGCAAGTTCCACGGCAAGATCCACGCTTGCCGACTCCTTACCTCGCCTGCGCCGATTCATAACATCGCCACACCATGATCCGCAGCCCGGGCAACCCACAGGTCAGAACGATCCGTCGACTGCGCAGCAGCCACGGACGCAGAAACACGGATCTCCTTCTGCTCGAGGGTCCGCACCTGGCAAAGGCCGCCGCCGAGGCGGGTCTCACCCTGCGTCACCTCCTGGTCACACACGACTTCCAGGCCCGCCACGCGGAACTCATAGACCACGTCGAGCACGAGTCCGGCACCCGCGCCGCCTCGATCGACCCCGCACGCCTCCGCGAGCAGGCGGACGCGGACGCCCCCCAGGGAATCGTCGCCATCGCCGAACCGCCTCGTACCTGGAAGACGGCGCAAGTCACAGCCCCCGTGCTTGATCCCGGCCTTCATCTCTACGTCGACGGCGTCCAGGACCCGGGCAACCTCGGCGCGATGACCCGATCCGCCGAAGCCGCCGGCGCCGCGTCCCTGCTTCTCTCCCCGGGCACCGCCCGACCCGGCCATCCTCGTGCTCTCCGCGCCTCCGCCGGAAGCCTCCTTCGGATTCAGCTATGGACCGACGTCGGAGTCGACCAACTCCCTGCGGGCGCCCGCTGCCTGGCCCTGACGCCCCACTCCCTTGACCCGGAGTCGCCGCCCTCCGTCCCCCTGTTCTCCAGCGACGGCGAACCCGTCCCGCTCTCCCCCAC